>NC_021039.1:0-766 GCF_000210095.1 Ruminococcus champanellensis 18P13 = JCM 17042
GAAGGAAACCGAGCGGCAGAACCGCCTGGAACGCCGTCAGCGGGATCTGGAGGCGGAAAATAGGGCGCTGCGCAAGCAGCTGGCGCAGAAAGACGAGGTCATCGAGATCCTAAAAAAATCCGTCGGCATACTTTCCAGACCATAGAGGACAAATACAGATTCATCCAGTCTGCATCTGCGGGAGTCTCTGTGGATCAGCTATGCCGACTTCTGGAAATCTCCCGCAGCGGCTACTACGCCTGGCTTCACCGGGGCATCAGCCCCAGAAAACAGCAGGATCAGCGACTGTCTCGTCAACTTATTACCCTGCATCAGCAACAGCCAGCCTCCGGGCTGGACACCCTGTTTCACATGATCCGGAGGAAAATGGTCTGCTCCAGAAAGCGGATTTACCGGCTGATGCGGCAGCTGCACATCCAATCCGCACGCAAATTCGCATACAAGCGCACCACCAACTCCAGGCATTCCCATCCCGTTGCACCGAATCTGCTGAACCGGAATTTTCAGGTTTCTAATCCAAATACTGTATGGGTAGGCGATGTTACATACATCCCAACCGGGCAAGGATGGCTTTATCAAGGGCGGCACCACGCAAAGCACGCCTGGCGGCTTTGCACAGCATCTGCTGACGAATTTTCCGTCATATCACACAAAAATTCCTTGAAATACGACAGTATTCCTGCGTCATTTCTGTGCAATCTGACGAAAAATCTGTTGGCGCATCTACCGCACAATCTTTGCGTGTTGTCGCCCTGGCAATCATAAA
>NC_021039.1:1403-9527 GCF_000210095.1 Ruminococcus champanellensis 18P13 = JCM 17042
CCTTGACATATTCATAGTTCGGCGAGTAATCTCCCCAAAACACCGAGTCGCCGTCTGCGTTCTGCTTCCATGTGCAGAACATGAAGCCGTTCTTTTCGTTGTAGGTCGCCGCCAACACGGTATCTCCGAAGGCGGCAAGCTGTCTGTAATCGGAGACGCCGTCGGCTTTCATCTGCGGTGCGTGCTCGTAGAGACCGACATATTCTCGCACCGTAGAGATCTCATCCTGAATATCTGCAATTTTACTGCGGTATTCATCCGAGAGATTTTTGTCGGCATTGCTTAGAAATTGACCGTTGTATTTTATCCGGCATAGGGGGATGCCGTCCGAGGAAACCTCCAGCCATTCGTTGCCGTCCATCTTGGTGTCGTACCGAGCCTTGAGGCGCTTGGCTAATTCTTTCTGTAGCATATCTGATTTCTCCTTTTTTGAGGGTAATAAAAAAGCAGATAGATTTTGATTTCTATCTGCCTTGCGTATCATTATTCGGTTGTGTGAGAGTTCAAAACCTCTTACAAAGGGAAAATACCTTTTTTATATCTACAAAATCGTTTGCTGAAATTTCGCCGTATAAATGGCGAAAACCCCGATAAAATCGGGGTTTTCTTTGGCTACATCTTTTTTGTAGCCTCTTTATGGTGAGACATGAGGGATTCGAACCCTCGACCCTACGCTTAAAAGGCGTATGCTCTACCGACTGAGCTAATGTCTCACATGAGTTACATTATAACAAAGTTTTTTGGATCTGTCAAGCTATTTTGAAAAGAAAGTGCAGAATTTTTGGGACGCCTCTGTGTTCAAACAGAAAAGAAACCGCCGATGTGCTGCAAACACATCGGCGGTTAGCACTATTGGAAAATGCTGTGTGGCAGAATTAATCCAGATTTGCCAGTTGTCGCAGCAGAACGGATACGTCCGACATGGTAACACTGCCGTCCTTGTCCAGATCACCATTGTCAATACCGGTGCTGGTGATCTCAATCTCTTGATCTTCAGCAATAAACCGGGCAAGCAGGACAGTGTCCGCAATATCAATGCTGCAGTCCAGATTGATATCTCCGTCTACTGCCAGGCTGTTTGTGCCCAGTACAGAATTCGTGATGCTTTCGGGACAGAGATATTCCGGCTGAAGGTTATAGGCTTCATACAGATCTGCTGCGAGCGCAAATTCTGTTTCAAAGGCGCATGTCTCTTTCGGCGTGATTTGATAATAATAGTCATGCTTTACAACTGTCCAATCCAGTCCTTTGGCACGCAGGTAATCCTCAACTGCGGTCCAAGACACATCGGTATCACTGTGATAGGTTAGCCCGCTTTCGCTTCGGAGCTTCTGTACCTCATAGTAACGTGCGGTCTGTCCCCAAGAATAAAACTCGGAGATAAGTCCGGCTTTTGCAAGATCACGCATGAGAGCGTCGGCAGTCTCAGCAGAGCTGACTTCTGTTTGCAAATTCTGTAATTCATAAGTGCCCTCGGGGGCAAAAGGATCCACAATCCGATACAGGTATGCATCGGATTCAGAGGAATATTTACCGCACGCAAGATTCGGGTAGTATTGCTTGATGATTTCCACCGCCTGATAGTATGCATTAAGGCCTGGTCGCAGCGTAAAGCGAAGCTGATTTTCGTTGATGTATGCCACATAAAAGGAACTGCATGCAGTGTCACTGGAATTTTCCTTTGCCAACACCTTGTAGTGATCCTGTGCGCCATAAGACTTCCCGACCCAAGCCATCATGCCTTTGTCGTCCAGCTGCTGCATATTGCTGAATACATCGCTGTCAGTGGTACCCCAGCAATAGGGTAGATCTGCTGCCTGCACGCTGACTGCCAAATTCGCCATGGCAGCAACGGTGATTCCAAAGGATAACATCTGAGCGAACTTCTTTTTCATATAAAACAACTCCTTTCAAACTCGTTATTTTTTCATCTCTACTAATTCTATTGTATATCAAAATCGGGAAAAGTCAAGTAAAATTTGTGAAGATCTCTGATTATTTCTAATTTGCATGTATACAAAAGTAATCATCAATCAAACCAAGTGTCCCAATGCTCGAACGGTTCAACGGAAATGCTTTGTATCATGAATTGTTCAACTGCGTCTCTCAATAGATGCACGTCCATCGTCTCCAAAAAGGGGAAAACCCCGATTCTGGTGAAATCGGGGCTTTGTTAAATATGGGAAAAGAATGTCGGCGAGGCAAATCAGGAGTCCGGGTATTTCCGGACAATGTCCAATGCATGCAATGGTGAAACGGCATCATCGGACAGCATGTGAATGAGCATTTTACCAGCGTTTCGTTGGCAGAACAATCTATCACCAGAATCAAGTCATTGGATGCAGTGCAGATATCATAGGTATAGGCGGTTGAGCCATCCAGTTGAATTTGCCTGGTATGCTATCTATACCGCATGCCATGACTTCCTCCTCTTTACCATGTAAAATAATAGTAAAATCATTTTATCGCCTTCACACATATAAACGAATTTCAGAAGGCAAATGGGTCATGTTTAAACAAAAAAATAGCTGAAAATATCTGTTCCCCTGCAATTCTTCGTTTTTCGACTTTTCTGTAGCATGAAATATGGCACAATTGTGCATAAAAATACCCCAATTGTGAATTGAAAATGTACAAATGATGTGTTACAATGATAGCATGCCCAAAGAAGGCATAGCTGCAACAGAAAACAAGCAGACACAATAGGGGGATGAATGTATGAAAAAAATCGGTTCCTTGCTTCTGGCAGGAGCGCTGGGTCTGAACCTGGCAGCGATGGGTATGAGCCATAGAGTGCCCACCGCCGCTGCCGCAGACAAAAGCTGTGTGGTGGAGAACCTGGATCGGGGCATTTGCGCCATCAATACCGGTTCCGGCATGCTGGTGAACTGGCGGTTCCTTGCCAACGATCCGGACGATGCAGTGTTCCGGCTGTACCGGGGCAATACCCTGGTGTACACCAGCGATGCGGGCGATGCCACCAGCTATCTGGACAAGGGCGGCAGCGCCAGCGATACTTATCGGGTGGAAATGCTTTCCGGCGGAACGGTGCAGACCAATGATACCTGTAAGCTGACCTCCAACACCAATTATTTTCAGCTGAATCTGGATCCGCCCACCAGCAGCGGCTGTACTTACTCGCCCAATGACTGCTCTGTGGGCGATGCAGATGGCGACGGGCAGTATGAGATCTTTCTGAAGTGGGATCCTTCCAACTCCCAGGACAACTCCAAGGGCGGCAAAACAGACAAGGTGTATATCGACTGCATCAAGCTGGATGGCACCCGGCTTTGGCGGATCGATCTGGGTTGGAACATCCGTGCCGGAGCTCATTACACCCAGATGCTGGTGGCGGATTACGATCTGGACGGCATTGCCGAGTTGGTATGCAAAACCTCCGACGGCACAGTGGACGGCACCGGCAAGGTGATCGGGGACGGTTCCAAGGTATACCGGAATTCCAAGGGCTATATCCTGACGGGGCCGGAATATCTGACCCTGTTTGACGGCAAGACCGGTGCGGCTTTGGATACCATCAATTACAACCCGGGGCGGGGCACGGTTTCAGCCTGGGGAGATAAATACGGCAACCGGGTGGATCGGTTCCTGGGTGCGGTGATGTACCTGGACGGGGAACGTCCCAGCGCAGTCACTGTCCGGGGCTATTATACCCGGATGACGGCCTGCGCTTATGACGTGGTGGACAAGAAGCTGAAACAGCGCTGGTATTTTGATACGGGCAACTCCTCCTCTGCGCAGGGGTATGGGGACGGCAACCACAACTGTATGCCTGCGGATGTGGATGGTGACGGCAAGCAGGAGCTGATCCTGGGTGCTACCTGTCTGGATGATGACGGGAAGGTGCTGTGGTGCACCAATAAGGGACATGGAGATGCGCTGCACGTGGGCGATCTGCTTCCCAACCGTCCCGGCATCGAGGTTTGGGTTTGCCATGAGGATAAGCCCTACGGGGTATCCCTGCTGGACGGCAAAACCGGTCAGACCATTTTCCATGTGGATGGCAGCAGTGATACCGGCAGATGCTGTGCGGACAACGTTTGGGCAGGCAATGACGGTGCGGAATTCTGGGGACTTGGCAATGACGTATTCAACGGCAGCGGTACCAAGCTTTCTATGCGTCGTCCGGCGATCAATTTCCTGAGTTATTGGGACGGGGATCTGGAGCGTGAGATCCTGGACGGCTATACGGATTCCCCTGCAACCATCAGCAAGGTCAAGACGGACGGCACGCTGACCACCCTTCTGACGACGGACGGATACTATACCTGCAACACCACCAAGGGCACACCCTGTCTGTCAGCGGATCTGTTCGGGGACTGGCGGGAAGAACTGATCGTCCGGGCAAGTGACGGCAAGTCCATCCGGATTTACTGCACGCCCTATGATACGGACTATCGGATCACCACGCTGATGCATGATGTACAATACAGAACCCAGGTGGCAGGGCAGAATATCGCCTACAACCAGCCGCCCCACCCCAGCTTCTATCTTGGCTCGGATCAGCCTCTGCCGGCAAGACCCACAGTGACCGTATTGGGCGGCACACCGGTGGTGCCCGGCAAGACCGGCGCAGTCATCGACACTACCCACACCTACCGGATCCGCAATGTGAACAGTAGTTTGTGCCTGGAGGTGGCTGATGGTACAGCAGCCAACGGCACCAACGTGCAGCAGGGCAACGGCACGGCAAACGGCTGGCAGTTCCGGGATGGAGGAGATGGCTATTACTATCTCTATTCCCGGGTCGGGGACGGAAATACCTATCTGCTGGATCTGGACTACGGCAAGACGGACAATGGCACCAATATCGGCATTTACAGCAATACCCACAGCGATGCCCAGCTGTTCAAGCTGGTGGACAACGGGGACGGCAGCTATACCATTACCACCAAGGCTACTAAGGACGCAAGCTGTATCGGCGTGACTGGCGGCTCCACGGACAATGGCGCCAATGTGGTACAGTGGGCATGTGACGGCAGCGATAATCAAAAGTGGACATTGGAGATCGTTGTGGATCCCATGAACGGCACTCTGTTCCGGGATGTACAGGTGCTGGATACAGCGCATTATCAGAACTGGAAGCTGGGAACCAATACCGGTGTCGGCAGTCTGCTGTTCGGCGACCGGGACGTGGTGTATGCGGCATTGCCGGAACAGCTGCAGGGAGCGGAAGCGCTGCTGACTGCCTGTGATTCCAAGAATGTGGACACAGATCTGGCAACCTTTACTGCCGGTGCGGACATGACTGTGTATGTGCTGTTGGATTCCAGAGTCGCAATCGTACCAGCATGGCTTTCTACCTGGAGCAAAACAGAACTGACCGCAGCCAATGATAAGGATGTATCCTTTGTATTGTACAGCCGGGATGCGGCTGCCGGGGAGAAGATCACCCTGGGTACCAATGGTCAGTCTGCCGGCTGTGTCAACTATACGGTTCTGGCTGTGGAGCAGGTCAAGTCCATCCAGGGGGATGTAAACGGAGACGGCAGCGTGTCCATTTCCGATGCAGTGCTGCTGCAAAAGCACCTGATCCGTCGGTCAGCTCTGGCGGCAGACCAGGCAGTACGGGCGGATTTGAACGGAGATGGTGTAGTGAACGCATTTGATCTGGTTCTGCTGCGCAGACTGCTTGCAAAGTAAAGCTAAGGCAACACTCCGCAATCTTTGTGCAGTGTTGCCTTAAAAAAGAAATAGTCCGGAGGATAATTCCTTCCGGACTGTTTTTCGTTATGCTTGGCGTTTTTTCCGTCGATAATCCGTGGGCGTGATGCCCACGATCTTCTTGAACTGATGCATGAAATGTACATAATTATCATAGCCGCTTTTCTCCGCAATCACAGCAATGCTCTGATCCGTCTGCGCCAGCAGCTTTTTGGCATGGGCAATGCGGCTGTTGATTACATCCTGGGTGAAGCTGATGCCGAAGCAGCGGGTGTACAGCTTCTGAAAATACCCCCGGCTCAGGATCATTTCCTTGCACATGGCGTCAATGCTCCAGTTGTAGGCAGGGGTGGCGTAGATCTTCTCCCGTAGCTTGGAAAACTCTGCATAATAGGGGGAGCTGCGCTCCGTGCGGCGCTGGAGCTTGTTTTGCTCCATCTGATTCAATGCAATCTGCACCAAGGAATCCGGTCCGCTCTGGGGCGGGATCCGTCCGCAGAAAAAACCCAGACTGGCAGTGATTTTCGGCACCTGGGTATTGCTGTGGTTGTAATGCTCCAGGTAGCTGTTGAGGGCATTGGTGAACCGGGTCTCCGCATCGGCATCGTATTCACCGCTGCCCACCACTGCAAACTGATCTCCGGACAGCCGGGCACAGCGTTCATTGCTGGTAAAGGTGTTGGTCAGGGCGTTGGAAAAGACAATGATGGCATTGTCCCCCTCCAGATGCCCATAGGTATCGTTGATCTGCCGCAGATCATCTATGTTGGCGATCATGACCAGCAGGGACAGTTCCTGATCCCGTGCCCGGTTATACTGCTGCTGCAACGCCTGGCGGAATCCCTCCTGGTTATAAATTCCGGTGAGGGAATCCCGGATGGCGGATAAATGCACCCGGTTGTACATGCTTTTGAGAAAATTCTGTACCCGGATAAATTCAATGGCAGTGCTGATGGTGGCGTTCCACCGACAGTAGATCTCATCGTAGCAGTCCGGCGTGCTGCCGTAGGAGATCACAGAGTAGCCGAAGAACCGGTCGTTGTGATGCAGGGGCGTAAAGTAATAGGCTCTTGGCTCCTCCCGTTCTTCCACCAGTGCCGGAAGCATATCCTTTGCCGGAAAGCTGTAATCCCGCAGATCTCCGGATGCCCCCACCACTGCCTTGATGGTGATATTCTCCGGGAATCCGGTTTTCCGGTAAGCAGTTGGCTCAGCCACATCGCAGCTGCCAGCCCAGTCCTCGCACAGGCACAGGTAATATTCCTTGTAATCCCGGATCATATACAGGTGGCTGTACACCTGGTTCATGCAGGTGTCGATGGTTTCCGCCAGCGTCAGAGACACAGCCATGTTGCTGTTTTTGTACAGACCTTCATAGTTGGCAATTTTCTTGTGGTATGCCATTTCCTGTGCCAGGTGCTGGAGGTCGTCTCCGCAGCCGCAGCTTCTTCCGGTAACAATGCTGGCGGTAGGGGACTGCACATTGGTACACTGTTTCCCCGTCAGCAGGGTATAGAGCCGACTGACTGCGCAGACCCCAAGTTCATAGTTTGCCCGGATGAAGGAGGTCATGGACAGCAGATTTTCCTGGCATTCCGGTGTAGCGTCATAGCCGCTGATGGCAACCTGTTCCGGGATCTGGATCCCATGATTGGTGAGATAATTGCAAAGGGCAATGGCCATGGCATCGTTGGCACAGACAATGGCCTGGGGCATGGGGATTTCCTTGTTCACCAGCCGGGCACCAAGCTGCTCCCCGGAGGAGGACCAGAAGTCCCCGTAGAATACGGCCTCCTGCCGATAGGGAATCCCGTGGGTTTCCAGTGCCTGACGATAGCCTGTGACCCGCTGCTCTGCCAGAGGGTTTCCCTGGAATCCGGTGAGACAGTAAATATCCGTCATGCCATGCACCGTGATAAAATGCTCCGTCAGCTGCCGGAAGGCGGAGCAGTCGTCCGTCAGCACATAGGGCAGGGTGTCGCTGGGTTCATCCAGCAGAACGATGGGTATCTGGCAATTCTGCCGCAGCTCAGCATCCAGCTTCTCCTGCAGATGCGCATTCCGGATGGTACTGCGGGCATACAGCAGCCCATCAAACTTCTTGTAGTTGATCAGAGCAAAAATATTATGCTCGGAGGTCTGGTGTGCACAGTCGTAATAGTAATTGGTCAGACAGGAAAATACCGCCACATCCCAATTCAGACTGTACGCCTGGGTAATGATCCCCTTGAGCATGCGCTGTTGATAGACGCTTTCGCTCTCATTCATGATAACCGCAATTCTTTTTCTTTCTTGCATTCCGATCCCCTTCGATTGATTTCATGAATCCTGCACAAGTTTACTTATACGTTAATCATACCAAAAAAAGAGGGGAAAGTCAATTGCAGCAGTCGGAAAACAAAAGATTCCCCGAAAGACACACGTCCTTCGGGGAGTTGTTTA
>NC_021039.1:9826-65405 GCF_000210095.1 Ruminococcus champanellensis 18P13 = JCM 17042
AGGAAACGGAAAAGGTTGAAACCCTGCCGGTGGTTTTGTATGTACCTCGATCCGTGCCGCCGCTGTAGGTGCCGCCGGTGGTTACATAGTCAGCAGTATTCCCACCGGATACCATGCCGCCGGTGGAAACTGTGTAGGATGCGCCCTCTCGCAGACCACTGCCGGAATAGAGCACGGTTTTATAGGCTCTCGGGGAGGACAGGGTGAACAGGGGACTGGAGCCGGATGCGATCCGTGTCAGCATATTCGCCGACAGGGCGGAAGCAAAATTCACAGCTACCACATTCTGACCGGAGGATGCAAGGGGCAGGGTACAGGTGTTTCCCACTGCGTACAGGGTGCCGCCGTTGATGGTGAGCCCGCCTATGGCAATCACGGCGCCCTTTTCTTCCCGGGTGCCTCCCATGAGCACAGAAGTGCCGCCGTTGATGGAAATGGTGTTCTTGCACTTGATGCCGTTGGTGCCCGCATCGCAGTACAGTGTGCCCCCATTGATGGTAATATCATCGTTGGCGAACAGTCCGCTTTTGGTGGAGACGATGTGGAGCCTGCCGCTGTTGACAATGATATCATCGTCGCTGGCAATGCCGTGGGCGTAGTTGGAGCGGATGTTCAGAGTGCCGCTGCCACCGATCTCCAGCGTGTCATTGGAGAACAACGTCCCCTTGTCCGCATCGTGCTGTACGCTGCCGTCCTCCAGGCTGTTGACGGTTCCGGGCATTAGCTCCACATTCACCCGCTTGGCGTTGATTACGTTGATGGCGGAACCGGCGGAGTTTTTGATGGACACCCCATCCAACTGCAGCACCACCTTTTTTTCCGTGTTGATTTCGATCTGTCCGTCGGACAGACTGCCGCTGATCCGGTAGGTGCCGCCCTTGGTGATGCCCACCTTGGAGCCACGGGCGGCAATGCCCTTGCCTTCAAAGCGCACACTGTCTCCCAACAGGGTGATGGTCTTGACGTCTGATGCAGGGGTGGAATCCTCCTGGGCAGCGGTGGTTGCCGTCGGGCTTTGCTGCTCCTGCTGCGTTGGTGTGGAGGCGGCAGGCTTCTGCTCGCCGGAGGGATTGTCCGGCTGGCTGTTTTCGGTGCCAGGACCGGAGGGAGTGTCCCCATTGTGCTCCGGGGACTGTACAGCGGAATCCGTTCCGCTAGATTCGGAATGTTCCGGTGCATCCGGATCTTTCTGGCTGTCGCTGCCGGATTCCTCCGCTTTGGAGGAATCCTCCGGTGCTGTGGAATCTGCCGGTTTGCTGTCTGTTGCGGAATCCTGCACAGAATCTGTCGGGGCTGCATTCCCGCTTTCAGCAGCGGAGTTTTCCTCCTGCTGTCCGCAGGCTGCGAGCGTGCAGAGCATGGCACAGGTGGCAAGCAATGCAAGCATACGTTTCATATTGGTTCCCCATTTCTCCGCCCTGTTCATCAGCCGGGCGGCAGCAAACACCGCAAGGCCGGGGACGCATGCAGCGCCCTCAGCCCTGTGATGGATCATTTTTCATAGATCTTGTCGTCGTACTTGTACAGTACCAGGGTTACGTTCAGATTGCCGTTCAGTGCCCGAAGATCGTCAATGAATTTCTTCTGGTCGATGCCATTTTTCACCTTGATGCTGTAAACCAGGTCGAACAGGGTGCCGAAGTCTGTGGTCTTGACCCGCTTGAGCCGCCAGTAGGTGGTATTTTCCGTCAGTACCCGGTCAAACAGACCCATATAGTTCAGATTTTCCGGAATGGTGATCTTCAGGGTCATATCGCTGACATTCGGGGCACCGTAATGCACTGCATTCAACACGAACATGATGACACCCAGCAGCAGGAAGAACAGGAATGCGCAGCCGATATATCCCATACCGCAGCACAGACCCACCGCCATTGCAAAGAACACATAAGCAATGTCCTTGGGGTCGCCGGGAGCGCTTCGGAACCGCACCAGAGTAAATGCGCCTGCCAGACTCAGTGCACTGGATACGCTGTCCCCGATGATGAGGATGATTACGGCGATGATGGCAGGCAGCATGGTCATGGTCAGCACATAGCTCTGGGAGTAGCCGGTCTTCCGGTGGGTGAATATGTAGATCAGGCTGATGAGAAAGCCCAACAGGGCGGAACAGAGAATACAGGTGAGAAATTCTCCGATGGTCATGGTGGATGCGGTGAGAATGGACTTGATTCCAAAAATGTTTTCAGGCATAAATCATTACGCTCCTATCTTCTTCGATTTTGCTTCGGATATACTGCTTGTAAGCAGTGCCGTACTTAGAAAAGCTGGTTTTGTAGATGTTCAGCTCCGATAAGGCATCGGAGAGCCATTTGGGAATGGAGTCGGTCACTTTGATCTCCATCAGCCGCTGATCCGGCCGGATGATCTGGCTTCCGTAATTGCCGGAGGCAAGAGAAATATCCTCCCGCCGGGCAGTGATCTGCCGGTCAAAGGTCAGACGAAAGTCGCTGTTGTCCTTGCCGAAAAAGGCGGAGCGCTGGTAGCTGATATACTGCTTGGGGGAAACGGCATAGTTGTTGAGGAAAACGTCCAGCTCCTTGAGCACCTGCATTTGCAGGAACTTTTCCGACTGAGGCTTGACCCGGGTCTGTATGTAGGCATTTGCCTGCTGCAGGGTCATGGTCACCCGGCGCTTTGTTACAATGCCGCCGATCTTTTTCTTGATCTCCAGAAAAACCGTGTCCTCCGGTCCTGCAGGCGAGGCATAGCTGCGCAGCCGGATCTTTTCCTTGTAATAGGGCTTGGCAAGGGATTCCCGGATCAGGAAATTGTCATCGGTGTCGTAATATACATTATAGACCCCGTATTCCTTGCCGTTCACGCAGTATTTGTCCGGATTCATATAGTCCAGAAGAATGGGCTGAAGTGCGTCATACTGCGCTTTGGAAAGCAGGAATTTTACTTCCCGCCGCTGAAAAGTACGAATTGCCATAGGCGTGTTTGTCCAGCAGTGTTCCTCCCCATTGTCCTACTGCTGAGGCAGTACCTCCCTTCTGCTGTTTTCTTGTCATTATTCTATCAAGGGTTTCTTAAAATAGTCTTAAGAATGGTGTGCTTTTTGCCGGTTTTCACAAGTATATATACACTTTCAATTGCTTTTCATCCTTTTTTCATAGGATCGCCATTACGAAAATTGTGACATTCGTAGAAAAACGGGAGCCCGCTTTGTGCAGAAAGGCAGTATTGTACGGAGCAGGCTCTCGGTGGTGTTGCCCAAAAGCTATAAACCTGCATGGCGGAATTTGTATACTTTTTTGCAGTATGCTTCTGCTTTTTAAGACTATTTTAAGAATGGGGCATTATACTATGTATATTGGCAGAACCCGGGGCGTATCCCCGTGTCAAGGCAATGCCGCAGAAAGCCCATGCGGCACGCCAAAATGATTGAATAAAGGAGTAGATGATCATGAAGTCTGGGAAAGCAAACAGGCGCAGAATGCTTGCCGGTATGCTGGCGTTGAGCGTTCTGTGTACCAGCGGTGTGATTCGCACCGGCGCATCCGTCAGTGCAGCAGCCACGGTTGCAGGCGATGTAAACTTGGACGGCACTGTGGACGCAAAGGATGTGACCGCTTTGCAGCAGTATCTGATCCGGAAAGCGACCCTCACTGCAACGGCAGCAGAAAACGGGGATCTCAACGGAGACGGTGTGCTGAACAGCGTAGATCTTGCATTGCTCAAGCGTCAGGTGCTGGCTTCCACCCCGCAGGCTGAGGCTACATATATCCACCTGAAGGACACTTCCATTGAAGTAGAGGGGGATCACGCTACGCTGAGTAACAGTAATAAAACGGTGACCATTGACGCATCCGGTACTTATTATATTGACGGTACTCTGACGGATGGACAGATCATAGTCAATGTACCGGATATTGTGGCGGATGCTGAAACCGTCAAGCTGTTTCTCAACGGCGTGAACATCACCGGCGTTTCCGCTGCCCCGATCCTGATTGAGAATGCGGAAAACACCTCTTTGAACCTGGTTGCAGGTACCACCAATTATGTGTACGACGGCGCCACCTATGCAGAAAATACCGCAGCCATTTATGCCAAGGATGACATGACCATCAAGGGAGAGGGTGCACTGGTTGTGACCGCATCCACCCAGTATGGCATCCACTGCAACAACGATCTCAAAATCACCGGCGGTGATATTACTGTCATTACGGAAAATACCACCACCAAGATGGACGGTATCCGGGCAAAGCAGAGTGTGCGCATCAAGGATGGTACGGTGAAGGTCAACGCCACCGGAGACGGCATCAAATCTACCAAGGCGGATGTGAATATCTCCGGCGGCAATGTAAGCGTCAAGGCAGGGAATGATGCTATTCAGGCGGAAACCACCATTGACATTTCTGCCGGTACCCTGCTGGCATGTGGCGACCGGGGTCTGACCAGCATTACCGCTACGAATATTACCGGCGGTTCTGTTTGTGCAACCGCCACAGACAGCCAGGCTGCGCTTGTGCGTGCATCCCAGGGCTGCATGCTGCTGACCTATGCGGCTGAGTGGACAAAGGGCAATGAGATTGCAGTCAAGTCCGGTGCTACAACCGTTTATGCAGCAACCCCCAACAAGAAGTTTGACTATGTGCTGCTGAGCAGTCCGGATCTGACAACCTCCGCCGCATACAGCCTGTATACCGGCGGTCAGCAGATGAAGCACAGTGCGGACGCCACCGGCGTGTTCCAGATGAGCGCTGACGCATCCTTCACTGGGGTAGAGGCACTGAACGGCTCCGGGACTGTTACCACGGAAGCAGGCGTCCAGCTGAATGGCTCCAGTCTGACAGTATCCGGCGAGGGCGTGGAGCTGACCAGCAGCACCATTGCAACCATCACCCAGCCTGGTATTTATAATGTAACCGGTTCCATGACCGGCGGGCAGATCGTGGTGAACGTGGATAAGACAACCTATGCGGACGCCATTGTAGAGCTGGTGCTGGACGGCATAGAGCTGACCAATACGGCGGATTCTCCTATTTATGTTGCAAGCGTTGGAGACGAGTGCCGGATCACTGCCAAGAACGGTACCACCAGTACCATTTCTGATGGTACCAACTATACCAATGCGGACAGCGATAGCGGTGCTATTTATTCCAAGGATGATCTGAAGATCAAAGGCAAGGGCACGCTGATCGTCAACGGCAATTACCAGGACGGCATTGTCAGCAAGGATGATCTGAAGATCTGGAATGGTTCTGTGACCGTCAATGCAGTGGATGACTGCCTGCGGGGGAAGGATTCCGTTCGGATCGGTGATCCGGATGATACGGATTATTCCGCACTGGATCTGAAGCTGACATCCACCTCCGGCGACGGCATTAAGTCCTCCGGCACGGATACCGGCAAGGGCTATGTGACCATTACCGGCGGCACAGTGGATATCACATCCAAGAGTGGAGACGGCATCCAGGCAGAGCAGACCTTTACCATGAACGGTGGTAACGTGACCATCAATACCTACCAGGGTCACGGCTACACTGGTTCCGGCTCCTCCGGCGGTGGCGGCGGCTGGGGCGGCGGTATGCAGGACGGCAACAACAATAAGGTTGACTTGAGCGTCAAGGGCATCAAGGCAGTGGGTCTGTATGATACGGACGGCACCACATATCTGAGCGGCGGTGATCTGATCATCAACGGCGGCACGCTGAACATTGATTCCACAGACGACTCCCTGCATTGCGGCGGCAATATGTCCATCAACGGGGGCAATATCACCCTGGCTTCTGCGGATGACGGCATGCATTCCGACCATAACCTGACCATCGGGGAAAGCACCACCGGCGGCTATGATGCACCCTGGATCAACGTCACCTATTCCTATGAGGGAGTTGAGGGTCTTACAATTGTGCAGAATTGCGGCACCGTCATGGTAACCTCCAAGGATGACGCCTACAATGCAGCAGGCGGTGCAGACTCCAGCGGCATGGGCGGCGGCTGGGGCGGCGGCTGGGGCGGCGGCAGCGTCGGCGGCGGCAGCTACAGCATGACCTTCAACGGTGGCTATACCTTTGTCAGTGCAGCAGGGGACGGACTGGACTCCAACGGAGAGATGATTTTCAATGGCGGTTATGTATTCGTTTCCCAGACTGGCGGCGGCAACGGCCCTCTGGACTGCGGCGACGGCTATTCCATCACCTACAACGGCGGCACTGTGATTGCTGCGGGCAGCAGTAGTATGTTTGAATATCCTTCCAACAAGGCGTTCCTGTCTACTACATCCGTTTCGGCTGGTTCTACCATCACCTTTACCAATGCAAGTGGTACGGTGATCGCAACCTTTACGCTGCCGAATGCATCCCAGGAAATGGTGCTCTGCTCCACAGAGAGCAACGTAAGCTGCTACACCGGTGGTACCCTCAGCGGCGTTACCTACTTTGGCAGCCAGGACGGCACCAACCGCTGCGGTTACGGGGGAACCATTTCCGGCGGTACCTCTGTCAGCGAATCCGGCGGCGGCGGAAATCGTCCCTGGGGCTGATCCACCAATCTTTATTGAACCAAACGCATGCAGCCCGCAGAGCCATTCTGTGGGCTGCACCTGCTTCAGGGCAGTACTGTAGGATTGTGCAGCCTTGTCTATGCAAAAACACCCGGCAGTTTCATGAGAAGCTGCCGGGTGTTGCTTATAATGTGCCTTCTGTGGAGATGTTCTTTGCGGAACGGAGAATGTATGCGCCGTTCAGTTCCTGGAGCACAAACTCCATTTCCTTTGCTGTTTCCGCCGCACTGTCATGCTTCTGCCAGGAGGGGACTTCCTCCTTGTATGCCACTGTCAGAG
This sequence comes from Ruminococcus champanellensis 18P13 = JCM 17042, assembly GCF_000210095.1. NCBI lineage: Bacteria > Bacillati > Bacillota > Clostridia > Eubacteriales > Oscillospiraceae > Ruminococcus > Ruminococcus champanellensis. The sequence continues at coordinate 16,617 of NC_021039.1, forward strand.
TGTAGCGATCCTCCTCCTTGCTGATCTGTTCCACCAACGGGGTGTAGGAGAAATAGGAGGGGGCAGCGGGAATGTTGTAGGATTTGTTGTCAGAGTTGTAATAGAAGCGCATATCCCCTGTGCCGATGGTATGGTGCGAAAAGCTCAGCCCCTCTCCGAACAGCTTTGCTGCATGGGCTTCTATGTCAATGGCAGGTACGGTTACAATGTCCATGGTGTGTTCGTATTTGTCCATGTCTCCATGAATCATGAAGTCCCAGATAGCGGCGGACAGAATCTGATCCGGATCCAGGTCACTGACAGAGTCGAAGTCTGCGATGTCCATGACCACCACCGGCTCCAGAAAGTCCGCGAAATCCTGCTTCTGCGTTTCATTGTTGGCAAAGCCTGCGAACCTTTGCCGCATGCTTTTGCTGATCTGGATACATCCCAGCACAGCGGCAAAGAGAAAGAACACGCCAATGAAAAAATACAGGATCTGTCGGCGGCGGTGCCTGCGTGCCTCCGATGGGGAGGTACCCTCCGCCACTGGCAGCTTGGTCAGCAGCTCGATCTCCTCAATGTTCTCATCCAGAGCGCTTTGCAGGGTTTTCAGCAATGCAGGCTGCGCTTTTTTTGACTTGCTGTGGGGCTTGCGGGGAGGCGTGTCCTTCACCAGGGGCTTGGCGTGCTGGATGGGAATGTCCAGCAGCGGCGGATCCGCCGGTTCCTGAATGATCTTTACCGGTTTGGGCTCCGGCTTTGGTTCCGTTTTTTTTCGTGGCTTTTCTTTTTTTGCCGGGGCAGCAGCTTCCCGGATGGGCTGCGGTTCCGGTTTCTGTGCCGGAGGTGTGGGTTCTTCCCGGCGTGGGGGCTGATGATAGCCCAGCTCTGCCAGCAGACTATCAATATCACTCTGAGAGCTGTGCCCGGTGCGGGGAAAACGCTGTTCTGTTTCTGTTGGCATGATACGTCTGCTTCTCCTTTATGGGGGATCCGGTCAGCGGATCTGTCCCTCTCCGTTAATCAGGTACTTGACCGTGGTCAGCTCATGAAGCCCCATGGGCCCACGGGCATGCAGCTTTTGGGTGGAAATGCCGATTTCTGCGCCCATGCCGAATTCGCCGCCGTCGGTGAAACGGGTGGAGGCGTTCACATAAACGGCTGCTGCGTCCACCTGGGTCTGGAACTTCCGTGCATGCTCCAGGGAACGGGTCACAATGGCTTCGGAATGCTTGGTGCCATATCTGGAAATGTGGGCGATGGCTTCGTCAATGGAGTCCACCACCTTCACGGAAATGTCATAGGACAGGTATTCCTTGGCATAGTCCTCCTCTGTGGCAGGCTGTACATCCGGCCCCAGAATGGAGCGGGTGGTCTGACAGCCATGCATGACCACCTTGTGCTGATCCAGTCTTGCTTTGATCAGAGGCAAAGCCTCCTGGGCAATGTCCTTATGCACCAGCAGACTCTCCACCGCATTGCATACGGAGGGACGCTGGGTCTTGCCGTTGTCCACAATGTTAACTGCCATTTCCAGATCTGCACTGTCGTCCACATATACGTGGCAGTTGCCGGTGCCGGTCTGGATCACCGGAACGGATGCATGCTCCACCACTGCCCGGATCAGTCCGGCGCCGCCCCGGGGAATCAGCACATCCAGATACTGATTCATGCGCATCATCTTTTCTGCTGTTTCATGGGAGGTGTCGTCCACGAACTGCACCACGTCCGCCGGCAGACCGGCGCTTTCCACTGCTTCCCGCATGACTGCCACCAGGTGGGCGTTGGAGCAGAGAGCTTCCTTGCCGCCCCGGAGGATCACCGCATTGCCTGCTTTCAGGCACAAGGTAGCAGCGTCCACCGTCACATTGGGTCGGGACTCGAAAATAATGCCGATGACGCCCAGGGGTACCCGGGTCTTGAGAATCTGCAGACCGTTGGGGCGGATGGTGCCATGCTCCACAGAGCCTACGATATCGTCCATGTCAATGAGGGTGCGCACGCTGGCTGCAATGGCAACGATACGCTGGGGATTCAGCAGCAGCCGGTCAATCATGGACTGGGACATGCCATTGGCAACTGCCCGTTCAATGTCCTCCTGATTTTTTTTGACGATCTCGCCCGTTCTGGCGATCAGTGCGTCCGCAATGGCAGCAAGGGCAGCATTCTTCACTGCCGGCGCAGCTGCGGCTATGGCAGGTGCAGCCGCCTGTGCCCGTTTTCCCAGTTCCAGTATGTCAGTCATATAAACCATCCTTTCTTGTCGGCTGCACAGGGCAGCGTTGAGTATCGTCAGTTCGTCTTTGCCAGGAAACGTGTGCCTACCGGCTTGCCGTCAAACAAATCGTACAGCAGCTCCGGTTGGCTGCCATTGAGGATCACCATGTCTATGCCGGCAGCAGTGGCGATCTTGGCAGCGTTGATCTTGGTTGCCATACCGCCGGTACCCAGGGCAGTGCCTGCTCCGCCGGCGATGGATTCAATATGTGCGTCAATATGTTCCACCACCGGGATCAGCTTTGCATGCTCACAGCGGCGGGGATCCTCTGAATACAGTCCGTCAATGTCGGACAGGATCACCAGCAGATCGGCGTTTACCAGAGAAGCCACAATGGCGGACAGGGAGTCATTTTCCCCGATCTCCAATTCCAGCTCGTCAATGGCGACTGTATCATTTTCATTGAAAATGGGGATCACGTTCATGTCCAGCAGCCGCTGGAAGCAGTTTTTTACGTTGTTGATCCGTTCGTTTTCCAGAATGGTTTTGGTCAGCAGGATCTGGGCTACGGTGATCCCGTAGTTTGCAAACTGCTGATCGTACATATCCATCAGCTCACACTGTCCTACGGCAGCAGCAGCCTGCTTGGTGGGGGTATCCTTGGGTCGCTCCAGCAGCCGCAGCTTGCCGCAGCCCAACGCAATGGCACCGGAGGATACCAGAATGATCTCCTTGCCCGCATTGTGCAAGTCTGCCAGGATCCGGATCAGATTGTGCATCCGCCGCAGATTCAGCCTGCCGGTTTTATGGGTCAGCGTGGAGGAACCCAGCTTGACAACCACACGCTTTTTTTCAGAAATATTCAATGTATTCAACCTCAGTTTACAAGATTTTGCGGATTTCCCGCAAGAAAATGCTGTAAATTATCCGTCACGATCCCCAGCAGTCTTTGCCGGGTCTCCAGGGGTGCCCATGCAATATGGGGCGTGATGACGCAGTTTTTCGCATGCCGCAGGGGCGTATCCGGGTTCATGGGCTCCTGCTGCAACACGTCCAGGTATGCGCCGGCGATGACGTCATTGTTCAGAGCCTCTGCCAGGTCATGCTCTGCCACTACGCCGCCCCGGGCGGTATTGATGAGAATGGCGGAGGGCTTCATGCTGCCCAGCCGAATGGCATTGACCAGCTGGCGGGTATCCTCTGTCAGAGGACAGTGAAGGGTCAGCACATCCGCCCTTGCAAATGCCTCTGCCAGGGTGACCATAGGGTAGGGAGCATGCGCCGGTACGGTACGGGTGCTGACCAGTACCTGCATCCCGAACGCGTCGGCGATTTTTGCAACGGCTTTCCCGATGCTGCCAAAGCCGATGACGGACAGGGTTTTCCCTGCCAGTTCCATGGTAGGGTAGGGGAAATAAGAAAAGGTCGGGGAGGTGCACCACTTGCCCTGCCGCACGTCCAGGTTATACAGGGGCAGCTTGCTGAAATGATCCAGCATGAAAGCAAATACCAGCTGTGCCACGGCGTTGGTGGAGTAACTGCCAGCGTTGCAGACCCGGATGCCCCGGGCGGTAGCGGCAGGAATGTCCACATTGTTGTAGCCGGTGGCGAACAGCCCGATATACTTCAGATTGGGGCATGCTTCTATAACTTCTCCGGTAATAGGCACCTTGTTGCACAGCACCAGCTCTGCGTCCCCGATCCGGGCGGCAGCCTCCCCGGGGCTTGTCAGACTGTAGCAGTCGATCTCATCCGCAAAGGGGCGGAAGCATTCCGGGGAAAGATCCTCATGGGCGGTCATGGTTGCCCAATCCAGAATCACAAGCCTCATGCCTTTGCTTCCTCGTCGGTCTTGCCCTTGGGGGCATTCTTTTTTGCCCGGGTGTGGTCGATGCATACGGTTACAATGGCAAGGATCAGCATCACCAGTTCAAATACGCCGATGCCGTAGAACCAGGTGCGGCTTTCGTTGATATACAGCAGCAGGGTGGCAGGAACGGCAACCGCAAAGACTAGCTGGTACATGCGGCGCATGCGGATAAACTGGATCACAAAAAAGATCGTGGCGATCACGCAGAAAATCAGATGGGATTGAAACGGCAGCGGAAAAACAGTACTTTCCATAAGTGCAGGCTGCAAATGCAGCCACTCCTTTCTCGAGATGGGTCGATTATTCAGATGCTCATACATATAGTATAGCATGGAACAGTGGAATTTTCAAGTGTATCTGCATAGCTTTTCGCAATCCGGCTCGTTTTTTGCAGACTGTCGGATTTTGACGAACCAACGGGGCGCTTGTGCATATACTATCCTTGGGTACGGAAAACGTATCCGATATAAGGGGGAGGATGTATATGTGTTGTCTGAAAAGCGGATGCCCGGCAATTTTACTGTCCATTCTGGGAGGCGTAGGTGCAGCGCTGCTGTACTACTTTGACTTTCTGACGCTGACTGTGGCGGCACCCTATGTGGTGCCCATTGCACTGGTGCTGATCGTCATTGCTGCAACAGCAGCCATCGCTTCTGCCGCATGCTCTGTCATGTGCCTGCGAGCCGCTGTTTGCCGGTATGGCTTATGCCTGTTGTACGGAGCGGTTGTGCTGCTGACGGTGGCACTGCTCAGCTTTCTGCTGACCAATGTGCCGTTGCTGCCCTTTGTGCTGATCGGGGCGATCGCAGCTATTTTCAGCGTGATTATGCTGCTGTCCCTGATCACCGCAATCGTTCGGTGCATTTGCCCGCGCTGCAGCTAACACGAAGAAGGACTCCGGCGTGATCCGGGGTCCTTCTTTTCTTTTGCTATGCTTCCGGGAAGGACAGCTGATGGCTGTCCGGCAGATCCTTTGCAAGGACGCCTGCCGCCGGAATATTTTTGACGCTGTATTTTTTCAGTTGCTCCAGTTGCTCCGGATCCACCGGGGCAACGTTGTCCAGCACTGCTTTTGCCTTGAGTGTGACCACCTGGACGCCGATGGTATCCCGGGTGGCTTTGGGGAGGATCATGGCTGTGTGGAAGAGCAGCGCCCGGTTGTTGGTGGTGCGCACCAGCAGTACCGTATCCTCCGGACAATAAAGGATCTCCACCAGCCTGGATTTGCCGGAGTAGGCGTTGGCAAGCCGTTTCCGGTTGGTCTTGGTGGCATATGCGGACAGGGGTACCTTGGCGATCTTACCGTTTTCAAAGGCGAACAGCACAAAGCCGCTGTAGTCTACAGTGGGGATCATCTTCACCAGGCTTTCGTTTTCGTCAAATCCCAGCTTTGCAGGTACATAATCTCCCAGCAGGCTTGCCTTGGTATCATCAAAGGCACTGGCACGGCTTTTGTATACCTGGCATCGGTCGGTGAAGAACAGCAGCTCCGTCCGGTTGGTTGCTTCAAACTGGGCTGCCATGGTATCCCCCTCCTTCAGCTTCTGCTCACCGCTGACCCGCAGGGACTGGGGAGTGATCTTCTTGAAATAGCCGCTGGCGGAGCAGAACAGGTGCACCGGGTAATCCGGAGTCTCATCCTCCTCCGGCTCTTCCTCCAGCTGATCCGCATACAGGAACTGGGTGCGCCGGGGCTGTCCGTATTTCTCCTTCACGGCCTTCAGCTCTTCCGTAATGATCCGGCGGATCTTTTTCGGATCGCCCAGAATGTCCTGCATTTCTGCGATTTCTCCGGACAGGGACTCCACCTCCGCAATGCGCTTGAGGATGTATTCCCGGTTCAGATGCCGCAGCTTGATCTCTGCCACATATTCCGCCTGGATCTCGTCAATACCGAATTCCACCATCAGGTTGGATACCACGTCCGCTTCTTCCTCCGTTTCCCGGACGATGCGGATGGCGTGGTCGATATCCAGCAGGATCTTTTGCAGGCCTTCCAGCAGATGCAGCTTTTCGGATTTTTTTTGCAGGTCAAAATGCACCCGGCGTTTCACGCATTCCGCCCGGAACGCCACCCATTCCGTCAGGATCTCCCGGACGCCCATGACTTTCGGGGTGCCGGCGATGAGAATGTTGAAGTTACAGGAGAAGTTGTCCTGTAACGGGGTCATCCGGAACAGCTTTTGCATCAGTTTGTCCGGATCCGTGCCCCGCTTGCAGTCAATGGCAAGCTTCAAGCCGCTCAGATCTGTTTCATCCCGGATGTAGGAGATCTCCCGGATCTTGTTGGCTTTGATCAGCTCAATGATCTTATCCATGATGGCTTCGATGGTGGTGGAATAGGGAATCTCGGTGATCTCGATGCAGTTGGCGTCCTTGTCATAGCTGTACTTTGCCCGGAGCCGGACGGAGCCTCTGCCGGTCTGGTAGATCTTGTTCAGCTCTCCTTCCTCGTAGAGCATGTAGGCGCCGCCGGGAAAGTCCGGCCCCTTTAATGTGCTGAGCAGGTCATGCTCCGGATTTTTGATCAAAGCGATACAGGTTTCGCAGACCTCCGCCAGGTTGAAGGGACATACGCTGCTTGCCATGGAAACCGCAATGCCCATGTTGGCGTTCACCAGCACGGTGGGGAAGGAGGCAGGCAGCAGAGTTGGCTCCGCCATGGTGTTGTCGTAGTTGGGGACAAAGTCAATGGTTTCCTTGTCGATGTCCCGGAACAGCTCGTTGCAGATGGGATCCAGCTTGACCTCTGTATACCGGGAGGCGGCATAGGACATATCCCGGGAATAGGCTTTGCCAAAGTTACCCTTGGAGTCCACATAGGGGTGCAGCAGCGCCTCATTGCCCCGGGCAAGCCGCACCATGGTTTCATAGATGGCAGCGTCTCCGTGGGGGTTCAGCCGCATGGTCTGTCCCACCACGTTGGCGGATTTGGTGCGCTGCCCGGTAAGCAGCCCCATTTTGTACATGGTATACAGCAGCTTCCGGTGGGAGGGCTTGAAGCCGTCGATCTCCGGCAGTGCCCGGGAGATGATGACGCTCATGGCATAGGGCATGTAGTTCTTCTCCAGGGTTTCTGTGATCTTTTCCTCTACCACGATGCCGGCGCCTTCAATATAGGCGTTGGGAATGGCTGCCCGCTTCTGTTGGGGTTCCTTTTTCTTTCGTGCCACAGGTGTCCCTCCTTATGAAATATCGGCAAGCTCCAGATAATCGCCGCCGTATTCAGAAATGAAATCCTTTCTCGCCTGCAAATTGTCCCCCAGCAGCATATCAAAGGCGGCAAAGGTCTTTTCCGCCTCGTCGGAGGTGACCTGGATCAGCCGGCGTGTGGCAGGGTTCATGGTGGTCAGGGACATCATTTCCGGTTCGTTTTCGCCAAGTCCCTTGGAACGCTGGATGGTGAATTTCTTCCCTTCCAGATGGGACAGGATCTTGGTCTTTTCCTTTTCTGTATATGCAAAGTAGGTTTTGTCCTTGCTGTTGATCTCATACAGGGGAGATTCCGCAATGTATACATATCCCTCGTCAATGAGGGTGGGTGTCAGCCGGTACAGCATGGTGAGAATCAGGGTACGGATCTGGAATCCGTCCACGTCCGCATCCGTACAGATGACGATCTTGTGCCAGCGCAGATTTTCCAGAGAGAAGGAGGACAAATCCTTATTTGCCTTTGTCCGGACCTCCACGCCGCAGCCCAGTACCTTGATAATATCCGTAATGATCTCGTTTTTGAAGATTTTGGCGTAGTCCGCCTTCAGACAGTTGAGGATCTTGCCCCGCACCGGGATCACCGCCTGGAACTCCGCTTCCCGGGCGAGCTTGACAGAGCCCAATGCGGAGTCGCCCTCCACGATGTACAGCTCCCGCCGGGCTGTATCCTTTGTGCGGCAGTCCACGAATTTCTGTACCATGTTGGACAGGTCAATGGTGCCTGCCAGCTTCTTTTTCAGATTCAGCCTGGTGCGTTCCGCATTCTCCCGGCTCCGCTTGTTGACCAGAATCTGTTCACAGATCCGGGTGGCTTCGTCCGGGTTTTCGATGAAGTACACCTCAATCTGATGCTTGAGGAATTCCGTCATGGCCTCATAGATAAACTTATTGGTGATGGCCTTCTTGGTCTGGTTTTCGTAGGAGGTCTGGGTGGAGAAGCCGGAGGATACCAGCACCAGGCAGTCCTCAATGTCCGGATAGGTGATCTTGCTTTCGTTTTTCAGATACTTGCTGTTCTGCTTGAGATAGCTGTCGATCTGGGACACGAATGCCTGCCGCACTGCCCGTTCCGGAGAGCCGCCATGCTCCAGAAAGCTGGAGTTGTGGTAAAACTCCGTCAGCTTGATCTGGTTGGAAAAAGTCAGTGCCACATTGATGCGCACCTTATACTCCGGCTTGTCCGCCCGGTCACGCCCCTTTTTCTCGCACTGCCAGTGCTGGATGGAGGTCATAGCCTTGTCTCCCACGATCTCCTGCACATAGTCGGTAATGCCGTTTTCGTACCGGAATTCCCGGACAGAAAAGCTGCCGTCCTCACTCTGGCTCCGGTAGGTAAACAGCAGGTTCGGATTGACGATTGCCTGCCGCCGGAGAATATCGTGGAAAAACTCGTCCGGGATCTGGATATCCGTGAATACATCCAGATCCGGCTTCCACCGGGTCCGGGTACCGGTTTTTTTCTGGGTGGTGGGTTCTTTCTTCAGTCCGCCCACATTATTGCCGTGCTCAAAATGCAGGTTGTACCGGAAACCATCCCGGAAGATCTCCACATCCATAAATTCCGAGGCAAACTGGGTGGCACAAAGCCCCAGACCGTTCAGCCCCAGGGAATAGGCGTAGGTATCCCCCTCTGCGTCATACTTTCCCCCGGCGTACAGCTCACAGTAAACCAGCTCCCAGTTGTAGCGTTTCTCCGTATTGTTGTAATCCACCGGGCAGCCTCTGCCGAAGTCCTGCACCTCGATCGTCTGATCCTGGTACCGGGTGACGATGATGTGATCCCCGAAGCCGGCCCGTGCTTCGTCAATGGAGTTGGAGATGACCTCAAAAACGGAATGCTCGCAGCCGTCCAGTCCATCCGAACCGAAAATAACCCCGGGTCGCTTGCGTACCTTGTCTGCGCCCTTGAGCATGGTGATGCTTTCGTTGCCGTAATCCGCCTGCTTTTTCGCCATGTGCACACTGTTCCTTTCTGAAACACCCATACGGGTAGAATACGTTCTCTTGCCGCTGATTTTTTATTATACCATTATTTTGAGAAGAATGCAAGGGCTGGGCGAACCGGTTCCAGGGCATGCCGGCGGATTGACCTTTTTCGCCCCCTGTGGTATAATATAGATAACAGAAATATCGCACAAAGCGCATCTGGCGGTGTTCCTTAAACATACTGCACGGGAAACAGGACGCCACGCCATAAAGGGGGATTTGTATGAACTACAAACGTATTGCTGCGCTGCTGCTTGCGGGGAGCATGCTGCTGAGCGCAGGGGGATGTCTGGATCTGGAGGAGGAAAGCTCCGGAGGCGGCCGGAATGAATCCGTCCCCCAGACTACCGTAAATCGGAATACTCCGACTGTCACGCCCACCAGGGAGACCGGTACCCGGCTTGTTGCCGGACAGGACGGTGCGCTGACCATTCAGCGCAGTCGGCGGGAGAACGCTGTGCCCATGGGGGCGGATGGCACCTGGACAATCTTTGTATATATGTGCGGCAGCGATCTGGAAACTGTGGACAGCTCCGGCACGGAGGATATGGAGGAAATGCTGCAGGCATCCACCGGTGACCGGGTGCGTTTTGTGGTGCAGACCGGAGGCGCTGAGGAATGGACAGCCGGTAAGGTGGATCCGGACAAACTGGATCGGTTTGTGATCCAGGACGGAAATATGGAAAAGGTGGACAGTCAGCCGGGTGCCAGCATGGGAGACGGCAGTACCCTTGCCAATTTCCTTGCCTGGGGGACGGCGAGCTATCCGGCGGCGAATATGGGACTGGTGCTGTGGAATCACGGCAGCGGCAGTATCTGCGGCGTGTGCTTTGACGAGCTGTATGAGGACGACAGCCTGTCCCTGGAGGAGGTGGGCAGTGCCCTGGAAAGCGTGTATCCCAATATGACGGATTCTTTTCGGTTCATCGGCTTCGATGCCTGCCTGATGGCAACGGTGGAAACGGCCAATCTGCTGGTGCCCCATGCGGATTATATGTATGCTTCGGAGGATACGGAGCCGGGCTACGGCTGGGATTATACCGCCATCGGGGCGTATCTGGGCAGTCACCCGGATGCCGACGGAGCAGCGCTGGGAAAGCTGATCTGCGACAGCTATTATGATGCCTGTGTAGACTGTGAAAGCGAGGAGGAGGCAACCTTCTCCTGTACGGATCTGAGCCGGTTGGACACATTCATGCAAAGCTGGAATGAAGCTGCCCGGCAGATGTACGATCTGACGGAGCAGCCGGAACGATTGGCGGAACTGGTGCGTGGGATTACCACGGCTTTGAACTTCGGCGGCAATAATAAGGCGGAGGGCTACACCAATATGGTGGACGCAGGATGCATACTAAAAAACAGCAAGTCCCTGCTGCCAGGTGCAGCGGATGCACTGGCAGCCCTGGAGGAATGTGTGATCTACCAGCGGAACGGAGAGCGCCGACAGGACGCTTCCGGGCTTGCTACTTATTACCCCCTGTGCATCCAGGGCTCTGAGGAACTGTCCGTATTCCGCAATGTGTGCATCAGCCCCTGGTATCTGTCCTTTGTGGATAAGATCGCTTATGGTGCGGATCATGAGGGCATGCTGGACGGGTACCAGAAGGATCTGTGGCTGGGGGAGGATTCCCTGTTCTGGAGCCAGGATGCCCTGGAGTCAGCAGCATGGAGCTGGGATTACTGGAACCGGGAGCAGGGCACATCCATCGGCTTGTCCGGGGAGGATGGGGAGATCTCTGTGCAGTATGAGGTTGCGCCTTATATGGATGAGGACGGGAACTATGTGTTCCAGCTGTCGGAGGAGACCTTGTGGGAAACGGATTCGGTTTACAACTGCCTGTACATGATCCTGGATGACGGACGGATTCTGGATTTCGGCGCAGATGATGATGTATATGTGGACTGGGACACCGGAGAAGTGTATGACGGCTTTGACGGCTACTGGTTTGCGCTGCCGGATGGTCAGCCTTTGGCAGCGTATCTTGCAGAAGCTGACTACGACTACAACATTTACACGGCACCCATTACTCTGAACGGGGTGGACACCAACCTGCGGATACGGCAGGATTATGGGGCGGATTCCTGCACCACCAGCATTCTGGGCGTGTGGGATGGTATTGACGCAGAAAGCGGACAGGCGGCACGGACCATTCGTCCGCTGAAGAAGGGGGATCAGATCGTGCCCCGGTACACCGCATACGATACGGACACCTGGGAGGAAAGCACCTTTGTGGGTTCCGATTATGTGTATGACGGAGATCCGGCTCTGGAGGAATACATTCTGCCGGATGGGGACTACTACTACGGCTTCTGCATCAATGATATCTACGGCGGCGAGACCTATACGGACTATGTGGTTTACAACGTGGAGGGCGAAGAGGTATACTACTACGAGTAACTTGACGGCGTTCGACAAAATATGAAGAAATTAGGAGACTTTCGACAAGTCTCCTTTTCTTTTCGTTTCCAATTTTGTCGAATAAAGTCGAAACTTGCGGAAACGGTGCAGACGACGCATGCTATACTAAGGACAGCAAAAGGGAAGCGCCCGCTGTATGCTCACCATTCCGTCTGTGGGCGCTTCCGGATCCCGGCTTTTCGTCCGGCCAGCGAAAGCCACAAGAAGCGTCTGATATAGTCGGACATACCGCCCCGGTGCGCTGCATGACAGACGCACCATGAAGAAAGGAGTTTTATATGTATACTGTAATTTGTACATCCGTTCTGGAGACCCGCACTGCGCCGGATCAGAGCCTTACCTATGAAGTAGTGGTGCATCCGGTGTGTGTGGAGTCGCATTGCGCCCTGTCCTATGGGATTCGTATTTATAATGATACCCGGTTTGCGGAACAGATGGATCTTACCCTGTCCAAGCGTGAAATCCTGGAGTTCCTAAATCTGCTTGCCCGGAACACTGCGCAGCCGGAGGAACTGCATGACCTGGCAGAGGATTTTCTGGCATCCTTGTAGGGTGGAGCTTACAACTCTTGCCAATATTTATTACAAAAAATTGTCGAATTCTATCGAAAGCAGTCGCAGCTGAAAAGGATGCGGCTGCTTTCTGTGTTAGGTTGTGTGGACACTAAGCCTAACAACGCATCTTTTCGGCAAAATTTCATGCATCCTGCGTTAAGGCAATACCGCACAAAGGCCGCCTGTCGGCTTTGCACAGCATCTGTGTGGAATCATTCGTTATACTGCACATGAATCTCGTATAATATGCCAATATCTCTGTGAAGTCTGACGAAAAAAGCTGGCACATGTCCTGTACAAGTTTTGAGTGATGCCGCCCTATTTTTTTTCGTCACATCACACAGAAACTCTACGCAATATGCGTAGATCCTCGCACTGTTTCTATGCAAATCTGCCGAAAGTTTCTTGGCATACCAGCCGTATGAGCCTTGTCTTTGTGTGGTACAAGTCCTTTCTCTCTGTGGCATTGCCTTTACATTTAAATCGTTTTATGATATACTATAAGCAGCATTCACCCGTTCTATTTTATCATCCATATGATGTACAATCTACGACCAAACAGGAGGAGGAACTCATGAGGAAAAATCCAAAGCTGTACAGCCGCACGCTGAGCGCATGCATTGCGCTGCTGATGACGGCATCCTGTATGCCCTGGTCAACTGTGGTTTCTGCGGTGGATCTGCTCAGGCAGAATGCCGGAAAGGAGCAGGAGCTGACCTTCGTAGCGTCTCCCATGCAGGCGCAGAAAGCGGCAAAGGAACAGGCAGACGGGGAGGTAACGGAGGCAGTATCCATTACGCCTTATCATGCGGCACTGCTTGCGGAGCCGGATTATGAACAGATCCTGGGGGAGAATTATCAATTCCCGGAAAGCTATGACCTGCGGGATTACGGGCTTGTGACCCCGGTGCGGAATCAGGGTGGCTATGGAACCTGCTGGGCGCACGGCATTCTTGGCTCCGTGGAAACCGGACTGATCGAACAGGACGACCAGATTGATCTGTCCGAGTGGCACCTTGCGTATTTTACATACTGGGGGGATGATACCTATGGTCAGTTTGATATGGAATCAGACATTTTTGATCAGGGAGGATGGTCCATTACCGGGTTGAATGCGTTGACCAGATGGTTCGGACCGGTGCACGAGGAAACCCTGCCCTATGAGGATGACGAGATCCGATCCTTCAGTGATGAGGAGAAGCTGGCACTCCGGGCACAGGCTGCATACCATGTGCAGGATGCATACATCAACAACAGTTATCTGGACTATCACAGTGGCAAGGTGACCCGTTCCAATGAGAATCTGAAGGCAATGCTTATGAATGGGCACAGCGTTTCTTTCACATTCAATACCAGTGACTATTACTACAATGCGGAAACAGAGGCGTATTACACGCCTTACTATACCTGGGGCAACCACATTGTCCTTCTGGTCGGCTGGGATGACAACTACCCCAAGGAGAATTTCTCTGAACATGCACAGCCGGAAAACGATGGTGCATGGCTTATCAAGAATAGCTGGGGCACGGGCGGCGCAGAGGATGGCTATATCTGGGTCTCCTATGAGGATCAGTCTGCCAACGACTATGTGGTAGCCATTGCAGAGGCAAGCGACAACTATGAAAGCCAGCAGTCCCATGACACTTTTGGCTGGTTGGCATCCATTGCACCAGGCAATGTGCCCACCAAGTCCTCCTATTTGTCCACGGTTCTGACGGCGGAGGCGGATACAGAGGTTTGTGCGGCTGCCTTCTACACCACCGACAACGGTACGGAGTATGAGATCACGGTGTATACGGATCTGCAGGATCCCACGGATCCCACCTCCGGTACAGCAAGCACTGTAACCAGCGGCTCTGAGCTGTACTGCGGCTATCATACCATTGATCTGGCGCAGGCGGTTCCGGTTGCCCAGGGAGAACAGTATGCCATTGTGGTGAAGCTCACCAACCCGGTGAACCCTTATCCGATTGCCACAGAGGCTCTGATCACTGCCCAGGACGGTACCGGGGAGACCAGTGAGATGACCCCCATTGTAGAGGGACGGCTGGAAGCCAACACGGATTACGGCGAGACCTTTATCAGCACGGACGGAAAGACCTGGACGGATGCTTATATGCAGCAGTTCGATTACACCTCCTACTATCAGAACGATGAGGAGGCGCTTGACATGATCAAGGGTGCAGAGGACGATGAAACTGCATCGGGCGATGACTCCAAGGTTCTGGTGACTCTGGGCAATGTGTGCCTGAAGGCGTTCACCAATTCTGAAAATCATGTTTCCTTTTCTCAACCAGAGGGGCCTGTGCCCTTTGGCACAGAGCTGACTCTGACCAGCAATTCCGCTGAGGAGATCTGGTACCAGATCGACGATGGGAAGGAGCAGCTTTATACCGCGCCCATTGTCATTGACCATGCTATGTCTGTCACTGCGTGGGGCGTTACCGGAGAGAAGGCAGGCGGCCGTCTCACCAAGGAGTATACCCAGAAAACCGCAAGCCTGACCGGTGTTACCCTGTATGGCGGCGGCACGCAGCAGCGCTGCACCTTGGATCCGGAAGAAGTAATACAAGTGCCCCAATATGTGGACGCTGTTAAGCTGAGTGCAGGCACCCTGTATCAGTACGAGGTGAATGGCAAGACCTATCACGCAGGGGAGCAGAGCGATGCCATTGCCCTTGGCTATGGCGATCAGACCATTGAGATCACAGCAAGCGGAGAAGGGGTGCTGCCCAAAACTTATACGCTGGAGATCTATCGTCCCTATGTAACACTGGATTACCGGGCAGAGATTCTGTATTTCAATGCGGAGGAATGCACAATCACTGACGAAAACGGCAATGTGCTGGAGTCTAACTGCGATGTAGCTGATCTGATGGGGCAGACCTTGACGGGTCAGTATGGTGAGGAGACCTGGGAGGAGTATATTCCCCAGCGTCCCCAGATGAATCTGAATTTGTCTGTGATGGATTATGCACGGCAACTGCTGGGACCGGTGGATATGGACTGGTACTACACCTACAGTGATTGGCTGATGCTGGCCCATAGCGAGGATTTCTCCGATGAGCAGCTTGCCAGAAACTTTGGCACGGAATTGATAGAGGAGGGCGTTTGCGCATTTCTTTGTGAGCCGGGGGAGACCTATTACTTCCGGATTGCCGCAACAGATTCCGACTTTGCAAGCGAGAGTTATTCGGTGACCGTGCCTGCAAGACCGGCTGCTCCCACCAAGAAGCTGACGGTGGAGTCAACGGACACTACCCTGCAGGTAAGCGGTGTGTCTGGTGCGGAATACTGCATTGTGGAGAAGGAACTTGCCACAATGGAGGACTTGGAAGAGATGATCTTTATTGTAGCAGAGCTTTCCGGCATTAGTTACGATCAGGCACTGGATATGCTCTATGACCGATACGGAGTGACGAACAAGGAGGAGCTGCTGGATGCTATTAACGAGCCAATGTTTGAGGAGTGGACGGAGGAATCTCTGTTTGAATATCTGATCCCGGGTACAGATTATTACATCGGTGTCCGGTATGCGGCAACGGAGAATGCTTTTGCGTCTGAGTTGGCCTATGAAACCTTCCGGACTACCGGCGAGCGTCCGGCTGTAGTCATTGATTACTTGGCGGAGACCCTGAGATTTGATGAGAAAACCGTACAGGTGTCATATACCTTTGATGCGTATGCTTATTTTGAAAATTTTGAGTATCTGAATGAAAATGGTGAGCTGACATTTAGCGAGAGTGTGGAATTCAACAAGGGAGAGACGTTGCGGTTTTCTGCCGGTTCGACGAGTCTGAGCTACTTTACAGGCAAGTCCTTGAATGTGTCTTTTACGGATGATAGCACTGCGCCCTACACCCTGGAGATTCCGGCACGGCCGGATGCTCCGGCGTATACTCTGAATTATCTGGAGGGACGTACAGAGGAAGTCGTTGGCCCGGATGTGGTACTGTTTGTGGGATTTTATCAGTATGACGAACCGGATGAGCGTACCTTCTACTATGATGATATGGTCACTATGGGTATGCTCGATGAGGATGGCAGATTGCTTCTGGAAAGCTGTGGCAATGGGGAGATCAGCTTCTATACCGTTGGTGCAAGCAACCGGTATTTTGCAAGTGCGCATTCCGAGCCGGTTCTTGTTCCCAGCGCAGAGTGGAATGTGGAGTCGAAGGAGATCATTTATGAGATCGTGGACAACGTACTGAAGATCCGTGCCATGGAGCATGTGGAATATCAGTTGTCTCAGATCGTTTCGGACGCCGGAGAAGAAGCGGTGATTTATGGCTGGACGACAGAGCCGGAGTTTACACTGGAGCCCGGACCACTGTACATCGTATATGCACGGTTACAGGCAACAGAGGAGTGCATTGCATCCGGAACGGTGCAGTTTATGGTGAGCACAGATTTTGAACCCTACTTCCTTGGCAATGTAAACAAGGATTACAAGATCGATGTGGCAGACGCAGTGCTGATCCTACAGGATTGTGCAAACCGCCTGACAGGACAGGATGCAGTGCTGGATGATACGGCGCAGTATTATGCGGATGTCAACAGCGACGGAGAGGTTACGGTAGGCGATGCTGTCAGCGTTCTGCAGTTCCGGGCACAGGATCTGATTAGTCCTGTAACCCAGTGGAGCGATATTCTGGCGGTAGGCTGACTTTGACAGTCTACAATAACATGATAGGGACTCCGGGGGCATCCGCCTTTCCGGAGTCTTTTTTGCGGCAACTTTCTTTTCCGGCGGCATAGAATTGGGGTTGAAATCTGAAAATGAATGTGTTATACTAATTATATGTGGTAAGTTCCAAGGGCAAATGAAAAAACCAGACACAGAAAGGAAGTTTGCAATGTACGAAACCATGATGGACACCATCGGCTTTGTTGAAAAGTATGATGCTGAGGTCGGCGAAGCAATGAACAAGGAGCTGGTTCGCCAGCGCAGAAACCTGGAGCTGATTGCCAGTGAGAACATTGTTTCTCCTGCAGTTATGGCAGCAATGGGCTCGGTTCTGACCAATAAGTATGCAGAGGGCTACTCCGGCAAGCGTTACTACGGCGGCTGCGAGTGCGTGGATATTGTTGAGGATATTGCCATTGAGCGGGCAAAGAAGCTGTTCGGTGCAAAGTTTGCCAATGTACAGGCACATTCCGGCGCACAGGCGAATACCGCAGTGTACTTTGCTCTGCTGAATCCGGGGGATACGGTTCTGGGCATGAACCTGGCGCACGGCGGTCATCTGACCCATGGTTCTCCGGTGAACCTGTCCGGCAAGTACTTCAATTTCATTCCCTACGGTCTGGGCGATGACGAGCGTATCGACTACGACAAGGTAGAGGCACTGGCAAAGGAGCATCAGCCCAAGCTTATCGTAGCAGGCGCAAGCGCATACCCCAGAGTGATCGATTTTGCACGGCTGTCCGAAATTGCCAAGTCCGTCGGCGCATATCTGATGGTGGATATGGCGCACATTGCAGGTCTGGTTGCGGCAAAGCAGCACCCTTCTCCGGTGGGCTATGCGGACGTGGTGACCTCCACCACCCACAAGACCCTGAGAGGACCCCGTGGTGGTCTGATCCTCACCAATGATGAGGAACTGGCAAAGAAGATCAACAAGGCGGTATTCCCCGGTATCCAGGGCGGCCCGCTGATGCATGTGATCGCAGCAAAGGCAGTTTGCTTCGGCGAAGCCCTCAAGCCGGAGTTTACCGAGTATCAGAAGCAAGTGGTTGCCAATGCACAGGCGCTGGCAAACGGTCTGGTAAAGCGGGGCTTCAACCTGGTATCCGGCGGTACGGACAATCACCTGATGCTGGTTGACCTGCGCCCCTTCGATATCACCGGCAAGGAGCTGGAGCATCGCCTGGATGAGGTTTACATCACCGTCAACAAGAATGCCATCCCCAACGATCCCCAGAGTCCCTTCGTGACCAGCGGCGTGCGCATCGGTACTCCGGCAGTGACCAGCCGTGGTCTGGGCGTCACCGAGATGGAGCAGATCGCAGAGTTCATCTACCTGGCTGCCAAGGATTTTGACGCCAATGCGGATGCGATCCGTGCAGGCGTGGGCGAGATCTGCAAGCAGTATCCGTTGTACGAATAATTCCGGGAACGTTCCCAAACAAACAGGGCGAACTGCTGACAGTTCGCCCTTTCTTTTGAAAAGAGGAGAAGCCTATGACCCCCCTTGCTGATAAAATCCGCCCCACCACCCTGGACGAGATCGTGGGACAGCCCCATCTGCTTGCCCCGGGGAAACCCCTGCGCCGCATTCTGGAGCGGGGACAGGTGACGAACATGATTTTTTACGGGCCATCCGGCGTGGGGAAAACCACCCTTGCCCGGATCATTGCCAGCAACAGCAACATGACCCTGTATAAGCTGAACGGCACCTCCGCCTCCGTAGGGGATATCAAGGAGATCATTGCCCAGACCGGCACCCTGGCAGGGTGCAACGGAATCCTGCTGTATCTGGATGAGATCCAGTATCTGAACAAGAAGCAGCAGCAAAGCCTGCTGGAGTACATCGAAAACGGTTCCCTGACCCTGATTGCCTCCACCACGGAGAACCCCTATTTTGCTGTGTTTAACGCCATCATCAGCCGTTCCACTGTATTTGAGTTCAAGCCCGTGACGGCGAAGGAGCTGGAGCCTGCGGTGGAGCGTGCCTTTCGGCTGATGGGACAGGAGCTTGGCGCAGACTGCCAGCCGGAGGATGGGGTGGTGTCCTACATTGCTTCCGGCTGCGGGGGGGATGTGCGCAAGGCGGTGAATACGGTGGAGCTGAGCGTGCTTGCATCCGAAACCCGGGATGGAGTCATGCCTGTGACCCTGGAAACCGTGCAGCAGCTGACCCAGCGGAGTAATATGCGCTATGACCGGGACGGGGATCAGCATTACGATCTGCTGTCTGCTTTGCAGAAATCCATTCGGGGCTCCGATGAGAATGCGGCATTGCATTACACTGCTCGTTTGCTGGAGGTAGGAGATCTGCTGTCCCTGGTGCGCCGGATCCTGGTAATTGCAGCGGAGGATGTGGGGCTTGCTTACCCCCAGGCCATGCCCATTGTAAAAGCCTGCGTGGATGCGGCATTGCAGCTTGGCTTGCCGGAGGCCCGGATCCCCATTGCAGAGGCGGTGATCCTCCTTGCTACCGCTCCCAAATCCAACAGCGCATACCTTGCGATTGACGCTGCGGCAGCGGATTTGCAGCGGGGTACCACCTGCGAGATCCCCCGACAGCTGCAAAACAAGCATTTTGACGGGGCGGATGCAAAAGTCCGGGGGCAGCATTATCTGTATCCCCACGATTACCCCAACCACTGGGTCAAGCAGCAGTACCTGCCGGACGAGCTGAAGGATCGGGTTTATTATCAATTTGGTCAGAACAAGCAGGAACAGGCAGCCCGGGCGTATAAGGAGCTTATACAGAAGAAGTGAACAGGCTTTCCATGGATTTTGTGCTGGCGGCGGAAGCGTACTGCCACCGGTCCATATGGCTGTCCTGGATAAAGTAATGCAGCTCTGCCGGTTCCGGCACGGAGGGTGCAAATACATCCACCAGGATCAGCTTGATCTTCATCCGCTCCGGCAGGATGGACTTTATGTACACGCTTGCATGCTGTCCCACGGTCACGTTGGGCTTCAGCTCTGCAAGTCCTGCCAGATTCGGCGTCAATTCTACAAAAATACCGTAGTTTTCTACGGAGCGCACAATGCCTGCAACAGTTTCTCCGGGCTGGAACTGTGCGGCATTTTCCTCCCATGTACCAAGGAGCTCCTTGTGCGTGAGGAGGATCTTTTTTCCCTCTCTGCCTTTGAAAATCACACGAAGCTGCTGCCCCACCGTGAACCGGTCGGCGGGATGGGAGATCCGGGACACGGAAATGCTGTCAATGGGGATCAGGGACGGGATGCCGCAGCCAATGTCCACAAAGCAGCCGAATGGCTCCAGATGGGTCACGCAGGCGGGGAGGATGTCCCCCGGCCGGCATGCATCCAGGTATTGCGCCTGGCAGCGCTCCTGGGCGATGCGCCGGGACAAAATGGCAAGGGGTGCTCCTGCGGCATCGCAGGTCAGCTCCGTAACCACAAAGCATACCGGCTTGTTCACCCGGGAAATCAGGGCAATGTCCCGGGTGGTGCCCTCCCGGATGCCCACCGCACCCTCCTTCCGTGGAATCACAGCCTGCATGCCGGGCAGTTCCACCCATAGGTTGTGGGAACTGTCGCAAATGGTGACCCGTCCTTCCAGGATGGTGCCCCGTTCCATGGCTTCTGCCAGCCGTGCGGGGGTGCTGACCGCCCGTTTGTTTTCCTCGGTCTGAATCCGGTAGCCTTCAGGTAAAAACTTATTCATTTCAACCTCCCAAAGATTTTTTCTGTGGTTTCACATACTCCAGTCTATGAGAGGACAGGCTGGGTTATGCCTCAGGACAGGGTGCGCACCAGGCTGCCGCCCATGGCAACCAGCAGGCCGGAGATCTGATGGGCGCTGCCGGGGAGACAGGATAGCTGCAAAGTGACGCTTTCCCGGAGAAATGGCTCCGGATCATGCCTGGACGGGAGCGTTTCGGACATGACCTGGGTCACAAATTCATTGCCCATGGCAGTGGTACGGGTGGGTACGATGGAGAATACGCCGGGCAGATGCCGATCCATGCCGGAGCCGGCGATCCGATGGGTGGGGGATGCCAGAATGCGGATCTTGTGTATGCCGGGACATGCAGCCCGGATTCGGCGCAGTGCAGCTTCAGCTGTGTCAATGGAGGAGAAATTGGCGGAAAGTGTCATGAAAAAGGCTCCTTTCGAGGTGAAATACACGGAATCCGTGCGGTTTTTACAAATTCGTGATAAAGATATTGTTGAAAATCACAGCCGAAAAATTCGTTGAAAATATTGCCTTTTTCGTGAAAATGGGGTATAATAAATATTGAGTATGCAGGACGGCAGAGCCCGTTCTGAAGCGTATCCGGATGGAGGTGCAGAAAGATGGATATTCGCCCAAAGGATCAGCTGGTGATGAAAAAGCCCCACCCCTGCGGCGGAAACGTATTTTTCGTGATCCGTTCCGGGATGGATTTCCGGCTGCGCTGCACAACCTGCGGCAGGGAGTTTCTGATCCCCCGATCCAAAATCGAAAGGCACATCCGGCAGGTGATTCGTCCGGAACAGGATCATGCCGCTGAATGAAAGGAGAAGCCCGCTGCTGCGGGCGGCAAGTGAACCCGTATGTTTGAAAAGCTACAGATCATGGAGCAGAAGTTTGAGGAAATCAGCCAGCGGCTCTCGGATCCGGCAGTGACCACGGATATTGCTGTGTACACACAGCTGATGAAGGAATATAAGAACCTGGAACCCATCGTACAGAAATACCGGGCATACAAGCGCAGTGCCCAGTCCATGCAGGAGGCAAGAGAGCTGCTGGACGCCGGGTCGGAGGATCCGGAGCTGCGGGAGATGGCGCAGGCGGAATTTGAAACGGAAAAGGAACAGCTGGCGGAGTATGCAGAACAGCTGAAGATCCTGCTGCTGCCCAAAGATCCCAACGACGACCGGAATGTCATCATCGAGATCCGGGGCGGCGCCGGGGGAGAGGAGGCTGCGTTGTTTGCCAATTCCCTGTATCGGATGTATACCATGTATGCGGAATCCAGAGGCTGGAAGCAGGAGGTGCTCAGTGCCAATCCTACGGAGCTTGGAGGCTTCAAGGAGATCAGCTTTTCCATCACCGGTGAGGGTGCCTATTCCCGGCTCAAGTACGAAAGCGGTGTACACCGGGTGCAGCGTGTGCCGGAAACCGAGTCCCAGGGCCGGATCCATACCTCTACGGTGACGGTGGCGGTGTTGGTGGAGGCGGACGAGGTGGAGCTTGCCATCAATCCTACAGATTTAAAAATTGACGTATTTCGTTCTAGCGGCGCCGGTGGACAGCATATCAATAAAACAGAGTCAGCGGTGCGGATCACCCATTTGCCTACAGGGCTTGTGGTGGAGTGCCAGGATGAGCGGAGTCAGTTTAAAAACAAAGACCGGGCAATGATGATCCTGCGCTCCCGGCTGTACGAGAGAATGCAGCAGGAGCAGCAGGACAAGATCGCTTCCCAGCGCCGGATGCAGGTAGGTACGGGGGATCGCTCCGAGCGGATCCGCACCTACAATTTCCCCCAGGGACGGCTGACGGATCACCGGATCGGGTTGACTATTTACCGGCTGGAGGATGTGATGAACGGCAACCTGGATGAGGTGCTGGACGCACTGGCCACGGCGGATCAGGCTGCCAAGCTTGCCATGCAGCAGGCTGAGGGAGAAGCATAGGAAAGAGAGCATTGCAAAGGATGGAAACAGAACTTTTGACCCCGGATGAAGCCGGCTTACAGAAAGCGGCGGGGCTGATCCGGGAAGGACAGGTCGTGGGCATGCCCACGGAAACAGTATATGGACTTGCGGCGGACGCCACCAACCGGGATGCGGTGGCGAAGGTGTTTGCTGCCAAGGGCAGACCCATGGACAACCCTCTGATCGTCCACATCAGCAGTATGGAGGAACTGGAACAGGCAGTCAGCCGGGTGCCGGAACTGGTGGCATCTTTGGCGGATGCCTTCTGGCCGGGACCCTTGACCATGATCATGCCGAAATCGGAGCTGATTCCCATGGAAACCTCCGGGGGACTGGATACGGTGGGGGTGCGGATGCCCTCCCACCCGGTGGCGCAGGCATTGATCCGCATAGCCGGAGTGCCCATTGCCGCCCCCTCCGCAAACCGATCCGGCTACCCCAGCCCCACCACTGCACAGCATGTGCTGGCGGACATGCAGGGACGGATCCCGGCGATCCTGGACGGTGGTGCGTGTAGCTGCGGATTGGAGTCCACAGTGGTCGCCTTTGACGATGACCGGACAGTGCGGATCCTCCGGCCGGGCTTTGTGACCAAGGAAATGCTGTTGGAGCATGTGCCAAATGTGGTCATTGATCCGGCGATCTTCCGGCAGGTTTCCGCCAGTGAGAAGGTGGCTTCTCCCGGTATGAAGTACAAGCACTATGCGCCCAATGCGGCGGTGACCCTGGTGGAGGGTTCCCCAGAGCTGTTCCGGCAGTTTCTTGCCCTGCAGCAGGCGGACGGGGTGTATGCATTGATTTTTGACGGGGATGCGGAGCAGTTCCCTTATCCCCATATGACCTACGGCGGCACATCGATCGAGCAGGGCCGGCAGTTGTTTGCCCGTCTGCGGGAACTGGATCAGATCGGCGCAAAGACTGTGTATGTGCGGATGCCGCAGAAGGATGGAGTCGGACTGGCAGTGTACAACCGCCTGATCCGGGCAGCAGGATTTGATATCGTGCATCTCTCGCCCCGTATCTGATACGGCGGCAGCATCAAAAAGAAAGGGGGGAATGAGGTTGAACAGTCTGGAAGGCGTGATGGTAGTGGGGCTGACCGGTCAGACCGGGGCAGGGAAAACCACCGTGTGCAAGGTCTTTGAACGCAGCGGCTTCAGCGTGATCAATGCGGATGCCATTGCCCGTCAGGTGATGGAAAAGGGCAGCCGCTGTCTGCAGGAGCTGACGGATTGCTTCCAGGAGGATATTCTGCTTCCCGATGGGGAACTGAACCGGCAGAAGCTCGCCCAGATCGTCTTTACCGACAGCAAAAAGCTTGAGCTGCTCAACAGCATTTCTTACCCTTACATTACGGGCGAAATTTTGAAACAGATCCGCTTATCCTCCATTACCGGACATAAGCTGATCCTGCTGGATGCACCCACCCTGTTTGAGAGCCGGGCGGATGATTTTTGTGAGCTGATCATTTCCGTGGTGGCAAAGGAGTCCAACCGGTTGGAGCGGATCATGCAGCGGGACGGGCTGACGGAGGAACAGGCATACAGCCGGATGCGGGCACAGCATACAGAAAACTTTTTTAAGCAGCATTCCGACTTTATCATCAAGAACAACAAGAATCTGAAGAATCTCAGTGACGTAGCCAAAGAAGTCTCGGATAAAATCTGGGATTATTATCATACTAATTATCATAACGCCAAATAAACCGGAGCCTATTCCGGTGTGCAAAAAGGAGAATGCAATATGTCAAAGGACAAGCAGGAAAAGGGCGGCAAGAATGCCGCAAAGGAACTGAAAAAGGCACTTTTTTATCAGAAGGAGCACGGCTGCAAGCGCATGAGCGAAAGCGAGCTGAAAAAGTGCGATAAGTTCTCGGAAAAGTACAAGGCGTTTCTGGACGCTGCCAAGACGGAGCGTGAGGCAAATGCTTATGCCATTGCTCTGCTGGAAAAGCACGGCTTTACCGAGTATCACACCGGCATGAAGCTGAAGGCAGGGGACAAGATCTACCGGAACAACCGGGACAAGGCAGTGCTGGCTGCTATCATCGGAACAGAGGACATTGCCAAGGGTGTGCGGATCTGTGCAGCCCACATTGACTCCCCCCGGCTGGATCTGAAGCAGGTGCCCCTGTATGAGGATCACGAGCTGGCTCTGTTCAAGACCCATTATTACGGCGGCATCAAGAAATATCAGTGGACTACCATTCCCATGGCGCTGCATGGGGTAATCGTCAAGGCGGACGGCACCAAAATCACTGTGAACATCGGAGAGGATGAGCAGGATCCGGTATTCTGCGTCAGCGATCTGCTGCCCCACCTGGCAACGGAGCAGATGAAGCGGCCTCTGGCGCAGGGCGTCAAGGGGGAGGAGCTGAATCTGCTGGTAGGCTCCCGTCCCTTCCTGGATGGGGAGGAAAGCAGTGCAGTCAAGCTGAATATTCTCCATATTCTGTATGAGAAGTATGGCATCACCGAAGCGGATTTTCTGTCCGCAGAGCTGGAGGCTGTGCCGGTGAGCAAGGCACGGGATGTGGGCTTTGACCGGAGCATGATCGGCTCCTACGGTCATGATGACCGGGTGTGCGCTTATACCGCACTGATGGCAACAGCGGACTGCAAGGATCCCAGGTATACCTCTGTGCTGGTGCTGACGGATAAGGAGGAAACCGGCAGTGACGGCAACACGGGGCTTTGCTCCTCCTATCTGCAATACTTCATTGCAGATCTGGCAGCAGCCTTCGGCCAGGAGGCACGGACGGTGCTGTCCCATTCCCGGTGTCTGTCGGCGGATGTAAACGCAGCCTTTGATCCCACCTTCCCGGATGTGCTGGATCCCCGGAATGCTGCATTCTTAAACTACGGTGTTGTGGTGACCAAGTTCACCGGCGCCCGGGGCAAATCCGGTACATCGGACGCTTCTGCGGAATTTGTGGCTACCATCCGGAATCTGATGGACGAGAACCAGATCATCTGGCAGACCGGAGAGCTTGGCAAGGTGGACATGGGTGGCGGCGGAACCGTTGCGCTGTATATTGCCAACATGGATGTGGACACCATTGATGTGGGGGTTCCGGTCATGTCCATGCACGCACCCATGGAAGTGGTTGCAAAGATCGACGTGTATATGGCGTACAAGGCGTTTCTGGCATTCATCTCCGACAAAACCTAAGGCAATGCCTGCCGTACAAGCTTTGTGCGGTGTTCCCAATCGACCCTTCCTCGGCATGCTGCTTTTGCAGTGTGCCGAATTTTTTTGCCCTGCACCCCAATCGACATGTTTTGCCCGGGACAACGGGTATAATGAAACTGGTGATGGTAATGTACATATATGTGGATGTGCTGCTGATCCTGAATCTGTATGTGAACTACTTTTTGCTCCTGGCAACCGGCAGGCTGATGCACCTGCCCTGTGGGCGGAAGCGGTGTATTGCAGCAGCGGCAGTGGGCAGCCTTTGCGCATTGACCATTTTCCTGCCCCCCATGCACTGGGCGTTGTGTACCCTGCTGCGGTTTGCTATGGGGGTGCCGGTGGTGTGGATCTGCTTCGGGCGGCGCATGCGGCTGCGGGATGTGGTGTGCTTTTTTGTGGTGAGCATGGGGTTCGGAGGGGCGATGCTGGCGGTATCCCTTTGGCGGCGGCCGGTGGGAATGGCGTTCAACAATGCAAGCCTGTACCTGGATTTTTCCCCTGCCTGTCTGCTGATCTGTACGGTGGCGGCATATGCTCTGACCTGCGGCATCCGGTTCCTGGTGGATCGCAGCACAATGACCCAGGGACACTACCGGGTGGTGATTCGATACGGTCCACGGGTCATTGGCATGGAGGCACTGGCGGATTCGGGGAATCTGCTGATGGATCGGTTGTCCGGCAAGCCGGTGATCCTTTGTGGGGGCGCTGAACTGGAACAGCTGGTGCAGTTAGAGGGAAACTTGACGGATCCGGCGGCTTATGCCGCCATGGCAATGCACTGCAAGGGCATGCGGCTGATCCCCTGTGCTACGGTCACGGGCAGTGGCGTAGTGCCGGTGTTTGCACCGGACGAGGTGCTGATCTGTGAGGCGTGCTCCGGTGCGCGCAAGCCGGTGGATGCTTTGATCGGCATCCAGCAGGAGCGGGATGGCGCCATTTTCAATCCGAAATTGCTGATCTGACAGCGCCGGGTGCGCTGATTGATATGGGAGGGAACGGTATGATCGGGAATCTTTACAGGCGACTTGTACAATGGCTGACAGGGCGGGGCGGCGTGTATTATATCAACGGCTCGGATACGCTGCCGCCGCCCCTGAGCAAGGAAGCGGAGGCGGAAGCCTTTGCACGGCTCGGGACGGGGGATGCGGAATCCGCAAGACAGACGCTGATCGTGCATAATCTGCGGCTGGTGGTGTATATAGCAAAAAAATTTGAATCCACCGGCATCGGCATCGAGGATCTGATTTCCATCGGTACCATCGGGCTTATCAAGGCAGTGAACACCTTCTGCCCGGAGAAGAATATCAAGCTGGCGACTTATGCTTCCCGGTGCATCGAAAATGAGATTTTGATGTTTCTGCGAAAAACCTCCCAGTACCGGTCAGAGATCTCCATTGATGAGCCACTGAACATTGACTGGGACGGCAACGAGCTACTGCTGTCGGATGTACTGGGCACGGATGAGGACATTGTGAACCGGGGCATTGAAGCAGAAGCGGAAAAGTCCGTGCTGCGGCAGGCGGTGGATGGTCTGGAACCACGGGAGAAGCGGATCATGCAGATGCGGTTCGGATTGCTGGGAGGACGGGAAAAGACCCAGAAGGAGGTGGCGGACGAGATTGGCATCTCCCAGTCTTACATCTCACGGCTGGAAAAAAAGATCATTCGCCGTCTGAAAACAGAAATGGATCGGGTATAGTGGGATTGTGCGGTATCACCTTGACTTTTGGAGCATTTGTGTGTATACTAAGGGTGGACGAAAATTCAGGAGGGTGAAACCAAGCTATGATACTGACTGTTGATGTAGGGAATACCAATATTGTACTGAGCGTGTACGACCAGGAGCAGCGTTTGTTCACATCCCGTATGGCAACACAAGCTTCCAAAATGGAGGATGAGTATGCTGTGGATATGATGAACCTGTTCCGGCTGTACGGCTGCGAGTCCGCATCCTTCGAGGGTGCGATTCTTTCGACAGTGGTTCCCCAGTTGGTGGGCGTGCTGCGCCGTGCCATTGACCGGGTGTGCAGCTGTCGGGTTTATGTGGTTTCCTCCGGCATCAAAACCGGTCTGAATATCAAGCTGGACAATCCCGGCGTAGTGGGGGCGGATCTGGTCTGCGGTGCGGTAGCTGCCAAGCGGCGCTATCCCATGCCCTGTATCATTTTTGATCTGGGCACTGCCACAACCATTTCTGCGCTGGATGCAAGCGGTGCGTTTCTGGGGGGCTCTATTTTCCCCGGCGTGCAGGTATCTCTGCATGCCCTTTCTACAGCCACTGCACAGCTGCCCCACATTGATCCGGATGCATTCCACGACGTGATCATCGGCACGAATACAATTGATTCGATGCGCTCCGGTGTGATCCTTGGCAATGCTTCCATGATGGACGGTATGATCGAACGGTACCGCAGCGTGCTGGGACAGGAGGCAACCGTGGTTGCCACCGGCGGCATGGCGGAGCTGATTCTGCCCTATTGCAAAACAGAGGGCATCGTACTGGACACGGATCTGCTGTCCGACGGGTTGTATATGCTCTACAAACTGAATTCCAAGTCCGAATAATACGCTGCACCCATACAGATGGGGCGGCAGTAGGAGGAATTTGAAATGGAAGAAACAATCAAGAACTCCGGCGCACAAAAGCTGGACGTAAAGCGGCTCACAGTGCTGGCGATGCTGGCGGCGGTCATCGTGCTGATGGCGTTTACACCCATCGGCTACCTGAAGGTGGGGGCAGTGTCCATCACCTTTATCATGATCCCGGTAGTCATCGGCGCCGTGGTCACAGGTCCCAGGGGAGGCGCTCTGCTGGGTGCTGTGTTCGGCATCACCAGCTTTATTCAGTGCTTCGGTCTGGACACCTTTGGCACAGCCATGATGAGTATCAATCCGGTGTTCACGTTCCTGCTGTGCATGGTGCCCCGTGTGCTGATGGGACTGTTGGCAGGGATGATCTACAAGGGCATGTGCAAAGCCACCAAAAACGGCATTCTGCCCTTTGCGGTTTCATGCCTCAGCGGTGCAGTGCTGAATACGGTCGGGTTCGTTGGTCTGTTTTTGTTGCTGTTTTATAACAGTATTACCGCTTTGCTGGGTACGGATACGGTGGCAGGTGCCATCGGGCTGCTGGTGACCGGCAATGCGCTGATTGAAGCCGGGGTTTGCCTGGTGCTTGGCACAGCCATTGCCAAGGGTCTGGTACATGTTCTGCCTCGGAATAAGTAAGACGTCAGTCGAAAAGCTCCGTTCTGCATGGTTTATGCGGAACGGAGCTTTTTTGTTTTCCGGAAAAAATGAGCGGTTTTTGTGCTCTGGCACACAGCATTTCTTTTGCAGCACAAGAATTATATTGGGCGAAAGCACAGAGAGTAGTAAAGTGCACAATAGAGCCCCATAGATTTTAAGGAAGTTGCATAGAAAATCTAAAATTCTGCGAGTGTGTTGACAGCAGAAACGCCCTTTGCTATAATAAAGCCATAGTAAAAACCAAACAGGAGCAACGGCGCTCAAAGATGAATGCCGCTGCTCCTGTTTTTGTTTTAGGTAGTTCCGCACAAAGCCTGTGGGATACTGCCAACGGCGTGAATGCGCCGATCACCGGAAAGGGAGGATGCGTTATGGCAACGATGGAGCTTGAAAAAACCCTGCCGTCTGCGGAAAACAACGTGGAGATCATGCTGGATCAGGTGGGTATGGTATATCAGAATGCGGACGGAAAGGATGTGACAGCCTTGACCAGCGTATCGCTGGATATCCAGAAGGGAGAATTTGTTTCCCTGCTGGGGCCTTCCGGCTGCGGCAAGACCACCCTGCTGCGGATCATTGCAGATCTGCTGCAGCCTACCTCCGGCACAGTACAAATTGGCGGGGAAACGCCCCGGGCGGCACGGCTCAAGCAGCGGTACGGCATGGTGTTCCAGAGTGCAGTGCTGTATGACTGGCGCACCGTCCGGAAAAACGTCATGCTGCCTCTGGAGATCATGAAGGTGCCCAAGGCAGATCGGATCGAGCGGGCGGATAAGATGCTCAAGCTCGTGGGACTGACGGATTTTGCGGATCATTATCCCCGGCAGCTCAGCGGCGGCATGCAGCAGAGAGTGGGCATTGCAAGAGCCCTGGCGATCCGGCCGGAGATCCTGTTGATGGACGAGCCCTTTTCCGCATTGGATGAATTTACGAGAGAAAAACTCCATGTGGATCTGCTGCGGATCTGGCGGAAAACCAACAAGACCATTATTTTCGTAACCCACAACATTCAGGAATCTGTGTTCCTGTCCGACAGGGTATGCGTACTGTCTCCCCATCCGGGGCGGCTGTCCGCAGTGGTGAATATTGATCTGCCCCGTCCCAGAACCATGGAAATGAAGGAAACACCCGAATTTACCGCCCTGGTGGCAAAGGTCAGAAACAGCTTTGAGGGTGTATAACAAAAACCGATACAGGAAGTGAGGAATATGAAACGGCTCAAGCGATTTTTCCGCTCCGGCACTATGGTGACTCTGGTGTGGGTGCTGGGCATTGCGGCGATCTGGGAAGGCTTTGCGTATTATGTGGCGCAAACCAAGCGGACGCCTTTGAACGTACTGCCTCATCTGTGGCAGATCATCGGTTCCTTTTTCAGCGATAAGATGATCACCGGGCAGATGACCATGATACAGCTGATCGGCAACAGCTGTGCGGAGACCCTGTCCCGGGCGGCGATCGGCTTTCTGATCGGCACCGTGCTGGGGTACCTGCTGGCGCTGCTGATGAATCTGTCGGGGATCGTGGAGAAGATCGCATTCCCGTATCTGATGATCATTCAGATGATCCCGATCCTGGGCATGGCGCCCATCATTCTGGCAATCACGGGGGATATCAACACGTCCCGGATCGTGATCGCTGCGATTCTGACCTTTTATCCGGTTTCCACCAATACCCTGGCAGGGTTCAAGGCGGTGGAAAAGGAGAAGCACGAGTTGATGTACAGCTATGCGGCAAGCAAATTCCAGCACTACATCAAGACCATCATTCCCTCCAGCATCCCGTATTTCTTTACGGGGCTGAAGATCTCCGCACCCATGGCGATTACGGCATCTATTCTGGTGGATACGCTCCAGGGAGGCAACGGTCTTGGCTGTATGCTTTCCCAGTCCCTGAAGGGGGGCATGTCCAGACTGGTGTTCTGGGACATTGTTCTCATCAGTGCAGTGATTGGCATTCTGAGCTTTTATCTGATGGGTCTGCTGGAAAAACTGATTTGTCCGTACAAGCGAAAGAGCTGAGGGGGTGGCAGACATGAAACAATTGAAGCGACTGGCGCACATGGCACCCAATGTGCTTTTGCCCCTGGGAGTGGCAGTGCTGCTGGTGATCCTCTGGCAGACCCAGGTGCTGCATAAGCTGCTAGGGACGGATACCATCACTCTGCCGCTGCCTACTCGGATCGGGGAGATCATTTCCCAGAACACCGCCGCCATCGGGCAGCATGTGGAGATTACCTTAACGGTGGCGTTGGGAGGCTTACTGCTGGGATCCCTGCTGGGCTACGGCATCGCAGTGATCGCAACCATCTTTCCCAAATGGGGTGCGGGGGGATTGACCATCGTCTCCGCCTTCAACGCCATTCCCATTGTGGCATTGGCACCGGTCATCAACAACTGGACCCGGGATTTCAGCAATGACGTCAGCACACGAAGCACCTTTGCCAAGATCCTGGTGGTGACAATTTTCTGTACCGCCTCCATGAGTGTGAATGCCTTCCGGGGGCTGACAGAGCTGAAGCCATTTTCAGAGGATCTGATGAAAACCTATGCAGCAAGGCATACCACCGTGTTTGCAAAGCTGCGGCTGCCAAACAGTGTGCCCTATGTATTTACGGCACTGAAGGTCAGCGTACCTGCCAGCGTCATCGGTGCACTGGTCAGCGAGTATTTCGCAGAGGATACAGTAGGCGTAGGCAGACAGATCCGGGAGAACATTGTGAAGGGACAGTATCCCACCGCATGGGCATACATTGCGGTCGCCTGTCTGATCGGAATCAGCATGTATGCGATTCTGATGCTGGCAGAGCATTTCATTCTGAAGCGCAGGAAGGGTTAACTTCCCGTGTTATACATACCATAAAAAACAGAAAGGAAGATCATTATGAAACACAGGAAAACATCTGCATTCGCTTTGGTTGCTGTACTGGCAATGGTACAGCTGACAGCCTGCGGTACGGCACAAAGCAGTGAGTCCGCACCCGGCAGCGCAGCCACAGGTTCTTCCGCCGCATCTTCCAGTGCAGGCGGCGAGTCCTCCGAGGAGATCATCAAGGCAGCTTCCGCCGCCGGAAAGATCGGCAACTGGGGGCTTGGAAATGAGTATGAGATCCAGGCATTGCTGACAAAGTACGGGCTGCCCACGGATTATATCACCCAGGACTTTACCATGGATCAGTTTGATTCAGACGCTGTGACCCTGGCATCCGCCATGACCTACAACGAGCTGGGACTGGTGGTCAACGGCTATGACGGCGGCTATAACTACGGAGACAGCGTAGCGACGATCGATATGAACGATGAGGGTGTGGCAATGCTGGAGGACAATCTGTTCTGTTCCAAGGCATTTGCCCAGTCCAACCCCAATACGGTGAAGGCATTTGTATCCGCATCCATGAAGGGCTGGTATTACGCCTGCGAGCATCCGGACGAAGCAGCACAGATCGTTTTTGAGGCTGGTTCCTCCGTATCCGCCGATCACCAGGCGTACATGGCAAAGGAAGTGGCAAAGCTGGTTACCACGGATATGAAGGGCAATACAGTATCTGCCGACAAGGTGGGACAGATGCAGGATGAGGCAATGCAGCAGACTCTGGATCTGGCAAAGAAGTATATCATTCTGGAGGATGCCTCCGCCAAGGAAAAGCTCCAGTCTCTGACTCTGGACGATATCCGTTCTACGGATTATCTCACCTACGACAAGGATAAGGACGGAGCAGTGGAGAAATCCGCCGTGTCCGTACAGCTTAAATGGCTGCCTCAGGCACAGTTTATGGGCTACTATGTGGCAAAGGCGAAGGGCTATTATGACGAAGTCGGTCTGGATGTGACCATCGTATCCGGCGGCGGCGATATCTCCGAAACAACTGCTGTTTACAACGGTACTGTGGACTTCGGCGTAACCTGGGTATCCAACCTGATTAACGCTGACGCCGGCGGCATGGATCTGCTGGAGGTGGCGCAGGTTTACCAGCGCTCCGGTCTGGTACTGGTGTACAAAAAGAAGTAACCGGAACTCCGTTTTCTCCTTCACAGACATGCCTTTCTTCGGAAAGGCTGTCTGTACAGCGGAATCAAAGTACTGGTTCCGCTGTACAGGCAAAAACCAATTGCATTGTACAAAGGAGGTACTCATATGGATCTGATTATTAAAAATGGTACGGTGGTAACCCCGTCCGGCATGTACAAGGCGGATGTGGGCGTACAGGACGGAAAGATCGTGGAGATCGCTGCAAGCATCCCCGCAGAAGCCAAAGAGGTGGTGGACGCAGCCGGAAAGCTGGTGCTGCCCGGTGCCATTGACGGACATACCCACCTGGCAATGCCCTTTGGAGGCACCATTTCCTCAGACGATTATTTTGCCGGAACCCGGGCAGCTGCCTGCGGCGGTACGACCACTGTGTTTGACTTTGCCATGCAGGATTTCGGTGAGTCCATGGTGGATACTATCAAGCGCCGGGACGCCATGTGTGCGCCGGATGCGGCAGTGGACTACGGGTTTCATGTGGCAGTGAAGGATGTATCCGGGGGACTGCTGGATACTATGGCGGAGGCAGTGGCATACGGAGTACCCACCTTCAAGGTGTTCATGGTATATGACTTCGGCGTGGATGACGGCGTGTTCTATCAGGTGCTGGAAAAGGCGAAAAGCTGCAATGCGCTGATCGAGGTGCATGCGGAGAACCGTGATATCATCGCCGCCCGGACAAAGGAATTCCTGGCGGAGGGCAAGACCGATGCCTGGTATCACTACTTGTCCCGACCGGAATTTGTAGAGGCGGAAGCGGATATGCGTGCCATTCAGTGGGCAAAGTCGTTGGATGCGCCGTTGTACATTGTGCATCTTGCCAATAAGCAGGGTGTGGAGGCAGTGACAAAGGCACAGCAGGAGGGCTATGAGATCTACGCAGAAACCTGTCCGCAGTATCTGGAGTTTACCAGTGAGGTGTACAAGCGGCCGGACGGCAGAAACTTTATCTGTTCCCCGCCCATGAAGGGGGAGGAAAGCCGGCAGGCGCTGTGGAATGCCATCAACACCGGCGTGATCTCCACCCTGGCAACGGATCACTGTCCCTTCCAGAGCTATGAGAAGGATTGGGGCAAGGACGACTTCACCAAGGTGCCCAACGGCTGTGCCGGAATCGAGAACATGTATCCCTACATGCTGGCAGCAGCCAATGCCGGAAAGATTACCTTTGAAAAGGCAGTGGAGCTTTGCGCCGCCAACCCGGCACGGATCTTCGGATGCAAGGACAAGGGTGCAGTGGAAGTGGGGAAGGATGCAGATCTTGTGATCTACGACCCGGAGCTGGATTTCACCATTACCAACGACAAAATGCATTCTGACTGCGATCATACCATCTGGGAGGGCGTCAGCCTGCATGGCTACCCCATCGCAACCTATTCCCGGGGCAGACTGGTGTACCGGGACGGAGAATTTGTCGGAGAACGTGGCTGGGGCAGGTTTGTAAAGCGCAGCCGTATCTGACCGATATAATCAATCAAACGGAAAGGAGAGGAGCTCCATGCTGAATATCTGCAATGAGGCGGCAAGATGCCTGCTGTGCGGGGACGCTGCTTGTACCGCCGCTTGTTCCAAGGGCTATGACCCGGCGGGTATGCTCCGGTCGATCCGGTTCGGGAACCCTGCCGGGGCTGTCTGGAAGGTGGATGGGACAGGATGTGCTTCCTGCGATGGTGCCTGTGAACAGGCGTGTCGGCATTATGATTTTCCGCTGCGGATCCGGCAGACGGCGGCAGCCCTGCCGAAGCGGCGTGCCAAGCCGGATCTGAACAGGCTGGCGACAGATTTTCTTGGCGTTCCCTGTGAAAATCCATTTTTCCTGTCCTCCTCTGTGGTGGCAAGCGGCTATGACATGTGCGCAAGGGCGCTGTCCATGGGCTGGGCAGGGGTGGTGTTCAAAACCATTGGTCTGTTCATCCCCCAGGAGGTTTCTCCCCGGTTCGATGCCATTGGCAAGGAGGATACTCCCTTTGTGGGATTCCGGAACCTGGAGCAGATTTCGGATCATGATCCGGAAGAAAACTTCGAGACCCTGCGGCGACTGAAGGAGGCATTCCCGGAAAAGGTCATCGTTTCCTCCATTATGGGCAGAAACGAGGCGGAGTGGACGGAGCTTGCAAGGCGCTCGGAGCAGGCGGGGGCGGATATCATCGAATGCAACTTTTCCTGTCCCCAGATGTGCGGCAACGGGCTTGGCTCCGATGTGGGGCAGGATCCGGAGCTGGTTCGGGCATACACCGCAGCAGTGCGGAAAGGTACTCGGCTGCCGATCCTGGCGAAAATGACTCCGAATCTGGCGCACATGGAGCTTCCGGCTATTGCCGCTGTGGAAGCGGGGGCAGACGGACTTGCCGCCATCAACACCGTCAAGAGCATTACCGGGGTGGATCTGGACAGTATGGCATCCCTGCCCCAGGTGGACGGCAGATCCGCAGTGTCCGGTTATTCCGGCAAGGCGGTCAAGCCCATTGCTCTGCGGTTCATATATGATATGGCATCCTGTGACCGGCTGAAGGGGGTGCCCATCAGCGGCATGGGAGGCATTGAAACCTGGCAGGATGCAGCGGAATTTCTGGCGCTGGGCTGCGGCAATTTACAGGTTACCACCGCCGTGATGCAGTACGGGTACCGGATCATTGAGGATCTGCTGTACGGACTGGCGGATTACCTGGAAGGCAAGGGTTTTGCCAGTGTGGAGCAGCTGGTAGGTGCCGGAGTGGGCAAGATCGTTCCGGCGGAGCAGCTGAACCGGAGCACCTTGGTGTATCCCAAGTTTGACCAGTCTCGATGTATCGGCTGCGGCAGATGCTGCATCAGCTGTGAGGACGGCGGGCACCAGGCAATCACTCTGCGGAAGGGGAAACCGGTTCTGGATGCTGCACGCTGTGTGGGATGCCATCTGTGCCGGTTGGTGTGCCCCATGGGTGCCATCGGCGTCAGCCGCCGGATCCCGAAGCCATAACAGAACGCAAGGGAGGGAGCTTTATGCCGATCTCGCTGTCAAGACTTTGTGAAAATACGGAAAAGAGCTATCAGCTGCGGCTGATTGCCGGCCGGGACGGACTGGATAATCCGGTTCGGTGGGTGCATATGATTGAGGATCCGGAGGTGACGGGGTTTATCCACGGCAATGAGCTGGTGTTTACCACCGGCATCCGGCAGCGGGGTGTGGACTGGCTCCTGGACTTTGTGGTGAACCTGCGGGAGCACGGAGCGGTAGGTCTGGTGGTGAATCTGGGACCCTATATCACCTCCATTCCGCCCCAGGTGATCGTGTACTGTGAGCAGAATGCCTTCCCGTTGTTCACGATTCCCTGGGAGGAGCATATCATTGATGTGACCTATGATTTCTGCCACCGGATCGTCAGCAGCGAGGAGATCGAAACCAGTGTGGCAGCCGCCTTCCGGAATCTGATCTTTTCGCCGGAAAAGGAGGATGGATACCGGACGGCAATGCTGCGCAGCGGTTTTCACAACGAGAGCAGCTACACCATCATGGCACTGCGGCTGAAAACCACCCGGAAGATCCGGAAGCTTTCGGATCTATGGAAGCAGTACAGCTTCTCCATGGGACGGATCTTAAAAAAATCCGCCTATCCAGCCTGTGTGTTTCAACAGGAAAACAATCTGATCCTGGTGCGGCAGAAATCCTCCCCGGCGGAGATGAAACGGCTGTACACAGCCATTCAGCGATTGCTGGACAAGCAGGACAGTCTCTTTGCCGGTATCAGTACCGTGGAGGAGGGCTGGGGAAAGGTGCCGGAGCTGTACAGCGAGGCGGTATCCGCCCTGACGGTGGCATGCCAGCGCAGAGTACCTTGCATGGAATATGCGGATCTGGGGATCTATAAGGTGCTGTTCGGCGTGCGGGATACTTCCATTCTGTCGGATTATGTGAAGTCTACCCTGGGAGTGCTGATGGAATATGACCGGAAGAACAATACGGATTATGTACAGACCCTGCGGGTTTATCTGGACAGCAACGGCAGTGTGCAGCAGGTGGCACAGAAGCTGAACTTTCACCGGAATACGGTGAATTACAAAATGAAAATGATCCGGGAGATCCTGCAAACGGAATTGCGGGATACGGACAAAATGAATTACATGCTGGCGTTTTGCATTATGGAAATGCTGGACGCTGTATAAAGGAAAGGATGAGTATTATGGGAAAACTCAGCGGGGAACAGGTCAAGGCGTATCACAAGCAGTACAATCTGCAGTCCTGGTCAAAGCAGGGATCCATCAACCCGATCCCGGTGGAAAAGGCGGAGGGGATCTATATCTGGGATTATGAAGGCAACCGGTACACGGATATGTCCTCCCAGCTGGTGAACCTGAATGTGGGACACGGCAACCGGCGGATCATCGATGCCATCAAGGAGCAGGCAGAGCAGTTCTGTTATATGGCCCCCAGCTATGCGGTAGAGTCCCGGAGCCTGCTGGCGAAAATGGTAATCGACCGGATGCCGGACAATATGGGCAAGGTGTTCTTCACCAACGGAGGTGCAGATGCCAACGAAAATGCCATTAAGATCGCCCGGATGTACACTGGCAGAAATAAGATCTTCTCCCGGTACCGTTCCTATCACGGCTCCACCTTTGGGGCAGGCAATCTGACCGGCGAGCCCCGGCGGTATCCTCTGGAGCCGGGCATTCCGGGCTTCGTAAAATTTTTTGACCCCTATCTGTACCGGGAACAGCTCCCCTTTGAAAGCGAGGAGGCGGCTTCCGCCTACTATGTGGGAAAGCTGCGGGAGCAGATCTGCTACGAGGGGCCGGACAGCGTGGCTGCCATTGTAATGGAGACCATTACCGGCTCCAACGGAGTCATCATTCCCCCCAAGGGCTATCTGCCGGGGGTGCGGAAGATCTGTGATGAGTTCGGGATCATGATGATCTGCGATGAAGTAATGGCTGGCTTTGGCAGAACCGGCAAGCTGTTCGCCTTTGAGCATTTCGACGTCAAGCCGGACATTGTGTCCTTTGCAAAGGGCATCACCTGCGGCTATGTACAGCTGGGCGGCGTCTGCGTCAGCAAGGAAATTGCCGCGTACTTTGATGACCATCTGCTTTCCTGCGGTCTGACCTATTCGGGGCATCCGCTGGCTTGTGCAGCAGGTGTAGCCTGCCTGGAATACTACGACGAGGCAAAGATCCTGGACAATGTGAACGCAGTCGGCAAGGTGCTGGGAGAACTGCTGGAGCAGTTGAAGGAAACCCATCCCTGTGTAGGAGATGTGCGGTACATCGGGCTGTTCTCCTCCATTGAACTGGTAAAGGACAAGGGAACCCGGGAGCCTCTGGTGCCCTATGGAAAGGATCCGGAGGGGATTATGGGGAAGATCATCGGCATGCTTCGTGCCAAGGGCTTTATGACCTACTCCCACGAGAATATGCTCTTTGTTTCTCCGCCCCTGATTATTACAGAGGCACAGCTTCGTGAGGAAATGGAAAAAATGGATCAGGTTCTGACCCAGGTGGATCAGACCATGTTATAAGGAGGGGATGCTATGTCTCCGAAAAGTTATCAGCATGCAGAACGGATTCCCCTGGCGCAGCTGATCGAGACCAATCGGTTTCGGTTGGTGATGCATGCACAGTTTGAGCAGCCCTGCGGATTGTCCGAGCTGCCGGTGGAACTGGAACTGAGCGCCGGATTTGCCGGAAAGCTTCCCTTTCCGGTGCCCTGGGACAAGTGGTTGTACGGATTTGTCCGGGTCAACGAATTTCTGGGACGCCTGCGGCAGGAGAAGCAGGTGCAGGGCATTTCCCTCCACGACTGGGGCGATCAGTTTTTGGTGCTGTTGGATGCACCTACAGGGGAGATTCCGTATTTTGTGGGAAGAAACGAAGTGGCACAGCTGCTGGCGGATTGTTTGAAGCCGCCGGAGCTGCGGAAGTAGAAGGGCAACACGAATGCCAGAGTCATGGAACCTGGCAAGCCGGAAAGGATGGTAATCAGTATGTATGTATGCAGCAAGGAAAGAATGACCGACAAGATCCGCACATTCAGCAAATTCGGCGATGCAGGGCACGGGGGCATCACCCGGTATTCCCTGTCCCCGGAAGCAATCCAGGCACGCAATGAATTTATCCGGCGCATGAAGGCCATCGGGGCGGAGATTGAGATCGATGATGTGGCGAATATCTACGCAACGCTGCCGGGCAGTGCTCCGGATGCCAAGCGGATCGTCATGGCGTCCCACTGTGATTCCGTGAAGAACGGCGGCAACTATGACGGTATTCTGGGTGTTATGAGCGCCATGGAGGTGCTGGAAACGGTGGCGGCGGAGAAGATCCCCCACAAGCATCCACTGACCGCCATGATCTGGACCAACGAGGAGGGTTCCCTGTATCCCCCGGCTATGATGTGCTCCGGCATCGTGTGCTATGATTACCTGCCGGAGGATATCCGGGCAAAGTTCCGTTACGAGGATATGATGGCGTCCAAGAGCATTCTGGATGGCTCCAAGACCTTTGGTCAGGCGTTGGATGCATCCGGCTTCAAGGGGGACAAAAAATACCGGCTGTCTCCGGACCGGTATCTGTATATGTTTGAGACCCACATTGAGCAGGGTCCCATTCTGGAGGACAACGGCAAGGATATCGGCGTGGTGGACTGTGTGCTGGGCATGTTCAACTACCGGCTGAAATTTTACGGACAGACCACCCATGCAGGCACTTTCCCCATGCCCAAGCGGCGGGATGCATTCCTTGCCGCATCCCTGGCATTGTGCTACCTCCATGAGGAAATCGATAAGCTGGGGTATCCGGAACTGGTATACACCACCGGTGAAGTGGTGTGCCACCCCTGCGTACATACCTGTGTGCCGGATTACTTTGATTTTTCCTTCGATGCCCGGCATGAGGATCCCAAGGTACTGGAACAGGTACTCGCCATTGTAAAGGGATGTGCCGATAAGACCTGGGCAGGCTGTACCTGCAAGGTGGAGAAGGCATGGAACCGGGATACGGTATACTGGAACAAGAAGCTGGTTGGCTATGTGAAGGCTGCCGCAGAGGAACTGGGTGTCAGCCATCAGTATATTCACTCCGGTGCAGGACATGACGCACAGTTTGCCTCCTATATGCTGCCTACTACCATGATCTTTGTACAGTCCAAGGACGGCTTGTCCCACTGTGAGCCAGAGTATTCCTCACCGGAGCATTGCACCGAGGGCGCATCCGTGATGCTGAACGCCGTACTGAAGGCGGATGCCGAATAGGAGAGGATGTACGATGAGCAGAGCATTTATCGTGCCCCGGCAGATTCTGACCGGCTCCGGGGCACTGGAGGCAGCAGCCCCATTGCTGGGCAGCATGGGTACCCACGCTTTGATCGTGACCGGGCAGATCGTGGTGACCCTGCCTTGTTTTCAAAGCCTGACGGGATTGCTGGAGGCACAGGGTGTGCAGTACACGGTATTTACCGGGATCACCGATGAGCCTACGGATCGGATGATCGAAGCGGGTACCGCTGCTTACCGGGATCATGGCTGCGATTTTCTGATCGGCATCGGGGGCGGCAGTCCTCTGGATGCCATGAAGGCCATTGCAGTGCTGGCAGCCTGCGGCGGCAGTATCACCGATTACATGGGCAAGGAGATCAGTGGCAAGCTGCCGCCTATGGCAGCAATTCCCACCACCGCCGGCACCGGCTCAGAAGCCACACAGTTTACTGTAATCACCGACAGTGAGCAGGGAATCAAGATGCTGCTGAAGGGGCAGGTTCTGGTGCCTCAACTGGCAGTGGTGGATCCGGCGTTGAGTGTATCCGCCCCAAAGCGCATTACTGCTGCGACGGGTTTGGATGCGCTGACCCATGCCATTGAGTCCTACACCTCCCGGAAGCGACAACCCTTGACGGATACAGTGGCGTTGGCGGCGGTGAAGCGGATTTTCCGGTATCTTCCGACAGCATACAGCAACGGTTCGGATCTGACTGCACGCAGTGAAATGGTGATTGCAGCCCTGGAGGCAGGCATGGCCATCAACAATGCCTCCGTGACCCTGGTGCATGGCATGAGCCGCCCCATCGGCGCCCTGTTCCATGTGCCCCACGGCATTTCCAATGCAATGCTGCTGGAAAAATGTCTGGACTTTGCACTGGAGGGGGATTATCCCGGGTTTGCCGCCCTTGCAAGAGCCATCGGTGCGGCAGATACCGCAACGCCGGATCCCCAGGCGGCAGAGGCACTGATCGGTGCGGTCAGAGAGTTGTGCAAGACTTGCCAAGTGCCAACTCTGGAGGAATATGGAATTGACCGGACGGCATTTTTCAGTGCCATGGACAAAATGGCGGAGGACGCCATTGCCAGCGGCAGTCCGGCGAACACCATGAAACCGGTGACGAAGGCGGATGTGATCCGGATCTATCGCAGCCTGTGGGATCGTTAGAACCAGTAAGATAGAGCTGTCCTACCTGTAATAGGCGATGCAGCAGTTGCCGGAATCGTCGAATGTTTCAATCTCATAAAGCAAGGCACCCTTTTGATAGATCCGGGCATAGAGCATGCCAAGCTGCTCGGTTCTGCCTGTGGCATACTGCCAGTGCTGATCCGGCAGAGTCACCGTACAATTTGCGCCGGGAATCTCACCCTGTTTCAGCCCGATTACATATTCAATGCTTTTGGCTGTCCAGTGATATCCCAGTCCCTGTAGCTGCTCTCTGCCGTATATGGTAGCCAGTTCATCCCAGAATGCACCAATGGCTGCATATTGCTGTTCCTGTTCTGTGGAAAAAGTTTTGCTGATGCCCGTAAAAAGCATGATATCCTCCTTATGATCTGTCATACAAACAGCCCCGGGGACTTTACAGTCTGCCGGGGCTGCTTTTGTGTTAATCCAGAAAATCCTTGACCTTTTTGCTGCGGCTGGGGTGACGCAGCTTCCGCAGTGCCTTTGCTTCGATCTGACGGATCCGCTCTCTGGTGACTTCAAATTCCCGTCCCACTTCTTCCAAGGTTCGGGAGCGTCCGTCCTCCAGACCGAACCGGAGCTTCAGCACCTTTGCCTCCCGCTCGGTCAGGGTGGAAAGCACCTCATTGAGCTGCTCCTTCAGCAGGATCAGAGAGGCGGCTTCCGCCGGCGCCGGTGCGTCATCGTCCGGGATGAAATCACCCAGATGGCTGTCCTCCTCCTCGCCGATGGGAGTTTCCAGGGATACGGGATCCTGAGCGATCCGCATGATCTCCCGCACCTTCTCAACGGGCATTTCCAGCCGTTCTGCAATCTCATCCGCTGTAGGCTCGTGACCGGTTTCGTGCAGCAGCTGACTGATGATCTTTTTGACCTTGGTGATGGTTTCCACCATGTGCACCGGAATACGGATGGTTCGTGCCTGATCCGCAATGGCACGGGTAATAGCTTGACGGATCCACCATGTTGCATAGGTGGAGAACTTAAATCCCTTGGTATAGTCAAATTTATCAACAGCCTTGATCAGACCCAGGTTGCCTTCCTGGATCAGATCCAGAAACTGCATGCCTCTGCCCACATACTTCTTTGCAATGCTGACAACCAGACGCAAATTGGCTTCGGACAGGCGCTTCTTTGCATAGGAGTCCCCCTTGGACATGCGCTGTGCCAGCTCGATTTCC
Organism: Ruminococcus champanellensis 18P13 = JCM 17042; assembly: GCF_000210095.1. Taxonomy (NCBI): domain Bacteria; kingdom Bacillati; phylum Bacillota; class Clostridia; order Eubacteriales; family Oscillospiraceae; genus Ruminococcus; species Ruminococcus champanellensis. Next base: position 59,264 of record NC_021039.1, read on the forward strand.
TCCTCGGCGGACAGCAGGGGCACCCGGCCGATTTCCTTTAAGTAGATCTTCACCGGATCGTCAATGGCGATGCCCTCTGTGGAAAGCGCCATCTCCAGGTCATCGCTCAGATCCGAATCCAGCCCCAGCTTCAAATCTGTATCCGGCATGAAATCCTCTACGATCTCGATGTTGTTGTTGATGCAGGTTTCGTAGAAGCTATCGATCTGCTCCGCATCCAGATCAAAACGCTCGAATGCGTCGTTCAACTCCCGTGTGGACAGCTTGCCGCTTGCCTTTGCACGTTCGATCAGCGCATCGATGCTTTCATTTTTTTCTGCCATAATGAGTCCTCCTAGTTTTTGTTTCTGGCTTGATTGACTATGGAAAGCAGATCATCGTCAGAAAGTTGATCTGCATTGATTTTTTCGTGTTCCTTTGCCTGGAGCAGCAGACGGATGCAGTCGTTCAGGGTATCCGCCGTCAGAGCCACCTCTGCATTGTGTGCCATGATTCCTGTTATTCTGCCCATTTCCGCATCCGAGCATGCGTCCCGGAACATGGAAACGGAAAAGGTGTCTGTTTCCGGCATGCGTTCACAGAAAACCTCATAGATTTTCCGGTGCAGACTGGTGAAGAAATGCTCCGGCTTTAAACGCTTTTCCACCTCCGGCAGCAAGTCCGGATGCAGGAACAGATACGCCAGAATCTGCTCCTCTGCTTTTGCTTCCCGCTGGTACTGGGGGGCTTCCGGGTTCAGTTCATCTCGGAAGGAGGATTTTGCCATCATGGCGTTCCAGCTTTGCTTTTTTTCGGTGTAGTAGCTTTTACGCAGCTGTGCCTTGACCTGGGAATGGAGTATGTCCAGGCTGATTTCCTCCTCCTTGGCGATTCTGGACAGGTATACTTCCCGTTCCATTTCGTTCCGGATGCCGGCAAGTACCTGCACCGTTCGCCGGAGGAAGTCGATTTTGCCCTGCTCTGTGGCAAGATCCAGACCCTCCCGGCATCGGGCAAGCTCAAAGTTGATGGCACCGCCGGAGTTATCCAGCAGCAGTTTGAACCGGGTGGCACCGAATTTCCGGATGTACTCGTCCGGGTCCTTTGCGTCCTGCACCTTGAGGATCCGGGTGTGGAGCCCTGCCTCGCTGAGCAGATTGATCGCCCGGTGGGTGGCATTCTGTCCGGCAGAATCGCTGTCATAGCACAGCACTACCTCTGTGGCGTACTGCGCCATGATCCGCGCTTGTTCCGCAGTCAGCGCCGTGCCCAGGGTGGCGACCACCTGCTCAAAGCCAGCCTGGTTGATGGCGATTACGTCCATGTAGCCCTCTGCCAGGATCAGCTGCTTCACGTTTGCATTCTTTGCAAAGTTCAGGGAAAACAGATTCCGGCTTTTTTTGAACACGGGGGTGTCGCCACTATTCAGATATTTGGGACCTTCCCCTTCGATGAGTCTGCCGCCGAAGGCGATCACATTGCCCCGCAGGTCAATGATGGGGAACATGACACGCTCCCGGAAAAAGTCGAAGCAGCCCCGGGCGTTTTGCCGGATCAGTCCGGCAGAGAGCATCTCCTCCCGGGTAAAGCCCAGACCTTCCAGATGCTTCATCAGTCCGTCCCATGCGGCAGGGGCATAGCCAATGGCATATTTCTTGATGGCCTTGGGGGTCAGTCCACGCTGGACGGCGTATTGCAGCCCACGCTTGTCCTGCCCCTGGAGCAGATTCCGGTAAAAGAAGTTGGCGGCTTCCCGGTTCATTTCCAGGATTCGCAGTTTCAGCTTCGCCCCGTCCTTGTTCAGGTCGTTTTCCGGCATTTCCAGTCCGCCCCGTTCCGCCAGCAGCTTGATGGCTTCGTAGGTGTCCAGGTTTTCGATCTGCTTGGTGAAGGTGATGACATCTCCGCCGGCGCCGCATCCAAAGCAGTAAAAGCTCTGAGTACCGGTGTATACTGTGCAGGATGGGGTTTTCTCCGAGTGAAAGGGGCAAAGGCATTTATAGTTGCTGCCGCTGCGAATCAGATGCACATAGCGACCCATGGTGGTGTCAATGGGGTTTGCCAGCTTCAGCTGGTAGATAAATTCGTCCGGCAACGGCATAGGCTCACCTGCTTCCCCAGGACTGTGGGATGAAGATCTGCTGGTATAGATCTACAGCGTATCCATCCGTCATGCCGGAAATATAGTCGCAAACCGCCCGGTGCAGATCAAACCGCCGGAGGATCTGCTTGTATTCATCCGGCATTTTTTCCGGGTGCTTGATGAAATAGCCGTAGAGCTTTTCCACCAGCCCCTTTGCCTTTTCCTCCTCCGCCTTTGCCACCGGGTTGGTGTATACGTTGGAAAACAGAAAGGTGCGAAGCGCATCGTGGGCGGCTTTGATGGGTTTGGTCATGCGGATCTCATCCGGACCGTTTTCAATGACGGATGCTACCATGGTGGTGATCCGCTGGGATTTGTCCGTTCCCAGCACGGCGGTCAGGTGACTGGGCAGATCCGCCGGTGTCAGGATCCCTGCCCGGGTGGCGTCTTCAATGTCGTGATTGATGTAGGCGATTTTATCTGACAGCCGGACAATGTTGCCCTCACGGGTGGCGGCAATTTTATTGGTGTGACATGCGATGCCGTTTTTGACCTCAAAGGTCAGATTCAGTCCCTGCCCCTTCTTTTCCAGGTAATGCACCACCCGGACGCTTTGCAGGTAATGCTTGAAGCCATAGGGGCAGATCTCATCCAGAATGGCTTCTCCGGAATGACCGAAGGGAGAATGCCCCAGGTCATGCCCCAGGGCAATGGCCTCTGTCAGATCCTCATTCAGGCGAAGCGCTCTGGCAATGGTGCGGGCAATCTGAGCGACCTCCAGGGTGTGGGTCAGCCGGGTTCGGTAATGATCCCCCACCGGGGAGAGAAACACCTGTGTTTTTCGCTTGAGTCGCCGGAAGGCGTTACAGTGGAGGATCCGATCCCGGTCACGCTGAAATTCCGTCCGGTAGGGGCATTTGGGCTCCGGGCGGCTGCGTTTGGCGTTTCCCACGCAGGTGCATGCGTAGGGGCTTAGCGTGCCAAGCTCCAGAATTTCCGTCTGTTCACGAATGGTCATGGTATCCCTCCAGTCCAGGGCATTTTATCTTCACTATATATATACTTTATAAATTCATTTTTCCCTTTTTCCGACCGGGATTTCTTTAAGGCAACACGGAAGAAAAGTCCCGGTAACCCGCATCCTCCAGAGAGACAGTGATGGTACCGTTGGACAGGTCGATCAGACGGTCACAGAGGGACTGTGCCTGTTCTTCCAGCACCAGGAGGGTGACGGTGACTGCATCGGTGAACTGGGTATCGGTGATGATAACCGGGTCGGATGCCAGGGCGAACTGGAGCCTGCCGTAGAAGGTATAGTCGCACTGGATGGTCATGGAACGGCAGGCGCACATTTCCATGATCTGCGCATCCCGGAGCGCCTGGGCACAGGCTTGACCATATGCCCGTACCAAGCCGTTGGCACCCAGCAGCACACCGCCGAAGATCCGGCTGACCACGCAGCACACATCCGTCAGACCCTGCTTGCGGATCACATCCAGTACCGGCAGTCCGGCGGTGCCCTGTGGCTCTCCATCATCAGAGTAGCGGCTGATGTTCTGATCCCGCAGCACATAGGCGTACACATGATGCCGGGCTTTCCGGTAGGCTGCATGGGCATCCTGGATGCATGCGATTGCCTGTTCTGCGGTTTGCACCGGCGTAACAGCTGCGATGAATTCGGAACGCTTTTCGATCAGCGTCCGGGTACAGGGGGCAGCGATGGTTTTGTATTTCATGAGGCGATCCTTTCTGCAAAAGAAAAAGGACGACCGCAGTCGTCCTTCCGCTTACTTATCCAGGTTGAAACGCTTCTTGAAGCGGTCAACACGTCCGCCGGTATCAACGAGCTTCTGCTTGCCGGTGAAGAACGGGTGGCACTTGGAGCAGATTTCGACCTTGATATCACCTACAGTGGAGCGAGTCTTCATTACGTTGCCGCAGTGGCAGGTAATGGTGCACTCCTCGAACTTCGGATGAATGCCTTCTTTCATGATTGTCACCTCTTTATTCATAGTTGCAAACATGACAGCCCATCAGTTCACTTAGACAGTAGTGCCATGGAAGTTGCATTTAACCATAACATTATAGCACAGCTTCGGGCAAAATGCAAGTCTTTTTTGAAATTTTATTGCAAAAGTCCGGAGAAATCCTCCTGGAGCTTTGCCTCCAGTGCAGCAGCGCTTGCCCGGTCTTTACCGGTGGTGGTGTAGTATGCCTTGATCTTGGGTTCTGTGCCGGAGGGGCGGATCACAACACTGGCACCGTCTGTCAGGGTGAATGCCAGTACATTGGATTTGGGCAGAGTCAGCTTGGTTACAGCACCGGTTTCCACGCAGGTGGAGATGCTCTGCTCGTAGTCTGCAATGTTGGTAACAGGCAGTCCGCCGATGGTCTTGGGGGGATCATTCCGCAGTTGATCCATGATCTGCTGCATTTTCAGCATGCCGCTTTCGCCTTCAAACTGGAAGCTCTGCTGGCTGTGCAGGAACATGCCGTATTTTTCGTACAGGGCATCCCGAGCCTGGATCATGGTTATACCCTTTGTCCGGTAGTATGCAGCCATTTCCACAATCAGCATAGAGGCAACCACGGCATCCTTATCCCGAACATAGGTTCCAGCCAGATAGCCATAGCTTTCCTCAAAGCCAAATACATAACGGGATTCTTCACCCTTCTTTTCCAAAAAGCCAATCTGTTCGCCGATGAACTTGAAGCCGGTGAGAACCTCGATGACCTCAACTCCGTATTCCTTGGCGATGGCACGAACCAGGTCAGTGGTTACGATGGTCTTGACAACTACCGGGTTTTTCGGCATCGTGCCCATCTGGGTGTGGGATGCGCAGATGTACTCAAAGAGCATAGCGCCCATTTCGTTGCCGGAAATCAAAGCGTAACCGCCGTTTCCGTCCGGTACAGCGATGCCCACACGGTCAGCATCCGGATCCGTTGCCAGCAGGAGATCCGGTTTGCAGGTTTCGCAAAGCTTCAGACCCAGTGCCAGAGCCTCCCGGATTTCCGGGTTCGGGAAGGGACAGGTGGTGAAATGGCCGTCCGGGTTTTCCTGTTCCGGAACAACGGTCACGTCGGTAATACCGATCTTCTTGAGAATGGTGCGGACAGGCTTGTTGCCGGTGCCGTTCAGAGGCGTATAAACTACCTTCAGACCACTGGATGCGCAAAGATCCGTGTGAATGCCCTGTTTGAGGACATTTTCAAAATATGCATCCAGTACATCCTGCTCAATGTAGGAGATCATGCCGTTGGCGAGACCTTCTTCAAAGGTGATGGTCTTTACATCGTCAAACATCTGGTGAGCTTCGATATAGTCGGTGACTCTCTGTGCAGCATCCAGAGTCAGCTGGCAGCCATCGCTACCGTATACTTTATATCCATTGTATTTGGAGGGGTTGTGGCTGGCAGTGATAACGATGCCCGCATCGCAGTGCAGCTGACGTACTGCAAAAGACAGCATAGGCGTGGGCATCAGTTCCTTGTAAATGTGGACGTGAATGCCGTTTGCAGCCAGGACAGCTGCTGCCGTCTGGGCAAAGACAGTGGACTTGATCCGGCTGTCATAGGCAATGGCAACAGATGGGTTCTGAAAATCTGCGTTTACATAATCCGCAAGTCCCTGAGTTGCCCGGCGGATGGTGTAAATGTTCAGCCGGTTGCAGCCCGCACCGATTACACCCCGCAGACCGCCGGTGCCGAAGGCCAGATCCCGATAAAAGCGATCCTGGATGGCATCTGCGTCGTCTGCAATCTGTTTGAGCTCTATCTGAAGATCCGCATCATCTACGGCCTTCTCACACCAAAGGTGATATAAATCCTTTTCCATCGTATTCATTATGCATACCTCCTGAATAACTGAAAATCACAGCCGATTCACATGCGGCACCGATTCCTATATATTATAGCACAAACAAACGAAAATGAAAAGGGGATTTTGAAAAAATAATGAGGAGAAGGGATGGAAAAAGGGAATCGACAGGGTTCAACGGCTGTTTGCATATTTATATAGTATACGACACGGTGTATAATTATTCAAGAAGACTGTTTACACACATTGTGTAACATTTC
>NC_021039.1:68238-70772 GCF_000210095.1 Ruminococcus champanellensis 18P13 = JCM 17042
AAGCATACCGAAGAACGTGAAAGTCGTGTAGGTGAAAAGAAAGCTGAGCGAGCAGGATCCAGAGTACCGCCGGACACGTGAAACCCGGTGGGAAGTCGGGGGGACCACCCTCCAAGCCTAAATACTACCCAATGACCGATAGCGAATAGTACTGTGAAGGAAAGGTGAAAAGAACCCCGGGAGGGGAGTGAAATAGAACCTGAAACCCTGTGCTTACAAGCACCGAGAGCACGTCAATGTGTGATCGGGTACCTTTTGTAGAATGGTCCGGCGAGTTATCGTATGTAGCAAGGTTAAGGACTTCAGGTTCGGAGCCGCAGCGAGAGCGAGTCTGAATAGGGCGATCAGTTGCATGCGATAGACCCGAAACCGAGTGACCTAGCCATGTCCAGGATGAAGTGGAGGTAAAACTCCATGGAGGTCCGAACCGACCCCCGTTGAAAAGGTGGCGGATGAGGTGTGGCTAGCGGAGAAATTCCAATCGAACTCGGATATAGCTGGTTCTCTCCGAAATAGCTTTAGGGCTAGCGTTGTATATGATTCTTGGAGGTAAAGCACTGAATGGGCTAGGGGCCGAAAGGTTACTGAACCTTATCAAACTCAGAATGCCAAAGAATATGAGTACAGCAGTCAGACTACGTGAGATAAGTCTCGTGGTCAAAAGGGAAACAGCCCAGACCCACAGCTAAGGTCCCTAAATAGGTTTAAGTGGAAAAGGATGTGGGGTTGCACAGACAACCAGGATGTTGGCTTAGAAGCAGCCACTCATTAAAAGAGTGCGTAATAGCTCACTGGTCGAGTGACCCTGCGCCGAAAATTCAACGGGGCTAAAATCTATACCGAAGCTTGGGATTGACAGCAATGTCAGTGGTAGGAGAGCGTTGTATAAGGGATGAAGTCAGAGCGGAAGCGCTGGTGGACTTTATACAAGTGAGAATGCCGGAATGAGTAGCGAGAATTATGTGAGAATCATAATGGCCGAAAGTCTAAGGTTTTAGGAGGAAGGTTCGTCCGCTCCTAGTAAGCCGGGAGCTAAGGTGAGGCCGAAAGGCGTAGCCGATGCACATACGGTAGAAATTCCGTAGCTTCCAAAAGATTTAAGCATGGGGACACTTTGAAAGGGTTCAGCCGAGTGATGGTTACCTCGGTCGTAAGGACTTGCAATTGGGCAGGGATTGAACTTGGACAAAGGCGAGAAAAGCCATGTGTATATCTGAGGAACCCGTACCGCAAACCGACACAGGTAGATAGGAAGAGAATTCTAAGGCCAACGGGAGAAGGGTTGTTAAGGAACTCGGCAAGTTGACCCCGTAACTTCGGGAGAAGGGGTGCTCTGAAAAGAGCCGCAGAGAATAGGCCCAAGCGACTGTTTAGCAAAAACACAGCTCTATGCTAAATCGAAAGATGACGTATATGGGGTGACACCTGCCCGGTGCCGGAAGGTTAAGAGGAGGCGTGAGAGCGCTGAATTGAAGCCCCGGTAAACGGCGGCCGTAACTATAACGGTCCTAAGGTAGCGAAATTCCTTGTCAGGTAAGTTCTGACCCGCACGAATGGTGTAACGATTTGGGCACTGTCTCAACAACCCGCCCGGCGAAATTGTAGTACCGGTGAAGATGCCGGTTACCCGCGACTAGACGGAAAGACCCCATGGAGCTTCACTGTAGCTTAATATTGAGTTTCGGTATTTCATGTACAGGATAGGTGGGAGACTGGGAAATACGGGCGTCAGCTTGTATGGAGTCAACCTTGGGATACCACTCTTGGAGTGCTGGAATTCTAACCTGCGGCCATGAATCTGGTCGGGGGACATTGTTAGGTGGGCAGTTTGACTGGGGCGGTCGCCTCCAAAAAGGTAACGGAGGCGCTCAAAGGTTCGCTCAGCATGGATGGAAACCATGCCTCTGAGTGTAAACGCAAAAGCGAGCCTAACTGCGAGACTGACGGGTCGAGCAGTAACGAAAGTTGGAGTTAGTGATCCGGCGGTATGTGAGTGGAAATGCCGTCGCTCAACGGATAAAAGCTACCCTGGGGATAACAGGCTGATCTCCCCCAAGAGTCCACATCGACGGGGAGGTTTGGCACCTCGATGTCGGCTCATCGCATCCTGGGGCTGTATTCGGTCCCAAGGGTTTGGCTGTTCGCCAATTAAAGCGGTACGCGAGCTGGGTTCAGAACGTCGTGAGACAGTTCGGTCCCTATCTGTCGTGGGCGTAGGATATTTGAAAGGCGCTGTCCCTAGTACGAGAGGACCGGGATGGACGCACCTCTGGTGCACCAGTTGTCACGCCAGTGGCACAGCTGGGCAGCTATGTGCGGAACGGATAAACGCTGAAAGCATCTAAGCGTGAAGCCGCCCTTAAGATAAGATATCCCATCTCTTTAAGAGAGTAAGACCCCTCAAAGACTATGAGGTTGATAGGCTTACTGTGTAAGCATGGTGACATGTTTAGCTTGCAAGTACTAATCGGTCGAGGGCTTTTCCTTTTGTTTGCGTTCTTTTTCACTTCCCCTTTCTTTGTTGTTCAATTTTT
>NC_021039.1:71117-101280 GCF_000210095.1 Ruminococcus champanellensis 18P13 = JCM 17042
CAAAACCGTCCTTACAATGTAAGGACGGTTTTTTCTTTATATAGTTTGCTTCAGGCAAGTTTTGATGTCATCCTGGGGCTCGCTGATCTGATGGATCTGGAATGTATCCGCCAGATACTGCAGCACATTCGGGCTAAAGAATGCGGGCAGCTCCGGACCCAGGTATATATTCTGAATACCTAAAGACAAAAGTGCCAACAGGACTGCCACTGCCTTTTGCTCGTACCAGGAGATAATCATGGACAAAGGCAGGCAATTCACATCCGTGTCAAATGCGTCCGCCAGCGCTGTGGCGATTTTGATGGCAGAATAGGCATCATTACACTGTCCTACATCCAGCAGTCGGGGCAATCCGGCAACGGTGCCGAAATCTAGTTTGTTGAATCGATATTTTCCGCAGGCAAGGGTCAGAATGACGCAGTCCTGCGGCACAAGCTTTGCAAATTCGGTGAAATAATTTCTGCCGGGTCTTGCACCATCGCATCCGCCAATCAGGAAAAAGTGCCGGATCTTTCCTGCCTTGACAGCAGCAACAATTTCTTCCGCATGTTCCAGAGTGGCATGATGTCCGAAGCCTACCAGGATCTCATGGGGCGGCGCATCCTCCGGATAGCCTCCCAGGGCTTTGGCATGGGCAATGATCTCGCTGAAATCCTTCTCTCCGTTTTCCTTGCGGGGAATGAATTTCACGCCGTCCCAGCCCACCACGTTGGTGGTGTAAATCCGATCCTTATAGGATTCACGAGGGCGCATCAGACAGTTTGTGGTCATGAGAATACAGCCGGGCAGGTTATCAAACTGTTTTTGCTGCTCCTGCCATGCGCCGCCAAAGTTTCCTGCCAGGTGTTTGTATTTTTTCAGCCCCGGATATCCGTGGCAAGGGAGCATCTCCCCGTGGGTGTAGATATTCACTCCGCTGCCCTCGGACTGCTGCAGCAGCTGCTCCAGATCCTTCAGATCATGCCCGGACACGATGATAAAAGACCCCTTTTTCAGCCGGGTATTCACCATCCGGGGACTGGGATTCTCATAGGTCTGGGTGTTGGCATCATCCAGCACCTTCATGACCTCCAGGGCAATTTCTCCGGTACGCATGGTCCAGCGGATCAATTCCTCCACTGACAGCGTATCGTCCGTGATCGCTTCCAGAGCCAGGAAGTAGAATGCATCCACCTGCTCACTGTGGAAACCAAGCTCCCGCGCCTGGTGTCCGTAGGCGCTGATGCCTTTCAGACCGTACAGGATGGTTTGCCGCAGGGAGCGAATGTCCGGATCCAAGTCCCGGTCATACATGATTCCTGCCATGGGGGCATCCCGCAGCATTTTCGCTTGGGTTTCCGGCAGGTTGTAGCTGACCTGTGCAACTTCCGGTGCTTCACCCACTGCTTGCCGCAGCTGTTCCTTGATTTGCTGGGACTGAAGCAGAAGCTCCACATGCACAGCCGCATCAAAATTCACATTGGTCAGAGTCGTGAACAGTACGCTCTCCACAAATCTTACGATGTCCTCCGCCGGCTTTTCTCCCCGATCCATCAGAATCTTCTGGCAGCAGCTGATACCCTTCAGCTGGTAGATCAGCAGATCCTGCAGACCTGCCACCTCCGGGGTTTTGCCGCACACCCCCAGCTTGGTGCAGCCCTTTCCTCCGGCGGTTTGCTCACATTGGTAGCAGAACATTTCATAGTTCAGATCCATATTATTGCCCATTGCATTCGCTCCTTTCCTAAGACAACACCGCACAAAGCGTACCCGGCGGTTTTGTGCGGAATCTTCTGACATAAAACTTAAACAACATCTACTGCGCAATCTTTGTGCGGTATTGCCTGAAAAAAGTATCCCCCGGAGGCATTTTTTTATGCGCTCCGGGGGATTGCTTTTGTCAGGATTGGGTTTCGTCCAGGGGGACGAACTGGAAGTTTGCGGCGTTCTTTTTTGAGAACCGTTGTGCATAGCTGCCGATGGGTGCATGCAGATGAAACTTGTTTGCCTCCTCAAAGGCGTTTTCTGCGATTTCCCGGACGGAGAATGGGATCTCCAACGATTCTAACTGCTTGCATCGTAAAAATGCACCGCTTTCGATCCGCTGAACGCCATAGGGAAGCACTAGCTTCCGGATTCCGGAGGCAAAAAAGGCATCCTGCCGGATCTCCTGAATGGATATTGGCAATGCCAGCTGTTCCAGGGCGTAGCACTGGCTGAACATGGATTGGGCAATGTAGGGCACACCCTCACACAGATTGACCCGGAACAGGGTGCGGCAGTCGTGAAATATATAACCTCCCATATGCCGGATGGAGGCAGGCAGGGTGATGGTTTTCAGTTTGGGGCAGGATTGGAATGCACCGCTGCCGATCACCTCCATCGACGCAGGCAGCATCAGCGTCCGGATGGGAAGCTGTTCGCAGGCATAAGCGCAGATCTTGCGCACATGCTCCGGGATTGTCAGATTTTCCTCCTGGAAATTGCAGCGGAGCAGTAGCCCCTTCCCAACGATGGTGAAGGGTTCTGTCTGGGCGGATAACCATGGGGTATAGGAAAAAGCGTTGTCCTCAATGTCCTCCACGCTGTCCGGAATGGACACCTGGGTCAGGTATGTGCAGTGGGCAAAGGCGCTTTCCCCGATGCTGTGAAGCCCCTGGGGCAGCATGGCGCACTGCAAATTGCTGTGGGCAAATGCTTTCGGCCCAATCCGGTAGGTGTCCGGCGGAATAGGCTGGGATACATCCCCCCGGATGAGAAACCCACCGATTTTGTAATGTCCGGTGCCCCGGTCTGCAAAGGGGGTCTCTGCAAAGGCATTGGGGTCAATGGTACGCATGGTTGTGGGAATGGTGATCTGCCGCAGACAGCTACAGCAGTAAAATGCGTGGGTATCGATCTGCTCCACACCTTCCGGAATGATGACGCTCTGCAAACTGGAACAGGATTCAAAGGCGGATTTGCTGATGGTTTTCAAAGCAGGGGATAGCACCGCCTGCAGCAGGGACATACAGTACTGAAAGGCACTTTCCTCGATGATCCGTACAGTGGGGGGGATTTGCACACTGCGCAGGGAAGTGCAGCTATGGAAGGTGTTCTTTGATATTTTTTCGACAAGCGGAGGGATCTGAATGGTCTGCAATGCAGTGCACTCCCGGAATGCATGATTCCGGATCCGGTTCAGAGACTGGGGCATGGTTATAAGCTTCAGGGATTTGCAGCCGCTGAATGCAAAGCTGCCGATGACCTGGACACCCTCTGGCAGAAGCACTGTGTCAATGTCCCGGCATTTTTCAAAGGCACGATCCCCGATGGCGATCACGCCCGGCGGCACAATGACGTTCCGGATGCCCGGCTGTGGGATATATCGGCGGACAATGCCATATTCGATCTCAAAGGCAGGATCCTGCACGGTTCGCAGCTGGGCGGTTTCCCGTTCCGTGTATGTAACAATCCTATGCATCTGGGCAAACTGGAACGCCACACTGTTGCTTTGGGCGGCGATCAGGTGGAGCCGTTCCGGGTGATCCCCAAAGGCATAGGGATGCAGGGCGGTAACGCTGGGGGGAACGAAGATTTCCCGCAGGTGCATGCAGCCCCGGAAAGCGTCCTCACCGATTTCCTGCACGCCGTTCTGCATGTAAATATGTACCAGCTCTGTGCAGTCTGCAAATGCTTCCGGTTCAATGCTCCGTACAGTTGCAGGCAGTGTTATGTGCTTGAGAGAGCTGCATCCTTCAAAGGCACGCATGCCAATGGATGTGACCCCTGGTGGGATCACCAGCTCTGTCAAGGACTTGCAGCCGCTGCAGATGCCACGCTCGATCCGGGTGAGGTTTGTCGGCAGAGTCAGCTCCGTCAGTCCGGTGCAGCCGTGAAATGCCCAGGCGTTTACGCTGGTGACGCTGTCCGGAATCGTAAGCGTCTGAAGCTCTGTGCAGCCGTCAAAGGCACTTTTGCCAATGTGCTGCACCGTATTGGGCAGTGAAACGGTTTGCAGATGCTTGCACAGGGAAAACGCCTTGTCGCCGATATCCGTTACGCCGGATGACACATTGATGCGCACAAGACCGGCGGAAAGGAACGCTTCATCCCCGATGCGGGTGGCTTTGGCAGGGGTCGCAACCGCCTCAGCAGTCTTTTTCAGCTTCAGCTTTTCCAGCGTGCCGCTTTCCTCATAATGCACGATCGTGCCGTTTTTAATGGTAAAACTCATAGGGTCATGTTCCTTCCGGGTTAGATTGCTGCCCCACTGCAAAGGTGACAGCGCGCTTGAGATTGATCACTTCCGCCTGGGTCACATCGCCGCCGCATTCTCCATCAACGGTCCAGGGGACAGGCTCTGCACTGGTAAAGCGGATCCGGGATGCACGGAAACATTTAATCTGTCGGGTGTCCAGATCCTCTTTGATATTCAGCAGGGAGTTGACGATCTTATGCAGATCCAGAGGGTTGCGTGGCGTCTTTACCAGAGTCACCTCGTATACACCGTCGTCCAGCAAAAAATTCTCCAGAGAGATCATGCCGGCCACTGAAGCGGAATTGGTGACCATGCCAAAAATGAAATCATCCTCAATACACTTGCCGTCATATTCTACCCGCATATGATAGGAGCGAATGGTGTTGAGCCGGGTAATGCCGTTCAGAATATAAGCCGCATGCCCAAGCACATTTTTGGTTTGCTGGGGCGTTTCATAGGTTACAGAAACCAGTGCACCGAATGCGGCAACATACATAAAGTACTTGTCATTGAATTGCCCCACGTCGCAGACATATCTTCCGCCCTGGAGCATCCAGCCGGCGGCATTCACGATGCCTCTGGGAATACCCAGCCCCCGGGAGAAGTCGTTGGTGGAGCCACTGGGAATGTATCCGATCGGCACGGACATACCGCTGTTCATGACACCATGCACCACCTCATTCAAGGTGCCGTCTCCGCCGGAGCAGGCGATCATATCATAATTTTGTAAACAGGCATATTCTGCAACAGTGCAGGCATCCATCCGGGACTGGGTGGAACGGGCGGTGACCTCATATCCGGCCTTGGTGCATAGATCAATGACATCTCCCAGCTTACTGCGGATGGTGCCTTTTCCGGATTTCAGATTGTAGATAAAGTAGATTCGTTTCATGTGAACAGCCTTCCGTTTGTGATCTGGAGAGGATATTTGAATGTGCCAGTGAACATGCATACAGCGTATGGACACACTTTTCATAGTAGACTACTATCATTATACCTAATTATGCGGTCAAAATCAAGTGTTTTTTTGTGCGAATCAAAAAAATTCGGATTTATTTAAAAAAAGGCTTTACAAATCAAGAAAAGCGTGATATAATATACAGGTACTCAAGATTGGGGTGTCGCCAAGGGGTAAGGCAACGGACTCTGACTCCGTCATTTCGAGGGTTCAAATCCTTCCACCCCAACCAATGGATAGAGGAGCATTAAGAAGATTTTAATGCTCTTCTATTTCTATAATGGGTTTTCTGTATGCAAAAATTGGGCTAATCGTCCGAAAGGGCGATTTTTTTATGCAATGTCTCTGCTTTTTTGCAGGAAGCACTGGTGGAAAAGCTCCGCCTTCAGAAATAAGGAATCCCCTCTTAGCCAGTGTGTGCTGGTTCAAGGGGATTATTTTCAACCGCAAGCGAGACGATGCCAAACTGAAAAGAAAAATGTTTGCTCAAATTCCTTCTCCGTTTGCAAACTTGATTCCGTTCGGAAGGTATTGTGTTTCCTGACGTTGCCGTTCCTCTGTTGCAAGGGATTGCACATAAGTGCCGCCAAACACTTTCTCAACGAAGTCCTCGTATTCAGATTCCCCAATTTGCAGATTGCTATTGACAATTTCCTTGATGTACGTATAATAAGATCAGAGTCAAGATTATTTAAGCCCTGGGACAATTGGAGTTCCGGCACACTGAATAGATCTTGGCTTTTATTATTCAAAACAGCACCAATCTGATCCGTAAGGCTTGTTTCCTGCATCCTCAACCCATCAATCTGTGAAGAAATTTCAGAAGCTCCATTGACATTTTCATCGAAATACGGTACACTACTATTAAAGCAGAGAATTGTTGCTGACTTGGGAGATTGGATCCCTATGTGCGAGGACAATTTCTCCGTTTTTTTATTTTAGGAAGCGGTATTGAAGCATATTTTTGTTTTCCTGCCCCGTCAGTCTGAGCGGCTGACGGATTTTCTGTTTGCGCCGCAGATGACAGTGCGTAATTTCTCGAAGCCATGCGGATGAGAGTCCCCGACAGGTACTGACTGTCCAGCCGGTTTCTGTATTCCCGGGTTCTCTTGTCCACTGACGAGCCACCGTCAGAAACCAATGGTATAGCAAAAAACAGCGGCACTGCATAAACGCCATGCAGAGCCGCTGTTTGTGTATTTACACAGGTTGATCAATCAGTGCCGCCCACTGATTGATCTGCGGTGTGTTCAGAATATCGTAGATGGTAAGCGTGACACCGAACTGTTGCCGAATTCGGGATAAAAGCCGGATGGCAGTGATGGAGTTTCCGCCCATAACAAAGAAATCATCTTCCGGCGTAATATCCGGATTCTCAAACAGCTCCCGACAAAGCGTCAGCAATGCCGCTTCCGTTTTGGAGTCGGGTGCTGCTGCCGGTTCTGTTTTTTGCAGGGGCTTCACATCCATGTGCCGGAGCGCCGGTATATCCACTTTTCCGTTTTGGGTGATGGGCATGGATGGGATCTGCACCAGCTGCGCCGGGATCATATAGGAGGGCAGCCGCTCCTTCAATTGTTGGATCAGTGTCTGTGGATCCAGCTCTGTCCGGGCGGTGTAAAAGCCGGTCAGCGCCTTTGTATGATCGGATACCAGGACAGCGCCTGTGCATACCCCCGGCAGGGATTGCAGTACCTCCTGGATTCCTTCCAGTTCAATGCGCTTGCCGTTGATTTTCACCTGTTGATCCATTCTGCCCAGGATCTTCACCGTGCCCTCCGGCAGGTACATACCCCGGTCGCCGGTGTTATAGACCCGTCGCCCCTGGAACAGGGTGAATTTCTTCTGGTTTTCCTCCGGCAGACCGATATAGCCCGGCGTGACACCCATGCCCTCTACGAACATGATGCCCTCCGTCAGAGGGGGACAAAGTTCGCCCCGTTCATCCAATACAAAGTAGTTGGTGTGGGGGATGGGCTTGCCGTAGGGGATGAAGCTGCCCTGTAGGTCGGCATCCGTGACTGTGTGCCAGATATTCCACACAGTGGTTTCAGAGGGGCCGCCTACGCTGGTAAGCCGGGCATTTACGAAGCTATGCCGGATCTGTTTTGCAAGGGGCACCGGGATCCAGTCCCCGCCGGTGAGAATATTCCGCAGGCTGGCAAATGCGGTTTCCGGATGGGGAATCTCCGCCGCCAGCAGGATCTCTAGAAATGCCGGTACGGAATTCCAGAAGGTGATCCCGTAAGCGGCAATCAGTTCTGCCCAGTGGCAGGGATCCTTTTCCCGTTCCGCATCCGGGAACACTACAGCGGCGCCGGAAATCAGAGAGCCGTACAGATCAAAGACGGACATATCGTGACAGTAGTTGGTGATGGCCAGCAGCCGATCCCCTTCAGTCAGGTTACAGTATGCTCTGGTTTCCAGCAGGCAGTTTACCAGACCGTCCTGCCGGAGGGGGATGCTTTTGGGCATGCCGGTGGTGCCGGAGGTGTTGATGATGTAGGCAATGTCACCGGGTGCGGAGGGCTGAAAGGCGATGGACTTCCCATCGGAGGAGGGGACGCTGTCCAGATTCACCAGAGTGATATCCGACAGACGGCGCAGCTGGTCTGCCCATCGGCTGTTGGTCAGGATTACCCGGATCCCGGCGTTTTTCAGACACCCTGCAAGCTGCTGCTCCGGCATCTGGATATCCAGCGGGAAGTAGGCGCAGTTGCACATGGTGCAGGCAAGGGCGGCGTACAGCTGTTGTGCGCCTTTTTCCAGGAATACTGCCGTCTGGCATGAATTGCTGCCGGAAAGCAGGGGCAGAAGTTGTTTTGCGATGCTGTCGGCAGTGGAGAATACCTCTGCATAGGTTCGGGTGTTTCCGCCGGCGATGCAGGCAGCATGCTCCGGGTAACGGCGGTATGCCTCCAGCAGAAGCTCTGACAGCAGAGGCATGTTACCCTGGGGATCTGCATGGGTGCAGTCCCGGATGGCTGCCTGTTCCTTGTGGGTCAGACCGATGAATGCGTGCGCCGTCAGTCGTTCCGGATCCAGATGGATGGTTTCCAGGGTTTCTGCAAAGGTATCCCCGATGCTGTCGGTCAGGGATTCTTCAAACAGATCCGCTGCACAGTCCATGGTCAGCATGATGCCTTCTTTGTTCCGCATGGCAATGGCGTCGATCCACACCTGGCTGGTATGGGTCTTGGTATAGGTTTTTTTCAGACTGATCTCCCGGCGGCGGGGCACATCGATCAGGCTGGTGAATACGATGGGGGCTGCCACACTGGCACCCTCTGTTTTTTGCAGCGCCCGGATATAGTCCGTACCGAAAAAGGCGTTGTGCTGCATGATCTGTGCGATCTTCTGCTGGTTCCGGGCAGCGCATTCCACAAAGCTGCTGTCCGGCATTGCGTCAAACCCGAACAGAAAGAAGTTGGAGCATTCTCCGATCAGTTCGCCGATTTCCGGGTGGATCTGGGGGCGCACCGCCACCGGCATGTTGATCAGACACCGGTCATCCTTACAGTATTTGAGGATTGACTTGCCGAAGGCAGTGAACAGCACTGCAAAGGGGGTCAGTCCATGCCGGGCGGCAAAGCCTGTGACGCTGTCCCACACCGGCTGACTGATATATCGGATCACCTGCCGGGTGTGCACCTGTTTGATCTGACTTGGTTCCCGGAGCAGGGGCAGGGAAGGACGGGGGTACATGCTGTGCGCCTGTTCCATCCAGTAGGCTTTGTCCGCCTGGAATTGCTCCGTGCCGGGCAGCTGCTCCAGGTACCGGACATAATCCGGAAAGCAAATGCCGGGCGGGGTGACAGGACGCTCCGGATCCGAGTAGAACTGATCCAGCTCATCGATCAGCTTTTCGTGGCTCCAGCCATCGATGATCATGCCATCGTGGTTGAAGTGGATCACGGTTTTTCCGGAGCATCTGGTTGCCGAAAAGCTGACCAGGGGCAGCTGATGCACATCAAACAGCGTATTGAAGATCCGCTCCCGCTTTTGGAGCAGATAGGCTTCCTGTTCCGCCGGGGGCATGTGGGAGATGTCCTCCAGTTCCGGCGCCGGGGGATCGTACTCCGGCACAGTCTGCTGTGTGCCGTCCGGCTGGAAACAGCAGCGCAGCACATCGTGCTTTTGGAACAGCTTCCGGATGGCCTGTGTCATCCGTTCTTGATCGTACTCGGTACAGATGATCTCCGAATAGCCCCGGGTGGGACTGCCACCCAGCTCCGTGTCCGCCTGCCTGCCGATGTAGTAGGCAGTTTGCAGATCCGTCATGGGGCAGGGCTGGAACCGGCATGCCGGATCTACGGAAAAGTCTGCATCCCGACTGCCGGTGATGACATTGTTCCGGCTTTTCTCCACCTGCCGAGCCAGCCCGGAAACAGTGCCCTGGGCAAACATCACGTCAAAGGGAATGTCCACCTGAAACATCTGTTCCATCCGGCTTTTCAGTTCTCCCATCAGAATGGACTGTCCCCCAAGCTCAATGAAGGGGGTGTCATCATCGAATGCGTCCGTCAGATGCAGCACCTGCGCAAAAAGTTCATGGATTTGCTGTGTAAGCTGTGACAAGCTAAAACCTCCTGTTCTGTGTTACTGATTGATCCGGGCAAGGAACGGCTCCGGCTGCCGCAGGATCGCATAATGATCCCCTGGCACCGCCAGGGTCTGGGATGCAGCAAAAAAGCGGCTCCATTCCAGCACATCTTCCTTTGGAACAAAGGTATCCTCCGTACCGAACCCAAGGATTCCGGTTGTAGGAAGTACTACGGGTTCTTGCTGCCGGAGTCGATACTGCTCCAGCATGGTGTTGTCCTGGGCAATCTGCTGCAAAGCACCGCCCAGCAGGAATAAAAGCTGTGTCTTTTCAAATTCCGTCTCCTCGGACAGTTCGGGGAATACCTGGGAAAAGGATACCTCCGGGCTTTGACGGTACGCTGATAGGTAGGCATCCGCCGCCTGTGCAGCAGCCGCCTCACTGCCCATGCTTTCCGGTGTAAAAAACTGCTCCAGCATCTGCCGGAATTCCGGCGTATCCGCCGCTCCCTCTCCATGGGATTGCAGACGATCCGGTGCGCCGATGCCGAACAGAAATACCTGACCGGGCAGGGGAGCGCCGGTCTGCTGCATATATCGGCAAAGCTCATAGGCAACGATGCCGCCGGAGCAATAGCCGAACAGCATATAGGACTCTCCTTCGCCGCAGGTCTGCCGGATCTCCTCAGCCAGCGTGGGCAGGATGGCATTCAGATCCGTCAAGGGCTGCTGCCGGATCTTTCTGCCTCGTCCGGGCAGATCCAGTATATGAAGCCGGATGTCTGCCCGGAGTCGTCTGCTCCAGGGAGCAAAGGGATTGGTTCCCCCGGCAGGGATACAAAACAGGATCATACAGCTTCCTCCTTTGCAGTCAGTGCGGCAGCGATTCGCCGGGACAGTGCCTCCAGGGTCTGATACTCAAACAGCTCCGTATAGTCCAGAGTCACACCCAGCTGATCCCGGATAGCGGATAAAAGCCGGATGGCGCTGATGGAGGTTCCGCCGCATACAAAATAGTTGTCCGCCTCCTCGGCGGTTGGGCAGCCTAAGTTGTCGCACCAAAGCTGTCGGATTTCCTGTTGCAGCTGTGTATTCATTGATTTTGTCCTTTCTCCAGCATGGCTTGCATCAGCCTGGGCAGCGTTTCCGGGCTGAAGTAAAAATGCGCCCCCGGAACAGTCATATGGGTCAGCTGATCCGTGTACAGTTCCCATTCCTTCAGCCGTTCCGGCTGGATCATGGGATCTTCCTCGCCGTGTATTTCCAGGATGGGACAGTGCAGCTTTTGTCCCTTCCGGCCACAATAGTTCTGAAACAGAATGAAATCCTGCAGCAGCACCGGCACAAAGCAGCGGACATAGGCTTCATTGCTGGCAAATGGTTCCGCAATGAAGCCGAACTGCTTGAACACCTGCGCCGCCTGGGGAAGTTCCATCTGCGGGTCTACGGATAGGGTCAGGGGTACGCAGGGGGCATTGGCGGCGGATACCGTCAGCAGGTTCGGGATGATGCCTTGTGCCTCCAGTGCGGCGGCTGTTTCATAGGCAATGGCTGCTCCGGCGCAATGCCCCAGCAGAATGCAGGGCTTTTCCCGGAACAGAGCCGCATTTTCCGCTGCGATCTGTTGCCCCAGAAGCTGCAAGCTGTCCGGCATGGACTCCCGGCGGCGCTGCTCCCGCATGGGATATGCCACAGGGAAAAAATCCGTTTCTTCCGGTATGTATCGAAGCCATTCCAGATAGGCGGTTGGCCCTGCACCGGCGTGGGGAAAGCAGAAGATCCGGCAGCTGCTGTCCGGATGCTCCAGTACGGTGGGAAACCACTTGCCCCGGCTGCTTGTCATTCTGCTGCTCCTTGTGTGTGGCTTGCCACAAATTCCGCCAGCTGCACAATGGTGTTGTACTCGTAAATATCATTCAGCTCCAGTCCGCAGCCATATCTGTCGTTGATGTTTTCTACCATCATAGTTGCCAGCATGGAGTTGCCGCCTACTTCAAAAAAGGACTCCTCCGTACCCAGTTCTTCTTCACTTTCCAGGATCTCCATCCAGATCTCCTTGATTTCCTTTGTCAGCTGTTCTTGATTCATATGCATTCTCCTTTATTAAGATTGTTCCGGCACTTTCGGCCAGATAGATTTGTGTGCAAAGGGGTAGGTGACAGTGGGAATGCTCCGGTACCCGGCATTCTGATACCAGCTGCACCAGTCGATTGCATCCCCGGTCAGATAAGCCTGTTCCAGTTGTGCCGGATCCGAAAACGCCTTTGCTGCGCCATGCATGGGTCGGCATTTCACGACTCTGACTGCATCCGGATCCTGCAATTGCTCCAGAAGCGTCTGCCGATCCCGGAACCGGAGGAAGCATCGGTATGCAAGATCCTCTCTGCCGCAGTTGAGGGTGTAGATCAGATCTCCGAACTGGTTGGTTTCCTGTACCGCCTGCCGGATCTGCTCCAGGCATAGGCGGAGTGCGTCCTCCGTGCAGCCGCTGCATTTGAGAAAACAGGTGCGGCTTTCCTCCGGAACGGGAGCGTCCTGCTCCGGGATGTAATTTTCCAGTACCAGATGCACATTCAGCTCGTTGAGCCCATAGCTGCCGATGTCTGCAATGCGCCGCTTTGCCGGTTCCATCTGTATGGTGCGGCGCACCGGTTCCAGATGGGCTTCTGACAGCTTCAACTCCGGCGCAGGCTCGGTAAAGCCAGCGATGGGATACACTGCATGCTGCTGAAAGGCGCAGAGCATTTTCAGCAGGCTGGTGATACCGGCAGCGCAGCCCGTGTGCCCCAGATTGGATTTGACAGCGGTCAGATACACCGGTTCCGGGTTTTCCCGTCCGGTGAGCGCCTGTGTCATGCTCTGCACCTCTGCTGCATCCCCTTGTTTGGTGGCAGCACCGTGGGCTTCAAACTCTGTCAGATCCTCCCGGGTGATGCCTGCCATATCCCACGCCTGCCTGAGGGCTGTCAGTTGTGCCTGGGCGTTGGGCGCATAAATGGTGGGGGACAGGTCTGCATTGCTTTGCATGCCGTAGCCCCGGATGATCCCGTAAATGTGATCCCCACATTTGACTGCGTCCTCATATCGTTCCAGAAGTACAAAGCCAGCTCCCTCACCGCTGTAGAATCCGGCAGCATGAATGTCAAAGGGGATGCAGCGCTGCTCCGCCCCCAGACTCAGCACGTTGGACTGCATATCCCGTGCCTCCTGCTGGTTGATGGGCAGACAGATCTGCACACCGCCTGCCAACATCAGATCTGCCTGTCCCAGCAGCAGATGATTGCATGCCGCTGCCACTGCGGTCAGGGAGGAGGAGCAGGTGGAATCCAGGTGATACACCGGGCCGTTGAGCCGGAAATAATGGGCAAGATAACCGCAGGTCATGCCGGGCATGTTGTTGAAAAACGAAAGAAAGGTCGTGCGTGGCAGCAGATGCCGGTAGGAGCCGGTGGTGTGACTGACCACAGCGCCGCAGCGGCGCCGGGACAGTTTCTCCGTGCTGTAACCCCCGTCCATAACGGTCTGTGCAGCACAGAGCATGGTGAGACGCAGCTCCGGGGGCATTTCCATGACCTCCGGTTTGACCAATCCAAAATAGCTGTTGTCAAACCAGTCCAGGTGATCGATGCATCGGATGGACTGCAGGAACTGGTGATAGTCCGGAATGCCCAGCAGATCTCCCCGTGCCTGATGATCCCCGACCGGTGCGCTGATGCCCTGCTCCAGCATACTGCACAGGGCTTCCTTGGTTTCGGCGGAGGGGTAGCGCAGCCCCATTCCCACCACTGCAATGGTTTGTTCGTACATGGAATTCCTCCTACATCATAACGCCGCCGCTGACTTCCAGCACGTGTCCGGTAATATAGGAGGCATCCTCTGACGCAAGGAAGGATACGGCGCCTGCCATTTCCTCCGGCAGACCCAGCCGCCCCATGGTTACATATTTCAGCTGTGCCTGAAGCTGCTTTTCGCCCATTTCTATGATGCAGGTCTTACAGCCTCCCGGCGCAATCGCATTCACCCGGATCTTGCTGATGGCAAGCTCCTTTGCGGCGGTTTTGGTCATGGAGATCACCGCCCCCTTGGAGGCTGCATAGCCAATGGACCAGGGCGCACCGTAAAGTCCTCCTACGGAGGAAATGTTGATGATACTGCCGGAGCGCTGCCGCTTCATGATGGGCACCGCACTGCGCATCATATAAAACGTGCCGTAGGCATTGGTTGCCATGACCCGGTGAAAATCCTCGTCGGTCATCTGCTGCATGGGGGTCAGATTGGTGATACCTGCATTGTTGACCAGCACATCGATCCTGCCGAAGGCGTCCGTTGCCTCCTGCACCAGCCGGTCACAGTCGGTGCTTTGGGATACATCCGCCTGCACGGCAATTGCCCCTGTCCCCATTGCCTGTACTTCACGGATCAGCTGCCGGGCTCCTTCTGCCCGTTCCTGCCGGTGATAGTTGATGACGGTATCAAAGCCGTCCCTGGCAAGCCGCAGGATCATGGCTCTGCCCATGCCGGTGACCGATCCGGTCACTAAGGCGCATTTTCGTTCAGCCATTGGCTTCGCCTCCCTGCTCCAGGATCCGGTTGATGCTGCTGCATACCGGTGCCGGATCTGCGGTAAAGTAATAATGTCCGCCGGAGAATACCTGCTCTGTGCAGATACCCTCTGTGTAGTGCTGCCATGCGTCCAGCCGGGCAGGATCAATGACCTTGTCCGTATCCCCGCGGAACCGGAAAATCGGGCAGTGCAGAGGCGGTGCGGCAGTCATCCGGTAGGAAAACAGCATCCGGAAATCGGCACTGATGATGGGCAGATAGTAGCTGAGAAATGCCGGATTGTCCCGGACGCTTTCTTCTGCAAAGCCTCCGGAGATCAGATAGTTCAGAAATTCCGCAGGGGATGCGTCCGCCAGATATCGCAGGCTTTCCAGAGAGTATTCCGGTGGCTCTGCGCCGGACACGATCAGCCATTCCGGCTCCGTGCCATACAGCTGCTTTGCTGCCAGAATGGTTTCATAGGCAACGGATGCACCGGCGCAGTGGGCAAAGATGGCGTATTTGCCGGAGAATACAGCTTCATTTTCTGCGGCAAGGGACTGGGCAAGCTGCTGCACCGTGTCCGGCAGCTGTTCGCTGCGCCGTGCCTCCCGGAAGGGATACAGCACCGGGTAGACATTCGCTTTTGGACAAAGCAGCCGCTTCCACTGTACAAAGACTGAGGGGCAGCCTCCCGCAAAGGGGAACAGCAGCAGATTCAGATCTGCCTGTTCATGGGTCATGCCATATGCAAACCACTTGCTATTCATGGGCAATCCGCTCCTTTACCAGCCCGCAGAAGGCATCCAGGGTGTCGGCACAGTAGAAATCCTCCAGCTCCAATGAGATGCCGTGGGCTTGTTCCAGTTCCCGGAGCATGGCTGCTGCGGTGATGGAGTTTCCGCCCAGTTCAATAAAGCAGCAGTCCCCGGTCAGTTCTCCGGTATTCAGCGCCCTTGCCCAGGCAGTATACACCGAGCGCTCCGTGGGGTCCCCGATGTGGTCAAAGCTTTGCAGGGTTTCCTGTTCTGCATGCCGGATCCGTTCCTCCGCTTCCTGCTTGAGGGCATGCTTATCGATCTTTTTCACAGAGGTCAGGGGGAATGCATCCTTGAAGAAGATGTCATCCGGAATCTTGAACGAGGCAAGTCCGGCAGCGATCAGTTCCCTGCGGATGGCGGCACCGGAGGTATCCTCGTCACAGATCACAAAGGCGGCGATCCGGCTGCCCAGTGCAGGATCCGGGATACCGAACACAGCAGCCTCCCGGACACCGCTGCACTGGCGCAGGTGCATTTCCAGCTCAGCGGGGAAAATTTTCTCGCCTGCCCGATTGATCATATCGTCAATGCGCCCCACTACCTGCAAATACTTACCCTCCACCAGGCGGACTCTGTCGCCGGTTCGGTAGTAACCATCGGCGGTGAACTTGACCCGGTTTGCTTCGTCGTTTTTGTAGTATGCGGTTGCAATGTTGGGTCCCTTGGCGATCAGCTCCCCGAATTCACCATCCGGTACCGGGTTTCCTGCCTCATCCACTACCTTGACGCTGTCGTATGCGCTGGTGTTGATGCCCTGGTACTTGAGAATAAAGTCCAGGCTGTCCTGGGGGTAGGTGGCATACACAAGACCCTCTCCCATGCCGTAGATCTGCTGGGGTACACAGCCCATTTCCTCCGCAACTGCATGGATCACGTCCGCCGTACACATGGCGCCTCCCAGCTGTACCAGCCGCAGGCTTTCAAACATTTGCTTGGGATTCCCATGCTTTTTGGCATAGGCAATGCACTCGGAGGCTACGGAGGGCACCAGTGCCGTTTCCGTGATTTTCTCCTGCCGGATCAGGGAGACAATGTCGCTGGGCAGGGAAGAATAGCACAAAATGTCCGTTGCACCCTGTAAAAATGCCCCCATAAAGCCGGGACCGCAAATGTGGAAATAGTGGGCGCAGGGCATGGCGGTCAGGTAGCGTGTGGTTTCATCCAGTCCGCAGGCTTCTGCACACTTTTCCGCCGACCAGAGGGTGGCAGCCTGCTTTTTGGGGATCAGCTTGGGAATGCCGGTAGAGCCTCCGGACAGGACGATATA
This sequence comes from Ruminococcus champanellensis 18P13 = JCM 17042, assembly GCF_000210095.1. Lineage (NCBI taxonomy): Bacteria > Bacillati > Bacillota > Clostridia > Eubacteriales > Oscillospiraceae > Ruminococcus > Ruminococcus champanellensis. The sequence goes on from NC_021039.1 coordinate 87,467, forward strand.
TGCCGGATCCTCCGGGGAGGGGTCTGCGATCTGCTCCGGCGCAAGGGCGTATCCGGACAGATCCAGTGCCTCCAGCTGGTCATCGAAAAACAGCGTCCGGATGCTGTCGATCCGGTCGGCAATCCGGGTGGCGGTTTCGGTACAGTCAAAGCCCTTGAAGCTCCGGAAGGAAATATAGGCGGCTGCTTCTGTGGTGTCGGCAATGGAGAACACCTCATGTTCCCGGCATGCGGAAAACACGATGACCGGCAGGGCACCGATCAGTTCCAATGCAAACAGACACTGGATAAACAGCCGGGTGTTGCCCAGATGCAGCACCACCTTCTCGCCGGGTCGGATCCCCTGGGACAGCAGGTATGCGCCAAGCTGCTCAGAACTGGTGCAAAGCGCCCGATAGGTCATGTCTCCGTCCTTGTCCCGAAGGGCGATGCGGTCGCCGAAGCGCCGTTTCATCTCCAGAATGCATCGGGGGTAGGTGGTCTGGTTCAGATCTACTTTGATTCGCATGAAATCATCCTTTCTGGTTAGCAAAGGCTAACACATGGGTAAAATGCCAGCCGGATGCCTGGGTTGCTCCGGCGGTGTATGCAGATTCATATGCGTTGCATGCTTGCAGTTAGCATATTCTAACCATTGAATTATAGCATGTGGAAGAAAAAGTGTCAATAGGTGGACGGAAAAACTGGTCAATTTTGTTGAAGGTGTCGTAAATCTATGCATACGGTCTATGGAAAACTATTTTGATTCAACTAAATTGCCGTTTCGCCGTTGACAAACCCGGCTGACCATGCTATATTTGATATTAGCATATGCTAACCAGATGAACATATCATGGAGTTAGCGATGGATAACTGTATGGAATAAGTGTCAAAAGAGGTGGTTCGGTTGCAGTTGATTTGTTTTCCCCATGCGGGGGGCTTTTCACTGTACTATAGCTTTCTGAAGGAAGCAAAGCTGTCCCATGTGAACCGGGTGCTGCTGTTTGATTATCATCGCCGTCCGCCGGGCAGCGCCGACTTCGGAGACTATGTGGAGGATGCGGTACACTATGTGCAGCAGTATGCTTCTGATGAACCCTGTCTTCTGTTCGGGCACAGCATGGGTGCACTGGTAGCGTGTGAATGCGGCTTTGTACTGCAAAACCGTCTGCATCGTCCGCCTGTCGGGGTGATCGTGTCCGGTCAGAATCCCCTTTGCTACTACCAGGGAAAGCATTGGGAGTATCCGGCGGATGTGGACGCATATCTGGAACGGCTGGGCGGAATCCCGGATTTTATTTCAGAAAATCCGGAGGCATACCGCTTTTTCAAGCAAACCATCCAGACAGATATGCAGGTTCTGGAAACCTATCGACCCACGGTGCCGCCGCCGGAGCAGCGGCTGGTGCTGGGACTGAATCTGTATGGAAGCGAGGACATCGTGGTGGATTCGGCGGTAGTGCCGCTGTGGAGCAAAACCTTTGTACGGGTGCATGGAACACGGGTGTTCAGCGGAAATCATTTTTACTTGGAAGATCACAGGCAGGAGCTGCTTGCGGAAATTGATGCATTTGCCGAACAGGCAGAAAGGAACGCAGAAGGACATGTTGATTGAATTCAAAAATGCCGTCAAAAAATACGGGGACAATGCGGAGAATACGGTTTACGCCATGGATCATGTGGATCTTGGCATTCAGGAAGGGGAGCTTTGCGTGATCCTGGGCCCATCCGGTTCGGGAAAATCCACCCTGCTGAATATGCTGGGAGGCTTGGACAGACTGGATGAGGGTGCTCTGCTGGTAGGCGGCAAGGATCTGATGAAGCTGGGAAAAAACGAGTTGACGGAGTACCGCCGTTCTCAGGTGGGCTTTGTGTTCCAGTTTTTCAATCTGATTCCGGATCTGACTGTGGAGGAAAATATTCAGGTGGCGTCTGACATTGCCTCCAACCCCATGGATCTGGACACCCTGTTGCAGGATCTGGACATTGCCAAGTACCGGAGCCGTTTTCCCAAGGAGCTTTCCGGCGGACAGCAACAGCGGGTTGCCATTGCCCGTTCGGTCATCAAGAATCCTAAGCTGCTGCTGTGCGATGAGCTGACCGGCGCTCTGGATTCCAAGTCCTCCCGTAGTGTCATCAGTCTGGTGGATCAGATCAACCGGACCTACAAGACTACTACGGTGATCATCACCCACAATGAAGCCATCCGGGATGTGGCTGACCGGATCGTCCGGATCCGGGACGGCAAGGTGGTCAGCAACCAGCTGAATCCCAATAGACGCAAGGCTGAGGACATTGACTTATGAGAAAGATAAACAAGCGGTATTTCAGAAGCATGCGTACCAATCGCTCCTTTCACCTGGTGGTGATCCTGCTGACGGTGCTGATCGGTACGCTGATCATTGCGGCGATTTCCACTGCAAGCCTCATGGGGCAGGTGTACCGGCAGGGGATCCGGGACTGCAATACAGAGGACGCCCAGTTTATGACCATGTTCCCCATTCCGGAGGATCGGATCGGACATCTGGAGGAGCGCTATGACGTAAAGCTGGAATCCATGACCTATTATGACGAAGAAGCCGGCGATTATGTGCTGCGGCTGGCGGCAGAGAATACTGCCGTGAACACCTGTCAGGTGACTGCCGGAAATGCCCCTGCCGGTGACGGAGAGGTGATGCTTTCCGAGCGCTTTGCGGATGCACAGGGACTTCACATCGGCGACAGGGTGCAGATCGGCGGTAAGCAGTTTACCGTGTCCGGATTCATGGTGCGGACGGATTATCTCTGCATGCTCCGGGCGCTGACGGATACCTTCCCGGATTACAACAGCTTCGGGTTGGCAGTTGGAACTTCTGCGGCGGTAGAAGCCATGCCGGATATCCATTCTTATTATGCAGTTCGCTTTGACCGGGACAATTCCCTGGAGTTCCGTAAGGGGGTCAATGAGGAGTTCCGGATCCTGAGCTATACGGCAGCGGCAAGCAACATGCGGATTCAGTCTGCTTTGAACCAGTCGGAGCTGGTTATGTCCGTGGCGGTGATCATTGCGCCGGTGCTGTACGGCATCGTGCTGCTGCTGATTGTTCTGATGCTGAGCAGAAAGCTGAAGGCGGAGCAGAAGCAGATCGGCACCCTGATTGCGCTAGGCTACCGAACCGGAGAGATCCGGCGGCATTATGCCCTGTACAGTCTGGTGCCCGGGGTGATCGGCAGCGTGCTGGGACTGATTTGCGGCTATGCTGCCACCTTCCCCTTCTCCCAGATGTATTTCAACTTCTTCGAGGCATTGCCCCATACTGTAACCGCCAAGCCGTTGCTGGCTGTGCTCGCTTTGGTGCTGCCGCCTCTGCTGTATGTATGCGCAGGGGATCTAACCGTGCGGCTTATGCTGCGGAAGGATCCGGTGCAGATGCTGCGGCAGACGGATGCAGGCAAGGTGTCCAGCGGTGTGCTGGCAGACAAGCGCATGCCTTTCCGGCGGAAGTACCGGATCCGCTCCGTGCTGGGGCATAAGGCACGCTCGGCTGTGATCATCATCGGTGTGGCAGTCAGCACCCTGTGCATCCTCATGGGCTGGATCACGAAGGATTCGGCGGACAACATTGTGGACAGCTCGGTGGATCAGATTCCCTACAACTACTCCTATCTGCTGAATACTACTGAGTTTCAACTGCCGGAGGGAGCGGAGGCAGCCCTGGTCAGCCGCTATGAACGGGATGACAGCACTCTGCTGTTCAGCCTGTGGGGCTATCAGGAGGATACAGCCTATTTCAAGATGCAGACCCTCAAGGGAGAGCCTATGGCGTATGGTTCCTATTACATGACCAATGCGGCGGCGGAATCCTATGGGGTGCAGCCCGGGGACAACTTTACCTTCCGGGATCTGATTACCACAGAGGAGCATACCATTCAGATTGCCGGGATCCTGGATGACAACATCAATTCGGCAGTGTATACCAGTACTGCCAATGCAGCCGAAATCATGGGCTATGATGCAGTAGACCGGAATACCATCGTCAGCAACGAAAAGCTGGAGTTGGACGCAGATATGGTTCTGTCTGAAACTTCCAGAGAGGATTACCGGGAAAGCGTGAAATCCGCTGTACAGGTGTACTATAAGATGTGCTATATCGTGCTGTTTGTCGGCTTTATGCTTGGGGTGCTGTCCATGTATCTGATCTCCGGTATGATCGTAGAGGAAAACACCGTGAATATTTCCATGCTGAAAATTCTGGGCTACCGGAAGCGGGAGATCCGCAATCTGGTGCTGACCGGGAACCATCTGCTGCTTTGCATCGGCTTTGTGGTGGGCATCCCACTGGCACTGGCAGTGGGCGGTTCGGTGTGCGCATCCTCTGCGGAAACAACCGGCATGCTGATATCCCTGTATGTGAAGCCTGTCAGCTATCTGATCACTCTGCTGATCGTGCTGGCGTCCTACCTGCTGTCTTTGGTACTGGCTGGCAGGAAGGTGGAGCGTATTGAAATGACGGAAAGCCTGAAACGGAATAATGAATAGCACCTTGGGCGGCAGTTTGCTGATCTCCCTGGAGGGGCATGCTGCAACGCCGGATCCGGCACTACTGAAGCTGCTGCCTGCTGATCGGTTGGAACGTCTGCGCCGGTATGTGCAGACAGCGGATCGGCTCCAGTGCTATGCCGCCGGACTGGGAGCTATGTATCTGGCAGCCCGGTTGGCGGATTGCTCCCTCCGGCAGGTACAGCTGCATACCCCTCAATGGCAGCCGCCCTATGCCCTGTGCCGGGGGAAACGGCTCTGCATGAGCATCTCCCATGCCGGAGACTACGTGCTGTGTATGGGGGATTCTGCTCCCTGCGGCTGTGATGTGGAACAGATCCGGGATGTGCCGGAGTATATGGAGCTGGCACAGCGGTATTACAGCCCGGCGGAGTACGAAGCACTGCTGCGCATTCCGGAGGGATCGGCAAGACGGCAGGCATTCTTTACCCTTTGGACGGGAAAGGAGGCTTATGTGAAATGGCTGGGGATCGGCTTGTCCAGACCCCTGTCCACCTTTACGGTGTCCGTACAGGGTTCAGTGCTTTTGGCGGAGGATTCGGCAGGTGTAGACGGCTGTCCTGCCGGCAGCACGATTACTGTTCCGGGCTATTGTATTTCCCGGTTTGGCGTGCATGCAAATGCCCCCTTGGACAGGATATCCTGCCGGGAACTGGAGGATCGGCTCCGGGCAGAAGGAAATGAGGATGAACATGAATACAACCTATACGGATCAGATCTATGAACCGGGCACGCTGCCGCCCCTGGGATGCATTCCAAGGCGCATGCATGCCTGGACCATCCGGCAGGATCGGCTGGGGGATCCCCTGACCGCATTCCGGGATGAGATCGTAGAACTGCCCGCTTTGAAGCCCCATGAGGTGCTGGTTGCCAATGTGTCCGTGGGCATCAACTACAACGGCATCTGGGCAGCCAGGGGTGCGCCAAAGAATGTGCTGGACGCCAACGGCACCTACGGAGATGACAGACAGTCCTTCCACATCTGCGGCTCGGAAGCGTCCGGCATCGTGTATGCTACAGGGGAAGCCGTGTCCAATGTCCGGGTGGGAGATCCGGTGATCCTGTCCGCTTCCAAGTATGATCCGGACTGTCCCTGGATACGTTCCGGCGGTTTGCCGGAGTACAGTCCGACCTATCATATGTGGGGGTACGAGGGGAATTGGGGTGCTTTTGCGCAGTTTTCCAAGGTCAGCGACTATCAGTGCGTGCTAAAGCCGTCTGAACTGGACTGGGATGAGGCGGCGGTATGCTGCGCCACCGGCACTACTGTCAACCGGATGCTCTGTCACTGGGACGGAAATCGGATCCGGGAAGGGGATGTGGTGCTGATCTGGGGCGGTGCAGGGGGACTTGGCACCAGTGCCATTCAGCAGACCAGAGCCTACGGGGGTATCCCCATTGCGGTGGTGTCCGGCGCAGAGCGTGGTGCATACTGCAAATCCATGGGAGCTGCCGGATACATTGACCGAACCCGGTTTACCCACTGGGGCAGCATCGCCGGGCTGGACGAAGCAGGTATGCGCCGATGGAGCATGCAGGCAGCCCGGTTTCGCAATGAGATCTATGAGATCGCCGGAGGCAGGATCAACCCTGCCATAGTGCTGGAGCATCCGGGGGGAGACACCCTTGCTACATCTTTGTTTGTCTGCGCCCCGGGAGGCATGGTGGTGCTGTGCGGTGCCACCACCGGGTATCTGGCAACGGTGGATCTTCGACACCTGTGGATCTATCAGAAGCGGATTCAGGGGAGTCATGCGGGCTCTCCGGAAAATCTGAAGGAATATCTCTGCCTGCGGCAGACGTATGACTTTGCTTCATCCGTATGCCGGGTATATCCCTGGGATCAACTGCCGAATGCCCACAAGGACATGGAGCAGGGGACAAATCTGATGGGGAAATTTGCAGTGCGCATCCTGCCGGACAGCTGGCTGGAGGAAAGGAACTGTTTATGAACCGTGTGGCAATCACAGGGCTGGCACCAATAACAGCAATGGGTACCGGCAAGGCATTTTTTGAGCATCTGCTGAAAAAGGAGGCGGTGATCCGGCGGATTCCACCAGAGTATACGGGCGCCCCTCTTTCCACCGGGTGGTATGTGCCCTTTCCGGAGGTGGACTACAAGCCCTTTGGCAGGGACTTTCTTCGCATGTCCGCTATGGCATCCCGGAATGCCTGCACAGGGGCTGCGGCAGCCTTGTTGGCACTGAAGGATGCAGGACTGGAGCAGCCGGATCCGGACACAGCTGTCTTTTTCGGGGTGGGTGCGCCCCATTCCCAGGAGGTGGTGAAGGGCTATCGTTCCATTACGGAGCATAAACCCATGCATCCCTGCACAAACCCCATGATCATGACCAATTCAGTGCCTGCGTGGATTTCCATCCTGCTGGGCATTCACGGGGTCAGCCAGGTGGTATCCACCGCCTGCGCCTCTGGTACCAGCGCCATCGGGGAGGCATATCTGCACATCCGTTCCGGCAGGGGCAGCATGGCAATCTGCGGCGGTGCGGACGATCTGGCATGCGACGAGGGCATGATGCTCCGTTCCTTTGACGTGCTGGGGGCTTTGACAAAGGCAGAGGACGGGATTCCCCGTGCCTTTTCTCAGGAACGCAGCGGTTTTCTCTTTTCGGAGGGTGCTGCCTGCGCCCTGATCCTGGAGGAATATGCATCCGCCCGGAAGCGGGGTGCCCGGATCTATGCGGAGATCACCGGGTATGCAGCCACCTGTGATGCATATCACATTGTACAGATGCCGCCTGTCCCCACACAGATCATCCGGATGCTGGAGCAGCTGACGGTGGGGGAGCAGATTGACTATTACAATGCCCATGGCACCGGAACGCCGGTGAACGACCGGACGGAGCAGCTGGCGTTGACGGAGACATTCGGCGAGAGAGCGGCATCCATACCTGTTACCTCTGTGAAGGGGATACTGGGACATACCATCGGGGCGTCCGGTGCCATTGAGGCGGCGGTTTGTGCATATTCCCTGCACAACCAGGTGATACACGGCAATCTGCTGGGTACGCCCCTGCCCGGTCTGTGCCTGCCGGAGGAAAGTCGTGAGGTATCCATCCGCACTGCCATTTCTGCATCCTTTGGATTCGGCGGGCACAATGCGGCTTTGAAATTCAGACGGGAGGAACCTGCATGATTACAGAAACCCAGCATACACCCATTCCGGAGCTGGAGGGCTTTGCGTCTATGCTCCGCTTCATTACCCGGCAGTATGGGGCGCAGCCTGCTTTTTGCTATGATGCGCCCCAGATGCGCCGATGCAGCTATGCAGCCTTTGCAGACATGGTATATGCTCTGTCGGATACGCTATCCGGGCAGAGCGGCAGAAAGATCCTGTTTGCAGGGCAAAATTCCCTGCCGTTCATCGTGACCTTTTTCGCTGTGGTATGCAGCGGCAACACAGCAGTGCCAGTCAACAAGGATATTGGTGAGGCGGAGCTGCAGCAGATTCTGCAAAACTGTCAGCCGGATATGCTGATCCTGCTGGAAGGTGCTTCGGATGCGCTGCACAAGCTGTACGGGACATTTGCGCCGGAGGCAAGACTGTCTGCGGAGGAGATCCGCCGGATTCTGCAAACTCCCCGGACAGAAGCCGATGTTCCCGAACCGGATGCATCCCCGGCAGCGGAAACCCCGGATTGCATTGTATACACCTCCGGCTCCAACGGGGTGCCCAAAGGGGTAATGCTGACCCAGTCGGCGCTGATGGCGGACGCAGTGTCCTTCACCCGTGCAGTGTATCCGGCGCCCACCTCCCTGCTTTGTCTGCCTTTGCATCATATGTTCGGCTGGACCACCTCTGTGCTGGGCCCCTTGCTGTGCGGTGCGGAGATCTATATCAACGGGGACAGCATACTGCTGTCACGGGATATGCAGTTGTTTTCTCCGGTACACATACAGGCAGTGCCGGCAGTTCTGGAATTTTTCTATCGGCAGATCCGCCGGCAGATCCGGAACGATCCGAACCCGGAGTACCGGCAGGCTGTAGAAGGGGAGGAAATCCTGGAGCAGTCTGTGGAGGAACGGCGGATCTATTTTGCAAAATTCCGGGCTATGCTGGGAGAGCAGCTGCGGTATGTGATATCCGGCGGCGCAGCCCTGAGCAGGGAGATCACGGAGTTTTTCTGGAAGCTGGGTGTTACCATCCTGTGCGGCTACGGCATGACCGAGTGCGCACCGGTCATCTCCCTCAACACCATAGCCTGCAATGTGTTTGGGAGCATCGGCCCCGTCATTGACTGCAACCAGGTGCGGATTGCTGACCCGGATGCAGAGGGTATCGGAGAGATCCGGGTCAAGGGCAGGAACATGATGCTGGGATATTATAACCGAGAAGAAGAAACAGCGGCTGCCTTTGATGCGGCAGGATGGCTGAAAACCGGAGATAAGGGATATCTGGATGAGAACCGATGCCTGTTCATTACCGGGCGAATCAAGAATCTGATCATTCGCTCCTCCGGTGAGAATGTTTCTCCGGAGGAACTGGAGCTTGCTCTTTCCGTTCTGCCTGGAGTGACAGAGGTACTGGTATATGAACAGGCGGGGCTGATCCTGGCGGAGGTTTACGGGGAATCGGGCATGCAGGAAACCATCCGGGCAGGGGTGGACAGGGTCAACGGCACGCTGCCCATGTATAAGCGGATCGACCGGGTGCTGTTCCGGGATACCCCCTTTCCGAAAACGCCCACCAATAAAATCAAACGAAACTGAGGTGCATTGTATTGGATGAAAAACTGACGGAGCTGCTGCGCTCCATGTCCCGGTACGAGGATGCTGAGGTCACGCCGGACGCATCCTTCGGGGCGGATCTCGGAATGAATTCCTTTGATTTTTTGCAGCTGCTTTACGCTGTGGAAATGACCTTTGCCAAGCATATCTGCCTGGAGGATGCCAGAAATATGACTACAGTCAGGGATCTGATGTCTGCCATCAGTACCTGAGAAACAGGAGGAACCTATGACACTGGATGAACTGAAGGAACTGTTACAAAAAAACAAGGTGCAGCTGGAGGGAGAACTGGATCCGGATACGGTGATCGGTACCCTGGGGATGGACTCCTTTGATGTGATGATGCTGACCTTTGACCTGGAGAGTGCTGCCGGGCATGAACTTAAGCTGACCCTCAGCGACAGGGTGGGGGATATTCTCCGGGCTGTGAACGATGGAAACTGAGCGGTACCGGCTGGCACTGTTCAGCGGATCAGACGAGGCGCATCTGCGACAGCAGATTGCCGCCGCCGGTTATCAGGATGGGGATCGGCTTACTGTTGATCTCCAGGCCCCCTGCCGTACCTATTTGGTATATCGGGGGCAGGAGGACTGGTGCCGTCAGACGGATCCGACTGCCCGGCTGCCTGTGTGCCGGGTGGGGAAGCCGGGCAAGACCCTGTTTCTGTTTCCCGGAAACGGAATCCATCAGAAAAATATGCTTGCCACCCTGAGGCAGGTCAGTCCCTATTTTGAACAGACTCTGGGAGAGCTTGCCGCTTTGGCAAAACCGTATACGCCGGTGGAGTTGCTGGACGAAACGCAGGAGAACCCTCTTGTGAATCAGCTGCGTGTGTATGCATCCGAGCTGGCGATAGCAGGCTTCTGGACAAGGCTGGGCTGTCCGCCGGATGCAGTAATCGGTCACAGCATGGGAGAGTATGCAGCCGCAGTCTGTGCCGGATATCTGTCTCCGGCGGATGGCTTTTTCCTGCTGGCAAAGCGGGACGGACTGATGCAGGAGGCGGTGCCCCATGCACTGGCAGCGGCGGAAACCACCCCTGACCGGATCCTGCAGCTGGGACAGGATGGGGGGATCCCCCTGGAGATTGCCGGATACAATGCGCCGGAGGTGGTCACGGTCTGCTGCCCCCACAGTCAGCTGCATCAGCTGAACCAGCTGTGCAAGGAGGCAGGGATCCGGCTGAGTATCATCAATCCCGATCACGGGGGACATTACAGCGGACTGGAACAGGGAGCAGCCCGGCTTGCTGCGCTGGCGGCGCAGGTTTCATTTCACAAGCCCCTTCGGCGGATGCTTTCAACGGTCTGTCCGGATGGAAGCTGTACACCGGCGGAGCCTGCATACTGGGGGGCACATATGTGCCGGCCGGTGCAGTTTCAGCAGGCGCTGGATATGGTGCAGAAGGAAACACTGGGCAGAGTCATCGACCTGGGGGTATCGCCGGTGCTGCTGAGCATGGCGATGAAAAACCTTGGGAATCTCCGTTGCGCCTGGATTCCCACTGTCCGGGCAGGAAGAAATTACAGACGGTACATTCTGGATGCAGTGGGAACAGCATTTCTTTCCGGTGTCTGCATCCCACCGGACGCATTGGATTCGGGCGGCAGCCTGACTATGAAAGGATGATATAATGGAAGAACAGCAGAAGTATTACGTGGATGAAAACGGACAGTGGGAGTTCCCCCTGGGACTGCGGCAGCTTGCCATGGTTCAGATGGATCTGAACGGCAGAAACAAGTACGGTCAGGACAGCGGCGTGGGCAATGTAGGAAACGGCCTGCGGATGCGGTTCCCCATTGACCGGCAGCGACTGGAGCAGAGTATCCAGCGGGTGGTGGATGAGAACGATGCCCTGCGGCTGATCCTGGTGCAGAAGGGGGATACCTATACGCAGCGTGTGCTGGCCCATTACCAGTTCCAGTTGCAGGTATATGAGGCACAGGGGGACACGGAGCAGGAACGGCTGCAATCAGCGGTTGCCATTGCCTCCAAACAGGTAAATACCGTGATCGACTGGTTTAACCAGCCCAGCTTCCGGATCTTCCTGGTGCAGCTGGCGGAGAACGACTACCTGTTTGTGTGGCTTGCCCATCATTGGATCGGGGACGGCAGTACCACCGGTCTGATCATGGATCAGGTATTCCGGTATTATGAGCATCCGGATGCGCCAAAGCCGGAAACGGATACATACCTGCATTTTCTGCGGGATGAGACAGCGTTCTTTCAGTCTGATAAGGGCAAAAAGCAGCTGGCATACTGGAAGCAGGAAGTGGAAGGGTATCAGATGTTGGATATTACGAAGGCGGCAGTGGGAGCGCCTGCGTCCGGCTACGATCATATGTATCAGATTGACCGGAGCGGTGTGGAGCAGCTTGCCCAGCGGTATCATACCAGCATGTTCAACGTGATCCTGCTGGCGTATCATCTGGGCGTGGCGTATCTGCTGGATAATCCGGATACCATCATCGGCGTCACCAGTGCAAACCGTACCAGCAAGCGGTATTTCCGCACCATGGGCTACATTGCTCACTCGCTGCAGCATCGTATGCGTATCCGGGAGGAAGACAAGCTGGCGGATCTGCTGGAGGCATCAAAGGACACCTTCTCCAAGAATATGGCGAATCTGGCGGCGGGGCATTATTACGACCGGACGCAGTTCTGTCTCACCTATCAGAATTTTGTAGCAGGAGCGGAAACCTCGGAAAAGCAGCTGGAAAAGGTGCCGATTCCCACCAAGCGCTCGGTGGAGCAGTTCTTCCTGCTGGTGTTCGAGGGTGCGGATAAGCTGGCACTGGCGATGGTCGGCAACGGTCTGATCTATACAGAGCATTTCCTGGAGTCCCTTAAGGGGTATATGGAAAGCGTGGTTGCTCTCCTTTCCCAGCAGCCGGATGCTACATTGGCGCAGTTGCGGGCATATTACGAAAAGAATCAGTAGGGCAATGCTGTACAGTATTGCCCTAAGTGAGAAGCGGTGATCCCAAGAGGATGACCGCTTTTTTATGCAGGATGCCATTAGCACGTTTTTTATATAAATTCAGCACGATTCTTCCTTGACGGAATCAATGGAACAGGGTAAAATGAAAGAATAGTGTACAAATTTTGAATAAATATGTGCATTCCTTTTATGTTGATTGATCAGAGACAAACACGAGGGGAGAATTGTATGTCACACAAAAAGATCGGTTCCGTATGTGCCGCAGCCATGCTCCTGAGTACCGTCGGAAGCATGCCGGGGCAAATGGCATTTGCAGCAGATCCGGACAACTTTTTCTTTCACAGCACCTTTGAATCCGGCACGGACAGCTGGAGCGGCAGAGGTGCAGCCAAAGTGGAGCATGCGGCAAAGGGCGCCTATGCAGGTAGCGGTGCATTGTATGTGTCCGGCAGAACCGCCGCATGGAATGGGGCAACCCTGTCCCTGGGAGACGTCTTCACAGCCGGAAGCACCTACAGCTTTTCTGCCAATGTGAAGTATACCAACGGCGGCAAGACGGATACCTTTTATATGAAGATTCAGTATCAGAATGCGGAAGGGGAAACAGGATATGCCTCCATTGCGGAGGCGGTGGTGTCCAAGGGGGACTGGATCCAGCTTTCCAATACCAGCTTTCAGCTGCCGGAGGGGGCAACTGCTATGCAGCTGTACATTGAAACTGCCGACAGCCTGAACAGCTTTTATGTGGACGAGGCAGCAGCCGCTCCGGAAGGCACGGTGATTCCCGGCGCAGGCGCAGCAAGAGCCGTGATCCGGGGGGATATCAACGGGGACAGTACCATTGACGGAGTGGATATGCTCCTTGCCCGGCGGGGCATGACAGCCGGCGGATTTACGGAAACCTGTGCCGGCAAGGCGGCGGATGTGGATCAGAACGGGAGCTTTGAGATGAGCGATCTGGTGCTGCTGCAAAAATACCTGCTGGGCACCATACAGGCTTTTCCGGAACCGGAGATTCCGGACAACGAGTGGGACGATTACCAGGAAACCGCTTCGCCGGAGATGTTGAAATTCTATGGGGATTCCATCTATCAGATGGGCAACACCAGCCGGATCCGGGAGAAGATTGCCAAGGCGCAAAGCGGGGAACAGGTGAAGCTGGCTTATATCGGCGGCTCCATCACCGAAGGAGGCAGAACGGATACCTGCTACGCAGCCCGTTCCTACCGGTATTTTGCAGACACCTTCGGCACCGGCAGTAATGTTTCCTTCAACAATGCAGGCATGTCCGGCACCTCCTCTCTGGTGGGATTGCTCCGGGCACAGAACGATATTCTCAACGATCAACCGGATGTGATATTCATTGAATTTTCCGTCAATGACCACCCGGATCAAAGCTATAAAAAGAGCTTTGAGGGTCTGGTGCGGCGCTGCCTGTCCCAGGAGAATGAACCGGCGGTGATTATCATCATCAATCGGTCAAAGGGCGGCTATTCCATGCAGGAACAGATGGCGGCAGTGGGCAAAAACTATGATGTACCCGTTATCAGCATGGACAACGCACTGACCAATGCCTTCAACAGTGGCACCCTGACAACCGATGATTAC
>NC_021039.1:101509-106504 GCF_000210095.1 Ruminococcus champanellensis 18P13 = JCM 17042
GATGAGTACCATCCTCACGCCGAGGGGGCAAAGCTGATCTCTGACTGCATCGGCTATTTCTACCGGCAGGCGCTGAAAACCGAAAACCGGAGCGAGCCATATGTGCTGCCGGATACCTCCGTGTACGGCACGGAGTATACCACCGCCACCATTGTGCCCCTGGATCAGCTCAACAGCTTCAACAGCGGCTCCTTCCAGAAGGGGAATGGCTACGGCACGCTGCCCTATGGGCTTACCTTTGCAAAGAACAGTGCCAATACCCCCATGACCTTTTCAACCCAGGGCAAGGGCATTTTCCTGGTGTACAAGGCAAATTCCAGCGGCATGGGCACCGTTCAGATCAACGTCAACGGCAAGCAGTCCACCATCAGCGGCAATAAGCAGTATACCTGGGGCGGTCCGGATGCGGATCTGGCATACATCCAGGATACCACCGGAACATTGAATGTGTCCATCAACATGCAGAACGCTTCCTCTGATTTCACCATCTGGGGCATCGGCGTGATTCAGTAAATACGCAAAAAAGCAGTCCATCCGGACTGCTTTTTCTATCATCAGGCTGCCTTACTCGTATTCCACCACGTCCGCCCATTTCAGCAGAAAGTCCCGTTCCTCCGGTTTGCCCTTCACGGACTGGGAGGCGGCAACGATGGGGAGCCATTTCTGCACATACTGCTTGGCGGTATTGCTGCGCAGGCAGTACAACCGCAGGTACTGCTCCGCAAGCTGCTCCTGTCCCTTGAGCATGAACAGCAGGTAGGTTCTGGCAGCGTCCGCACTGGCGTTGCCCTGCGTGGCATGCGCCCAGTCGATCACATAGGACTTGCCCGCCGGAGTGATGATGATATTGCTGGGGTTAAAATCCCCGTGACACACCTTGTTGTGCTTGGGCATGCCCTCCAGCCGCGTGTGCAGCTCATACCGGGTGGTGGCATCCAGGGAGGTTTCCGAGATCTTCCGGTTCATTTTATCCTTTAGCTTGGTCAGCAGGGGCGCACGTTGTTCGTGAATGTGGAGCTGGATGCCTACGAACTGCTCCAGCAGCTCGTTCATCCGTTCCGGCTCCTCCTGCATGATCTGGCTCATGGTCTTTCCCTCAATGAAATCCGACACGATCGCCCACTTGCCGTCCAGCTTTGTGACTTCCAGGATCCGGGGAATGTCCAGACCGGTTTCCTCCACCCTTGCCTGGTTCAGCGCTTCGTTCAGCACATCCGCCTTGGAGTAATCCTCGTTGAATACCTTAATGGCTTTGTCCCCGTCCCGGTATACGGTTTTGATATTGCGCACTGCAACCACATTGTTCAGATTCATACGTCCTGTCCTCCCTTATTTTCCGTAATATGCGTTCAGATACATCTGCTTGATCTCGGACATCAGCGGGTACCGGGGATTTGCACCGGTGCACTGGTCATCAAAAGCCTGTTCGGTCATGGCATCCAGGCTTTCCAGGAACGCTGCTTCATCGATGCCGTAATCCCGGATGGTTTTCCTGATACCGATCTGTTCCTTCAGCTGGTCCAGCTTTGCAATGAGTCCCTCCAGCTTTTCTGTGTCATCCTTGCCGGAAATGTGCAGGAACTCTGCAATTTCCGCATACCGTGCCAGGGTGTGGGGATGGTCGTACTGGGGGAAGGTGCCCATTTTGGTGGGAACCTCCGCTGCATTGAACCGGAGCACCTCATCCAGCATCAGCGCATTGGCAATGCCGTGAGGCAGGTGGTGGAAGGCGCCCAGCTTATGTGCCATGCTGTGGCATACCCCCAGAAAGGCATTGGCAAATGCCATGCCTGCCATGGTTGCGGCGTTTGCCATTTTCTCACGGGCTGCCGGATCCTCTGCGCCCTTTTCATAGGCACGGGGCAGGTAGTCAAAGATGGTCTGGATCGCCTTCAGCGCCAGGCCGTCCGTGTAATCCGTTGCCATGACGGAAGCATATGCTTCCAGTGCATGGGACATAGCGTCAATGCCGGAGGCGGAGGTAAGACCCTTGGGCGCATGCATCATCAGATCCGCATCCACAATGGCCATGTTGGGCATCAGCTCATAATCCGCCAGGGGATACTTGGTGCCGGTGGCTTCGTCAGTAATCACCGCAAAGGGTGTCACCTCAGAGCCGGTACCGGCGGAGGTGGGGATGGCAATAAAGGATGCCTTTTCTCCCATGTGGGGGAAGGTGTAGATCCGCTTGCGGATGTCGGAGAACCGCATTGCCATATCCAGAAAATCAGCGTCCGGATGCTCGTACAGCACCCACATGATCTTTGCCGCATCCATGGCGGAGCCGCCTCCCACTGCAATGATGCAGTCCGGCGCAAAGGCGGTCATGGCTTTGGTGCCTTCCTTTGCGCATGCAAGGGTGGGATCCGGCGCCACGTCAAAGAAGGTGGCGTGGCGGATGCCCAGTTCGTCCAGCTTATCGGTAATGGGCTTGGTGTAGCCGTTCTGATACAGGAAGGAGTCGGTAACGATGAACGCCTTCTGCTTGTGCATTACTGCGCCCAGTTCCTCCAGCGCCACCGGCAGGCAGCCCTTTTTGATATAGATCTTCTGGGGTGCACGGAACCAAAGCATGTTCTCTCTCCTTTCTGCCACGGTCTTGATGTTCAGCAGGTGCTTGATGCCCACATTTTCGGATACGGAGTTGCCGCCCCAGGAGCCGCATCCCAGGGTCAGGGAGGGAGCCAGCTTGAAGTTGTACAGATCCCCGATGCCCCCGTGGGAGGAGGGGGTGTTGATGAGAATCCGGCAGGTTTTCATGCATGCGCTGAACCGGGCGATCTTGTCCTGACCGGTGACTGTGTCCACATACAAAGAGGAGGTATGCCCATAGCCTCCGTCGGCGATCAGATGCTCCGCCTTGTCCAGAGCATCCTGGAAGTCCGCCGCCTTGTACATGGCAAGCACAGGGGACAGCTTTTCGTGGGCGAATTCCTCGCTGATGTCCACGCTTTCCACCTCGCCAATGAGGATCTTGGTATGCTCCGGCACAGCGACACCTGCCAGCTCGGCAATCCGGTATGCAGGCTGTCCCACGATCTTGGCATTCAGCGCTCCGTTGATGAGAATGGTCTTGCGTACCTGTTCGGTTTCCTCCGGGCTCAGGAAGTAGCAGCCCCGCTTTTGGAATTCCTGCTTCACGGCGTCATAGATGGATTCCAGTACGATCACCGACTGCTCCGATGCACAGATCATACCGTTGTCAAAGGTCTTGGAATGGATCACGGAGTTGACCGCCAGCAGGATATCCGCCGTATCGTCAAAAATGGCAGGGGTATTGCCGGCACCCACTCCAATGGCAGGCTTGCCGCTGGAGTATGCAGCGTGTACCATACCGGGGCCGCCGGTTGCAAGGATGATGTCCGCCTCCTTCATGACCATGTTGGTCAGATCCAGACTGGGCACATCGATCCAGCCAATGATGCCCGCCGGCGCTCCGGCAGCAACAGCCGCCTCCAGTACCACCTTTGCCGCTGCAATGGTAGAATGCTTGGCACGGGGGTGGGGACTGATGATGATGCCGTTCCGGGTTTTCAATGCAAGCAGGGTCTTAAAAATCGCGGTGGATGTGGGGTTGGTGGTGGGGATCACCGCAGCGATCACCCCGATGGGCTCGGCGATTTTTTTGATGCCGTAAGCCGCATCCTCCTCCACCACGCCGCAGGTCTTGGCGTTTTTATATGCGTTGTAGATGTACTCCGCCGCATAGTGGTTCTTGATGACCTTGTCCTCTACAACACCCATGCCGGTTTCCTCTACAGCCTGCTTTGCCAGGGGGATCCGCTGCTTGCATGCGGCAAGGGCGGCTGCCCGGAAGATGGCGTCCACCTGTTGCTGGGAGTAGGTGGAAAACTGGGTCTGTGCCTTGCGGATTTCCCGGAGCTTTGCCTCCAGAGCCTCCACGCTGTCAACAATACGGTTTTCGTTCATACTGCACACTCCTTTTTCTGAGAAGGGGGTACTGGAAACGGGTGCCCGTTTCCGCTTATGGCTAGTATATCCCGCAAGTTTGTGAATATTTTAACACATAAAAGGGAACAAAAACGCAAAAGGAACGCATATTCCAATTGCGGGATCGCGGCATGCACACTTCCTTACCGCTTGCTTATAGACTATCATATTCCAAGCAAAAATGCAATGACGGAAACGTACATTTTTTCGACTTATTATGTTGATTATTGTACAAAATGCACATACCTGAGCATCAAATTCCGGATTGACAATCCGGCAGATTCGTGGTAAACTACAGATAGGAGCAGGATGCCAAGAGCATCCCGGACAAGGAGGAACTGACTATGGCAGATATGAGTAATTTTTTCGATAAGGTAAAGGAGAGTGCAGCCAATGCGGCTGCTGCAACCGGCAAGGCAGTGAAGGGTGCATCCAACAGCGCAAAGAAGATGGCAGAAACCGCAAAGCTGAAGCACGAGATTTCCGGGCTGGAGGATAAGACCGCCGGTGTGTTCCGGGAGATCGGAGAGCTGTTCTACACCAGAAGCAATGGAGAAGCGGATGAGGCATATGCGGAGCTGTTCGCAAAGGTTGCAGAGACCCGGAAGGAGATTGAGCAGAAGCAGGCAGAGCTGAGCCAGCTGGAAAACAGTGCGACCTGTCCTGCATGCGGCAAGCGGGTTAAGTCCAGTGCGGTGTTCTGCTCCTATTGCGGTGCAAAGGTCAAGCAGGAGGAACCGGCAGAAGAATCTGTTGCTGAGACACCTGACAAGAGTCATTGTCCCGCATGTGGTGCGGAAACCGTTGCAGACGCAGTATTCTGTCCGGCATGCGGCGCACGCATGACCCCGGCAGAGGATGTGGTAGATGTCCCCAAGGAGGACGTAACCGTAGAGCCTGCAAAGGAATAAACATGGAGGAGCCGTGGAAACGCCAGGCATTCCGGATCCTACAGCAAAGGCAGCTTTAGCTGCATGAATAACACCAAGTGGAACGAACTCCGCAATGCGATGCGGTTGGAAATGCCCTTTCCACCGCTCTTTA
>NC_021039.1:106857-131533 GCF_000210095.1 Ruminococcus champanellensis 18P13 = JCM 17042
ACGATGAAGACCCTTTTTGAGGAGCAGCAGCTGGAGCCAATGCGGGATGACTGTGATCCGGGCGATTGGGACGATCCCTTTGAATTTGGCGCCGATCAGTTCGATGGAATCGCCATTGAGTGGATCCGGATCCATCCCAGATATCTGGAGCATCGGGGTCGGTTGATCCCACCGCAGGTGCAGGATGCTTCCGAACAGTTCGAAAGTCTGCTGCAAAAATACGTCATTCCCTTTGAACAGCACGGCTCAGATTATCTGATTTACGGATATCGTTGAATATACCCCCTGTCTTTCCCGTATTTTCCGGAAAGGCAGGGGGTTGTTCTGTGTCGGATTTTGCCGCTGTGCATATATTGTAATGTGCATGGATGCACAGAAAGGAGTGTACAGCGATGCAGGAGTATGAACGCAGAGGGCTGTACGGGCGCAGCCAGATGCCCATGGGGGGACGGTTCCCGGAGGAAACACCCCTTGCCATGGCATATGTGCCGATGCAGACATGGGAAGAGCCCTACGATATGGAAGAAGGATTTTGCCGGGGAACCATTTTCCCCAGCCTGTATTATCCGTTCCTTGCAGCAGGAGGGGAGGCAGACAATGGACGAAAGGGTTAAACTGTTGCGGCAGGTACAGCAGTGTGATTTCACGCTGTATGACCTGCAACTGTATCTGGATACGCATCCGGCGTGCCGTCGGGCTATGGAACAGTATGAGAAGCATCTCCGCCACCGCCGGGAGCTGGAGGAGGAGTATGTACGCAGGTTCGGGCCGCTTCGTGCGGAGCAGGCAGCCGGTTCGGAGCCATGGAGCTGGGTTGAGAATCCCTGGCCCTGGGAAGGGGGGCAGTGCTGATGTTTGCTTATGAAAAGAAGCTGCAGTATCCGGTCAACATCAAGCAGCCCAATCCAAAGCTGGCGAAAGCTATCATTACCCAGTTGGGCGGGCCAGACGGTGAGCTTGGTGCGGCCCTGCGGTATCTGAGCCAGCGCTATGCCATGCCCTATGGAGAGGTCAGCGGCATTCTGACGGATATCGGCACCGAAGAACTCGGTCATGTAGAAATGATTTCCACAATTGTATACCAACTGACACGGAATCTGACACCGGAGGAGATCAAGCGTTCCGGCTTTGACACCTATTTTGTGGATCACACCACGGGCATTTACCCCATTGCTGCTTCCGGTCAGCCCTTCACCGCAAGCTTCTTCCAGTCTGCCGGAGATGTGATCACGGATCTGACAGAGGATCTGGCAGCCGAGCAGAAGGCACGCACCACCTATGACAACATCCTTCGGCTGGCGGATGACTACGATGTGCGGGATGCCATTCGCTTCTTGCGCCAGCGGGAGCTTGTGCATTTCCAGCGATTCGGGGAAGCGTTCCGCACAGAGAAACTTTTCTGTCAAAAACAGAACGTCCCCGCATGACGGCTTGCACCATACAGGGACGGTTTCTTATTTGCTCGGCTTGCGTTTCTTCAGGAACGGCTGCACCAGTCCGGCGTACAGGAAAGAATCGGATTTTTTCAGATAGATCAACACCAGGACGGCGTAGACAATGGCTCCCGTCAGTACCTGGATGCAAAGGGTGACCCAGCTGCACTTCAGCATATGCCCTACCAGCTTGACACACACCAGCATCACTGCACCGGCGGCAAAGGGGATTGCAGAGCGCTTCAGATACTGGAACACAGGCAGCTCTGCCTTGACGTAATGGGACTGAACCAGGCTCACCACAAAGTAGGAAATACTGGTGGTCAGTGCCGCACCGGTAGCGCCCCACAGGCGGATGAAAATCAGATTGCTCACGATGTTCACCATAGCCCCTGCCCAGACTGCGATCACGTATTCCTTGTCCTTGCATTTGGGCATCAGATACTGGGTACGCAGCACATTGTTCCAGGACATGAAAATCAGAGAAATACTCATGGCTTCGATCAGCTGTCCGGTATAGGCATACTCGGCGCCGAAGAACAGCACGGCAAAGTTATTGGCGATGCCGCAGAGTCCGAAGGCAATGGCTGACGCAAAGATCAGAACAGCTTCCATGGATTTGCTAACCAGGCTGACTGCGCCCTTGTTGTTCTTCACATACATATTGGAGGTTTTGGACAGCATGACCAGACCGATTGCCGTAATGATGCTCAAAGGCATGCGGATGATCTTATCCGCATATTCAAAGCATCCCAGAGAGGACAGCTCCCCCATGGCACCCAGCATGGTTTTACTCACCATTCTGTAGATGCTGGTGGCGATGACGGAAACAAAGAGCACGCTCATGGGCTTAAGGTGCTGAAAGATCTCGGAACAGCTTGCCTTTACGAATTTCACGTATTTTCTGAGGAAGATCCACACAAAGG
The DNA here is from genome assembly GCF_000210095.1 of Ruminococcus champanellensis 18P13 = JCM 17042. Classification (NCBI taxonomy): domain Bacteria; kingdom Bacillati; phylum Bacillota; class Clostridia; order Eubacteriales; family Oscillospiraceae; genus Ruminococcus; species Ruminococcus champanellensis. The sequence goes on from NC_021039.1 coordinate 109,217, forward strand.
ATTGGCTGATAAAGGTGCCCAGCGCCATGATGGTAATGTAAACGATCAGATCCCCCTTGTCCTTGACGAACAGGAAGATGGAGGCGATGGTCAGGAGCTTGATGACCAGATTCCGTGTGACCGTGATCTTGAATTCTTCGATGCCGAAGAAGAACCAGTTGATATTCAGCAGTTCTGCCAGAATATACAGAGCCTGGATCAGGGCGTAAACCCGGTATGCCCCACTGAAGCACAGGACATAGATCATATACACCACCAGACACAATCCGGCAACGCAGATGTGGCAGTAGAACAAGCTGGAAAAGGCTTTGTTCAGAGCGTTCTGGTCGTTGCGGACTCTGGAGATGGTTCTGGTACCGTAGGTTTCAATGCCCAGCAGTGCAGCCAGCATGAAATAATTGACGGTGGTGTAGGTGTAGGAATAGATGCCGGTGTTTTCCGTGCCCAGCACTCTTGAGATATAGGGGGCAGTCACAAAGGGCAGCACAAGAGTCAGCATCTGATAAAGGGTCTGATAGATCAAATTGCGTTTCGTTTTTCCCATTACGTTTCTCCGAACACTTTCTTATATTTCATTTTGCCAGCCAGCAGGGGCAGGTAGGTGTTGATGAATGGCATCACGCACAGGCTGACGCCGATGGCAGTAATCAGAATCACTGCTGCCGCTGCTGCATGGGGGATGGCAATCCCGGTGAGGACATTTTGCAGTGTTTTGATCACAAACTTATGCACTGCAAAAATGACCATTGTACTCTGACCGATCAGCTGGAAGCTGCGGACAAAGAACCGGTTCCGGATCCGTGCCAGCAGGAAGCTCAGTGCGAATACAAAAGCGGTTCCGCCTGCTGCACTGACCAGATAGAGCAGATAATTGCCGTATCTGGCTTCCGCCATCATCACATATCCACCCGGCATGGAGGTGTTGCAGAACGCAGTCAGAGACAGTGCAAGACCGGCTGCTGCGATCAGCACCAGTACAAGGGGGTGGGTCTGCTTGCCGGTGCCCGGATTGATCCGGTCTTTGAGCAGATACATGGTCAGATAGCCCAGTCCAATCCAGGCAACAGCCTGTAGGGCAACATCCGCTCCGAAGGGCCAGCCCTTGGAGAAGTGGGGGAGGAAGGGACATACTGCCAGGACCCCTGTCACCACAGCAGTCAGAAAGATCAGCCGTCCCTTGGGGCTTTTGATCTGCTCCGCAGCCCACAGGATCAGTGCAAACAGCAGATCTCCCGCAAACAGACAGGGGAGAAACCACAGGGAGGTCAGACTGTCCGCCAGGGACAGGGATTCATGGGATCCATAGCAGAGTTTTACAATGTTTTTAGCGGTCAGCGGGGAATAGATCATGCCCCAAATCAAGTAGGGTGCCAGAATGGACACGATCCGGTTCAGAATGAAATCCTTCCAGTCAGAAAGTTGGTGAATCTTTGACCGGCACACCACCCCATGGGAAAAGAAAAAGACATTTGGGGCAAAGCAGATGGCCCAGATTTTTGCTGACCCGTTGTATGCGTTAATGTGGGAGAAAACCACCAGTATGATGGCCAGGGCTTTCAGAAAGTCTATAGCAAGGATTCTGCCCTTTGGCGGATTCACAAGAGGCTGCGTATTCATGATTACAGTTCAAACCTTTCGATTATACGTTTGCAGAAGTCACCGCCGTACTTGTTGGTATGGGTCCGGACTTCCGCTCTTTGGGCTTTGTAGGGATCCGGGGCGCCCTCTGCCACATCGCCCACGAACCGGATCAATTCCTCCAGTGTATAAATGTGGGCACCCGGCATATACGCAAGGGGATCCTCAAAGACAAAACCTCTTGTCTGTTTGTAGCTTTCATAGTCATCCAATGTAAAGCCGATGGGCTTGTCAATCAGAAGATAGTCAATGGCAACGGAGGAGTAATCCGAGATCAGAGCGTCCGTGCAGGGCAGAAATTCGTACATCTGGATCTGATGATCCGAAAACGTCTGATTGTCAATGAAGCGGATATTGGTGAGGGCAACATTGTCGATGCCGAAATCCTGCTGATACTGATGTTTCTTGACCAGAATCACCAGATTCTTTTCCCGGCATGCCTGATCCAGCTTCAGCAGATCCTCCGCCGACTGCAATACCGGCAGGGGAAAGCTGTAGGCGATATGCTCCTCCGGGTATTTGTTCTTTCCGGTTTTCCGGAAGGTGGGCATCCAGATGATCAGCCGGGTGTCCGCATTGACCCTGAAGCTGTTGACAAAGGCGTCCGTGTTGGGATTGTGCTTCCGGAACAGGTCGTATCTGGGGTAGCCGATGGGCAAGATCCTGTCCTTGCTGCATCCGAAAAATCTGGATTTTGTTTCGATGAATACGTCCCCGGGCACCAGCACATAGTCAAAGGCATCGTTCCAGGGCATATGCTGGGTATCCTTAAAGCCGCAGCCGTGCCACAGATTCAGAATGATCTGTCCGGATCCGCTTTTCCGGATCCGTTTCTGGCGGATGTGGGTGCCGATATAGTAGTGAGCCTGCATCAGCGCTTTCAGAGTTTCCCGGCGCAGGTATCTGTAGGCATCATTTTTCTGCACAAAGGTGGTATTGGGATAGTGCAGGGAAGCAAATTGCTCCGGTTCGTTTACCAGCCAGATAAATTTGTAGGATTCCGCAAAGCCATTATCCTGCATATATTCAAACAAAACCCGGCTGTTGTCGGAAAAATCCGGCTCGCTGGAGAACACGATCAGCTTTGGATCCGGCTTGGTGAAGGCATTTCCAAAGGCAGTATAGCATGTTTCACGCAGCTTATGCAGCACCTTCCGGGGCAATCCCGGCTGTTTGTATTCCATGAAATCACCATCCTAGTTTCAGTTTTTTCGGTTTCCACCCTCTGATCCGATCCAGCAGCCGGGTCAGTGCGTTGTTGGCTTCCGGCACGATCACATAAAACAGAAGGGGATTGTATGTGATGCTGACCCATGCGTTGTTGGAAATGCTGAACAGCATCACTGTTACCGCCCAGATAAACAGAACCCCCTGTTCCTTTTTGGCGGTATTCCGCAGCACGATGGTGTACAGGGTCAGCAGCAGTGCGGTGAACAGAATGCCGTAGCCGATGAGGGCGTAGACATAGCCGGAGTCGATGTAAAAATACACCTGATGTCCCTCGCCGAAGGTGGCGCTTTTGATGCCCACCATCTGGATGGATTGCCCGAAGAGCTTCAGATGATACTGTTCAAAGGCGGTTTTGCCCATCAGCAGACGGCTGTTCAGCATTTCATTCAGCTTCTCCAGCAGTGCATTTTTCGGGTTGTAGAAATAATGCAGAAGGATGCAGACGGCAAAGGAAACCGGAAAGCCAATGGTGGAGAGGAACCGGATGGGCTTGGAGGAAAGCCGGATCCAGTGATATTTGACGATTACAACGTATGCTGCAAGTACAAACAGAGCCAGATAAAAGCTCAGTCGGGTTGTGGTGATGCGGTAAATGCCATAATTGAAGGCAGCCAGCACCCCGATCTCAATCCAGCCGATGGCACGTCGCCGCAGATACAGCCAGGTCAGTGTCAGAAACAGTGCAAAGTAGGAAATGGAACTGTAATGACCAAAGCCGTAGGAGTGGGCATTCTCCACGCCGTTCCGGTTGTAGACAAGGTCGGTAATCAGTCCAGCCTTGCAGCAGAGGATGACAAAGAGAATGGAAAGGGTAGTGGCGATCAGAGAGGTCAGAGCGATTTTCCGGAAGCTGGAGTATCGCGCATTCAGCAGCAGTAGCATATAGACCAGCAAAAAGGTTCGCTTGGTGGTGTATGCGGCAAAGACGAAAATGCCGAACAGAAGATAAAAGCGGATCTGTTTGAGTGAATAGGTTCTGCTGATGAATACAGCCGCCAATACACCCACAGATCCGTAGTTGATCAATGTTTTGATGGATCCCAGCGTGATCAGCGAAGCATCTATGATGGTTGCCGCAGCAAACAATGCATACACGGCAAGAAAAATCAATTCCGATGTGCGGATTCTAAATGTTGTTCTGAAAACCATTGATTCAATCCTTTGCATTGAGGCAGGTAGTTATGTGAACCGGATCAGCACTTCCGCAGCAATGGCCTTGAGCTTCTGCGTCAGACTGATCTCACCGCAGCGGAAATAGCTCCGGCGGTTTTTGGAAAGGTGGGGCTTGATCCGGGCTGCTGCATGCCGATCCCGGAGCTGAAACGCCAGCTTGCCGTTCTGGATCAGCCGGGCGTATGCCTTTGCCCGTGCCGGATCCTCCAGAGCCGGCCAGACAGCCGCAGCCTCCTGGGCAATTTTTTCACGGGCGGGGATTTCGGTGAGCCGGGCTTCCGTGAATTGCCGGATGTTAACGGCACTGTCGCTTCTGACCAGATAATTGTACAGGCAATCAGAAAGGAACACCACGTTCCGGTAGGGGCGCAGCATGCGCACCAGCCACTCGCAGTCCTCTCCCACCGCAAAGGCAGGATCCATTTCCGGCAGCCGGATGACGCCGTCCTGCTTCCAGTATGCAGTGGAGAATACCTTGTTCCAGATGTGCCCGGCATAACCGTTGAACAGCAGAGCCTGCCGGAGAGCTTCTTCTCCCGTACCGATGCCGGTTCTGCCTTTGAAGGTATACTGGGTCTGACCGGTGTCTGCGTGGATCCGTTTCCAGCCATAAAAACAAGCGTCCGCAGCATGCTCCTGCACAGCGGACAGTACTGTTTCATAGGCGTTTGGCTCCAAAAAATCATCGGAATCCACAAAGGTCACATAATCGCCGGTCACTTTCTGAAAGGCGGCGTTTCTGGCAGTGCATACCCCTTCGTTCTCCTTGTGGATCACCAGACAGCGGGAATCCTTCTGTGCGTATTCGTCACAAATGGCTCCGCTGTTGTCTGTGGAGCCATCGTCACAAAGAATGATTTCCAAATTGGAGTAGGACTGCCCCAGCAGGCTGTCCAGGCACTTGCGCAGATAGGGCGCAACGTTGTATACAGGAACAATGACGGAGAGTTTCGCAGTACAGTCCAAATCATTCCCTCCCGGTGATAAACTGTGCTTTCCAGCGGTCGATGTTCTCCTGTTTCAGGACGATTTCCGTGCGGATGGTGCTGTTGAGCATGGCATCCAGCTTGTCTATTTCTTCCCGCTTGAGGCACACAATGTTGTTGGTGTCGTGGAATCCGGCGGCGCGATGATCGATGGAAATGATGATGGAGCGCACTTTATGCTGCAGGGCGAAAATGCCGCCGTGCAGTCTGGTGCCGATGTAGTCAATGTCCCCCTTGTCCAACAGAGCGCCGAACACATCCAGGTTGTAGATCCGGGGGATATCCTTTGTATCCGGGAAACTGTCCAGGTACTTTTCATCCTCTGTGGTCTGGCACCAGAAATACAGAGCCTTGTAATTCTGCTGGAGGATTTTCAGTATCTCCCCGTCCTTTTCCCGATCCAGCTGATCCTTGAAGCCGCTGAGAGAAAAGGCACACTGACTTGCTTTTTCCGTCGGGATCTGACTACAGAATTCCGGCGTCAGCTTCCAGAGGGTGGGGCAGCCGGTGTTGATGGCACGGATGCCGATGGATTCCAGAAGCTCCCGGCTTTCCTCGTCTCTGACGGAATGTATATATTTTTTGCTCAAGATCCTTTTGTAGATCCACTTGCTGTATGCGGTCAGCCGCCGCCTGCCCTGTGTGGTGCCCACGCCGGCAACTATCACATTTTTATACAGGGGCCAGGTCAGCAGACCGATCTGCCATTGGCGGCGTGTATTGAAAATATCATAGGAAAGCAGGTTGGTTCCCATGATGAATTTATAGTCACATTCGTCTGCGTAGCGGCGCTTCGCCCGGAGCCGGAGATAGGTCAGAAAATTAAAGTTTTTCAGATGGGTCGCATATCTGACCACAAAGCACTGCTTCAGAAGATTCTCCAGCTGGGTTTCCAGGCTTTCCAGAATAACAATATCTCCGATATTGGATGTGCCGATGGCGGTATCAAAAATGATCGTTTTCTTCATGTTGCTGCATGCTCCCCCTCGTTGGAATTCCAGGATGCGATCATCCGTTCATACATCTGGGGCAGGGAATAGGCTGCCTGCCAGCGGAGTGCCCGGATGGCGGAGGTGTCCAGATTCATGTGCAGCTGCGCTGCGTATCCGAATTTGCTGATGTCCTCCGGAATGCATTCTACCTGGATCCCGCTGCCGCAGTTCTGCGCCACCATCTGCGCCATTTCATAAATGGAGCAGTAGGTGTCCTCGTTGGCGATGTTGTAGGCATGACAGGACTGTCCCTCTGTCAGAATGGTCAGAATGGCTCTGACCGCATCAGAAGTGTAAAGGTAGGAGCGCTTGGTTTCTCCCTTTGTGTGCAGGATGATATTCCGGTTTTCCACTGCACACCGTGCGAATTCCGCAAACACACGGCCGTCCCGGTATGCTACCCCTGCCCCGAAGGTCTGGGTGAGCCGGGCGGTCATAATGGGAATGCCATACTGGGAAGCATAGGCGCAGCAAAGGTTTTCACAGGCGCGCTTGCTTTCCGGATAGCAGGCACGCACGTTCATGCAATCCAGGTTTGTAGGATGCTGCTCGGTGATCTTTTCGTCGGTCTGGGGCGTGCCGTATACTTCCATGCTGGAGGTGTACACAACACCGGCGCACTGCTTTTCCACTGCCAGCTTCAGAATCTGATCCGTGCCGTTGACTGCAGTCAGAAATGTGGTGACCGGCTGCTGAACGAACTGCTTGCTGTCGGTGACGCTTGCGCAGTGGATGATGTAATCGATCCGGGCTTCGATGGCAGGAATGCTGCTGATATCGCAGATCAGAAGCTCCACGCCGGTGTATCCGGAAAAGCATGTCTCTGCCTTTTCCCGGTTTCTTGCCATTGCGATCACGTGAATGCAGCCCTTTGCGCAAAGGGCTTTTACGATGAGCTTGCCGATCAGACCGGTGGATCCGGTCACCAGAACGGTTTTCCCGGTCAGCTTGCTCCAGTTGATGTTGGTGTCGCTGCAGATGTGCCGGATGTCCTCCAGTACAACAGGATTTTCCCTATTCAATCCATTACCCCCAAATCTGAGAATTCTCGCTGGCATCCAGCATAGCTCTGAAAATGTAGTAATCTGACGGCGTGGTGATCTTGATATTGTCCGGCTTGCCCTCTACCGGGTAGATCTTGGTGCCGTAGTGGAGCATCAGACTTGCAGAGTCCACAAAATCATATCTGCTGTCCGCCTGCGCCTGTAAATGTGCCTGATAGATACTGCCGATCCGGAAGGTCTGGGGGGCTTTTGCGATCCAGCAGTCCTTGCGGTTCATGATGTTCTTGATGGTGGAGCCTTCCTTCAGGGCAATGGTTTCAATGGCGGGGGAGACCGTCACGGCACAGCCGTTTTCCTTGGCACACTGAATGTTCTGAGAAATGGTATCCCGGTCAATCACCGGTCTTACACCATCGTGAATCAGCACGAAATCATCGTCGGAAAACAGCTCGTGGGCTTTGGAAATGCCGGCAAAAATGGACATCTGTCCGGTTTCGCCGCCGGGTACGATCTCCTTTACCTTGCGGATCCCAAACTTGCTGAGCAGTTTTTTCAGGTGATCGATCCAGTCCACCAGGCAAACGATCACAATGCCGTCAATCTCATCATGCTCCTCGAACTGCTCCAGTGTGTAGATGATGATAGGCTTTCCGTGTACTTCCAGAAACTGCTTGGGGGTCACTTTGGTGTTCATTCTCTGCCCGGTGCCTCCGGCAAAAATGACGGCAACGTTCATATCCATGTTCTCCTTTTTTATAATTTGGAACGCATCAGTTCTGCCACCTTCCGGCAGGCAGAGCCGGTTTCGTAGCTGCCGGATGCCTCATGATAGGCGATCACGTCATTGACATAGTGTTCTTCGTCAAAAGCAGCAATTTTTTCAGCCAGCTCATCATTATTCTCTGTGAGAATAAAGGGCCAGCTGTGGATATCGGTGTAAAAGTCACGCTCGTTCTGATAGGAGCGCAGATCTGTTGCAAACAGGAAGCAGGGACGGTGCGTCAGGGAAAAATCCCACATGGAGGAGGAGTAATCGGTAATGAGAATGTCCGATACAAACAGCAGCTCCTGCATGTCGTTGTAGTGGGATACATCCATCACATCATGGCTTGCAGCGTCAAACGTATCCTTCAGCATGGGATGAAGCCGGTACAGAATGACCCACTCTCCGCCGAATCGATTCTGCAGGGCGGTTTTCAGCCGGGATTCGTCCAGCTCATAGTCCGTGTACTTGATGATCTGCCGATAGGTGGGAGCATACAGCAGGATATGCTGCTCCTCCGAAAGTCCCAGCCGCTTTTTGATTTGCGCAGCCTTTTCGGGATCCTTTGTAAAAAGCAGGTCATTTCTCGGCATACCGTAATCCAGGATCTGACCCTGAAAGTGAAAAGAGCCCTGAATGGTATCTCTGGTAAAAATGGCAGAGCTGGAAATGAAGGCATCCGTTCTTGCGTTGAAATAGGAACGGCGCTTTGCGGTGAAGTAGTTGATGTTCTTGGTCTGGGCGCCCACCTTTTTGTAGGATCCGCCTCCATGCCAGGTCTGGATGATGTACTGTTCCTTCCGGAATCGGATGTAGGAAAGGTAGTCCACGTTGGTGATGATAAACCGGGAGGTACACAGTAGCTTGTAGAATTTCAGGGTGCCATGCTTTATAACAGTAACCCGTTCGTCCCGGATCCCGTCATAGGTTGCCGGGTCATCCAGACCCCATACCACCTCAAACTGATCCTTGCAGTGGGTCAGAAGGTATTCGGAAACGGCTTTGGGATTGCAGGAATACTGCGCACCCTTATAGCTTACAAATGTGACCCGGTTTTTCCGGATGGGAAAGATGCTGAATAAACTGAAAAAAGCCCGGCATGCCCAGAAAATGAGCAGTTTGAAAAAATCCTTCATGATTCTATTCTCCCCAAGTGAATTATGCGTTGCGGTACTTGATGATCCTGGCAGGCACGCCTGCTGCAACCGCATAGTCCGGCAGGGATTTGGTGACAACCGCCCCTGCTGCGATCACACAGCCCTGACCGATGGTAACACCGTCCAGAATGGTTGCCTTTGCGCCGATCCAGCAGTCCGGACCGATGTGTACGCCCTTTCTGGAACAGGGCTGCATCCGGATGGGTGTATCCGGGTCACTGAATACGTGGTTCTCCGCATGGATGCTGCAATAGGGACCGATGATGGTGTCGTGACCGATGAACACATCAGCTCTTGCGCCGATAAAGGTGCGGGCAGAGATCCCTACGTTGTCCTCGATTACGATGCCTTCTCCCAGTTCAGTGATGACTCCGCTGCATTCCAGGATGCATTCCGGCCCGATATTTACGTTGTCTCCCATGCGGATGCCCTGCTTGGAAAGGGCGTTGATGCGGCAGCCCTGATGAATGGTCACGCCGCTGCCTACGCTGATTTTCCCTTTGCTTTTCAGCACGCAGTGCCTGCCGCAGAAAAAGACCTTTCCCGCACTTCTGAAGAAGCATTTTTTAAAAAGCCCCCGTATCAGCATGCAGAAGCGTTCCCATACAATGCCGATCAGCTCCGTGCCCTGTATGGTTTCATCGATCAGATATTCTCTTTTTTTCAGCTTGGAAACCAGCCTGGAGAACATCCTGTTTAAAAATCCTCTTTTACTCATTTACATCTCACTGCAATTATTTAAAAATAGATCCATATACCGTCCGCAGATATAATCCCAGCTGTAAGCCTGCCGGATCCGGTCAGTGGACAGTTGATCGTATCGGTCAATCTCCTCCGGCAGCATCTGGTCAGCCTGATCGATCAGCCGGGCCAGATCACCGTCAGATTTGTTCCAGTACAGGGCGGAATCCTCCGCCACTTCCTTATTAAAGCCCACGTCCAGCAGAAGATTCAGCCGGGTGCTGCCCAGCGCCTCCAGCAGACTGGGATTCGTTCCGCCAACCTCGTGACCGTGAAAATAGCCATAGGCGTTTTCCCGGATCTTCATCAGCAGCTCGGTGTTGTAAACGGTGCCAACGAATTTGATTCTCGGATCCCTGTCAAAGCCGGTTTTGCGTTTCAGATCCTCCAGGAACTTGTCGGACACATTGGTAATCAGCGCAAAATGCTTCTTGGTGTGGCTCTTCATAAATTCCCGGATCATGGTCTCATAGTTGTTTTCGGGCACAAAACGACCTACCACCAGGTAATATTCGCCCGGCGCCAGCCCTTTGGAACGATACCAGTCCGTCAGTGCCGGATCTGCATCCGTCAGGGTGCTCTTTCTGGTTTCTGCCCCATAGGCGATGAATGTGGTCTGCGGCTTGTAGCTTTCGTAGGATGTGCGGATGTATTTTTCGATGTTCTTGCTGTCGCATACCAGCAGATCCGCATGCTTGACCATCAGCTGCTCCGAGATCTTCCAGTACTTTCTGACCGGTGCCGGCCACTTTGCCCGCATCCATTCGTGCCCGTCCGGGTTCACATATACCTTGCCGCCAAGCTGATGGATCTGCTTGACGTATTTGTTGAAGAACGGACCGATGCGGCACGCCAGAACGTATACAATGGGGTTGGAAATGTGGTGCTGCTTTATGTATGCAACACAGTATTTCAGCGCATCCGTGTCATAAAAAATAGCCTGTGCGGGGCCGATGGGCTTGCGGAGCACATTGAAGCAATGGGCGTTGTGATAGGTGAATTCCCCCACCTTTTCTGCCTCGTCCACTGCGCATGCCACGTGATATTTGATCTCCGGCTGATCCTGGTGATACTCTGTCAGCTTATCCACAAATGTTTCATATCCCCCGTAAGAACCGGGAATGCCTTTTGAACCAACAATAAATATATTCTGCATGTTTCCTGCCACTCTTTAATTTAGTTAAACTTGAACGTATCCTGAATGCCCAGCCACAGCTGATCCTTTTCGCTGAGCATCAGTCCGGTACCGTCCGGCAGGGTATAGCCGCTGCCGGAGGCGGAGCCGGGATATGTGCCGGTTACGCCCCAGTCGATGCCGATAGCCGGGTCATTCCAGGCAAGGCCGCCCTCATCCCCGGGGTGATAGAAGTCGTCGCATTTATAGCAGAACTCGGCGATCTCGCTGCGCACCAGGAAGCCGTGTGCAAAGCCCTTTGGAATCAGGAACTGCTTCTTGTTCTCGGCGGTCAGCTCTACGCCGAACCACTTGCCGTAGGTTGCTGAATTGCTCCGCAGGTCTACGGCAACGTCAAACACGCTGCCTCTGATGACCCGTACCAGCTTGGTCTGGGGGAACTGCTTCTGAAAGTGCAGCCCCCGCAGAACACCCTTTGTGGAGCAGGACTGGTTATCCTGTACAAAGGCAATGTCCAGTCCGGCTTCCTGCATATCGTTCTGGTTATAGGTTTCCATAAAATAGCCCCTGCTGTCCCCATGCACGGCGGGCTGGATGATGCATAGTCCCTGGATGCCGCCTACATGCTGATCGACCTTGATCTGTCCCATTAAAAATCAATCTCCTTCAAATATCGTTGCAGTGCGTCCTGCCATGCAGGAAGGGGTTGAAACCCGTTTTCTGCCAGTTTGGATTTGTCCAGACGGCTGTTGAAGGGCCGTGCCGCTTTGGAAAGACCGTATTCCGCAGTGGTGACCGGCACCACTCTTGTGGCATAGCCAGCCTGTTTGTAGATCTCGCAGGTAAAGTCATACCAGCTGATATAGCCCCCTTCGTTGGTGGCATGGTAATAGCCGTATTTCTCCGATTCCGCCATATCCACCAGCAGCCGTGCCAGATCCAGTGTATAGGTAGGCGTACCGATCTGGTCGCTGACCACACGGACGGTGTCATGCTTTTTGCCTACGTTGAGCATGGTTTTGATAAAGTTGCTGCCGTTTTTGCCGAATACCCATGCGATCCGCACAATGAAGTATTTCTCAAGGGTATCCGCCACAGCAAGCTCGCCCTCCAGCTTGGTCTGTCCGTATACATTCAGCGGCGCATAGTCCCTGCAGTCCGGCTGCCAGGGCTGGGTGCCCTGTCCGTTGAACACATAGTCCGTTGAGATGTACATCATTTTGCAGTCCAGCTTTTTGCACACCTGTGCAATGTTCCGGGTTCCACCGGCGTTGACTGCACGAACCTTTGCAATGTTTTCCGGATCCTCTGCGGCATCCACTGCTGTCCATGCAGCACAGTGGATCACCACATCCGGCGCAGCTTCGCCGATGACCCGGCTGACGCTTTCCGGGTCGGTGATATCCATTTCTTCGATATCCACGCCCACTGCATCATGTCCTCTGTTTTTCAGCTCATTGACCACGTCAAATCCCAGCTGTCCCTTCACGCCCGTAACCAGTGCTTTCATGTTTCCTCCACGCAGGCGGTGCTGCCTGTTTGTTCTGTTGCTTTGCGCAGGGCAGTGGAGGAGATATCCGGCGTATGCGCCAGGTATACCACATCCACGCCAAACCGGCGCAGCTCCTCTTCGGTACGGATCCAGCGGGCATTGCCCTTCCAGTCGTCTCCGATGAACACAGCGTTGAAGCCCAGCGCCTGCAGCATTTCTGTTTTGTCCAGCGTATCTGCGATCACCGCCTGATCCACTGCCTTGATATTTTCCACAATGGTGCGCCGATCCTCCTGACAGATGACCGGCGTCTTGTTCTTATAACGCTCCACCAGCTGGTCGGAGTTGACCCCAACGATCAGATAATCGCACAGAGCCTTAGCCTGGTTGATCAGGTTCAGATGCCCGATATGGAACATATCATACACACCCTGTGTGTAGCCGATTTTATATGGTTTCATAAAAATCTCCCTTACTGGTCGACTCTTCCTTTTTGCCGGTAGTACTGATCGAAGTAGTTCTGGTACTCACCGGAAATAATATCCTGCCACCATTTCTTGTTGTCCAGGTACCATTGAATGGTCTGCCGGATGCCGTCTTCAAACTTTGTTTCCGGCAGCCAGCCCAGCTCACTGTGGATCTTGGTGGGATCGATGGCATAGCGCATGTCGTGTCCCGGACGATCCGTGACAAAGGTAATCAGGCTTTCCGGCTTGCCCAGCTCCTTGAGGATGGTCTTGACAACCTCCAGATTTGTCCGCTCGTTGTGGCCGCCTACGTTGTAGACCTCGCCGGCTCTGCCCTTGCGCATCACCAGGTCGATGGCCTTGCAGTGATCCTCCACATAAAGCCAGTCCCGGACGTTTTCTCCCTTGCCGTAAACCGGCAGTGCCTCGTCCGCCAGCGCCCGGCTGATCATCAGCGGGATCAGCTTTTCCGGGAAGTGGTAGGGGCCGTAGTTGTTGGAGCATCTGGTGATGGATACCGGCAGGCCAAAGGTGCGGTAATATGCCAAAACAAGCAGATCTGCTCCGGCTTTTGAGGAACTGTAGGGACTGCTTGTGTGTATCGGTGTGTCTTCTGTAAAAAACAGGTCGGGACGATCCAGCGGCAGATCGCCGTACACTTCGTCCGTAGAAACCTGGTGGTAGCGCTGAATCCCGTACTTGCGGCAGGCATCCATCAGCACCTGTGTGCCCATGATATTGGTCTGGAGGAAGATGCCGGGATTTTCAATGGAGCGGTCTACATGGGACTCTGCGGCAAAATTTACCACAATGTCCGGATGCTCCTGCTCGAACAGCTGCTCTACAGCGGCTCTGTCCGCAATGTCAGCCTTGATAAAACGGAAGTTGGGGTGCTCCATCGCCTCCTGCAGGGTGGAAAGATTACCGGCATAGGTGAGCTTGTCCAGGCAGATGATCCTGTCCTCCGGATGCTCCTTCAGCTGCAAATACACAAAATTGGAACCGATGAATCCGGCTCCTCCGGTTACGATAATGGTCATGCGTATCCTCCTAAATCAGTGCAGAGTGTCCAGATATTTTCCGTTCAGTACGTCCATCAGATATTGTCCGTACTGGTTTTTCTTGAGAATCTCATAGGCTTGGAGCACCTGTTCTCTGGTGATCCAGCCGTTCAGATATGCGATTTCCTCCAGGCAGGCGATCTTTCTGTGCTGGTGATCCTCGATGGTCTTGACAAAGTTGGAGGCCTCCACCAGGCTTTCATGGGTGCCGGTATCCAGCCAGGTGAAGCCCTGTCCCAGCAGCTCCACGCTCAGTGCGCCTTCGTTCAGATAGATCCGGTTCAGATCCGTGATCTCCAGCTCTCCCCGTGCGGAGGGCTTCAGGCTTTTTGCATATTCCACAACCCGCCGGTCGTAAAAATACAATCCGGTAACGCAGTAGTTGGACTTGGGGTGCGCCGGCTTTTCCTCGATGGAAACAGCTTTGCCATCCTTGTCAAATTCCACGATGCCGAACCGCTCCGGATCGTCTACATAATAGCCGAAAACAGTGGCGAGATTCTGCTGTTCTGCCCGTTCCACCGCCTGCCGCAGGCGTTTTTTCAGCCCGTGTCCGGCAAAAATATTGTCTCCCAGAACCATTGCGGCGCAGTCATCCCCGATAAATTCCTCGCCGAGAATGAAGGCCTGCGCCAGCCCGTCCGGCGAGGGCTGTACCTGATAGGACAGGTGGATACCGAACTGATTGCCGTCTCCCAGAAGCTCCCGGAAGCGGGGCAGGTCATGAGGGGTGGAAATGATCAGAATATCCCGGATCCCTGCATTCATCAGAACCGACATGGGGTAGAAGATCATGGGCTTGTCATATACCGGCAAAAGCTGCTTGGAGGTTACCTTTGTCAGCGGATAAAGTCTTGTGCCGGATCCTCCGGCCAGAATGATGCCTTTCATACCAGTTCTCCCTTAAATTTTAGGCGACACCGCACAGCGCCTGTGCAGCGTAACCCTTAATATGTGTGATATCGTCCGGGCGGCTGTCTGTGCGTATCAACAGCCCACTGCTGCGGAAAACAGGCAGCAGATCCGGAGCTGATGTCCCTTTCACCGGGCATCAAAATTCAGAGCATCGAAAAACTATACTGCAAATAATTATACCATGTAATCAGAAGCAGGTCAAGCATAATCCTAAATTTCTCTGCTTCTCGCCGGGATCCGGCAATATCCGGCTGTATGTGTACAGGTACCGGCGGCATAGAATGCACCGGGAGATGATGCACAGTGAAGCAAGCACAGCAGGAACATTATTTGTTTATCCGGCATCCGGATCTGCGTGGGAGACGGATCCGGCAGGCAGAGCCGGAGCATGACAGAACGGGCGCAGGGGAAACCCGGCAGCTGCGCCGGGAGCTGTACGGGATCTTTGCCCCCTACTGCCGCCGGGAGAAGAATGCATGATTGCGCTGTATGCCCGGCAATCAGTGGACAAACCGGACAGCATTTCCATCAGTCAGCAGCTGGAGCTGTGCCGGTATGAGGCACGGGGGGCGCCCTGCCGGTGCTTTGCGGATCGTGGCTACAGCGGCAAGAATACGGAGCGCCCTGCCTTCGGGGAAATGATGGCGGCAGTGGCGGCAGGACAGATCCGCACAGTGATCGTTTACAAGCTGGATCGGATCAGTCGGTCGGTGCTGGATTTTGCCCGGATGATGCAGCAGTTCGAGCAGCAGGGAGTGCAGTTCATTTCCGCCACCGAGAAATTCGATACCGGTTCCCCGATGGGCAGAGCCATGCTCAATATCTGCATCGTGTTCGCCCAGCTGGAGCGGGAGACCATTCAGAAACGGGTGGCGGATGCCTATGCCGCCCGCAGTGACCGGGGGCTGTACATGGGGGGACCCGTGCCCTTTGGCTTCCGGCGGATCCCGGCAGTGCTGGGAGGTGTCCATACCTCTGTATATGTACCGGAGCCGGAGGAGGCAGCACAGCTTTCCCTGATCTATCGGCTGTATGCGGATCCGGCGGTATCGCTGGGGGAGGTGGCAGCCCGGCTCCGGGCAGAGGGCATGCAAAAGCGGGGCAGGGACTGGGAACGTGCCCGGATCCGGGAGGTGCTGCGCAATCCGGTGTATGTGCAGGCAGATAGGCAGGTGTATGCCTTTTTCGCTGCCAGGGGGGCTCAGCTGGTGAATCCCCAGTCGGATTATATCGGGGAGAATGGCTGCTACTGCTACAAAAGCCGGGATGCGTCCGGGGGCGAAGGCTGTCTGCAGAACCGGCGGATCGTGCTGGCACCTCATCGGGGACTGATCCCGGCGGATCTGTGGCTTGCCTGTCAGCAAAAGAACACGAAGGCTCCGACTGTCCGGCACGGGGATGGCTCCTGGCTGTCCGGACTGCTGTACTGTGGTGCATGCGGCAGCGGACTGACCGCAAAGCAGGGCAGCAGGGGCAGGTATCTGTACTGTGCCCGGCGTCTGCACAAGGGGGTATGCTCCGGCATCGGCACACTGGAGGCGGGGGCACTGGAGCAGGCAGTGGAGCAGCTGGTGCTGGATCGGCTGAATGGACTGGGGACTCTGTATGGGGAGACTTTGCCGGATCCGGCGCTGACGGGTCTGGAGCATGCGCTGACCGAAACGGAGCAGGAGCTGACAGCTCTGCTGGAGAAGCTGCCTCAGGCGGATACGGCGCTGTTTTCCTACATCAACAACCGGGTGACCGGACTGCACCTGCGCCGGGCACAGCTGGAAGGGCAGTTGGCAGAACAAACCGCAAAAGCATCCGGACAGGGTATTCTGCCGGATGCAGCGCTGTGGCACGGAATGTCACCGGCGGATCGGCGACGGGCGGCAGGAGTGCTGATCCGCCGGGTGGAGGCAGATCCGGAGCAGATCACAATATACTGGCGGCTGTAGTTTCCCTGTACGGAACGGGGAAGCGTTGCGCATCACACAGGATAAGCTGAACGCAAAGAACTTCTACGCCTGCAATCCGGCATTCGACAAGGGCTGCGGCAGAAAGTAATATCCGGCGATTCGCTGAAAACAGGCAGAGTGCATTTGACATTCTGCCTGTTTTGTGATAAAATACAATGAGCAGTCTGCGCATGGGCGCAGGGAAAGAATCGTGATCAAGGACTATGGATTTTCTGGAATCAATGCAATGGCTTCACGGACAGCGGGATCGGGGCATCCGACCAGGACTGGACACCATGCAGGCGCTGCTTGCCCGGATGGGGAATCCCCAGAAGGGGCTGCAATCCATTGTGGTGGCAGGTACCAACGGAAAAGGCTCCGTGTGCGCCATGCTGTCCGCCGTGCTGGAGGCAGCTGGTTGTTCCGCCGGGACGTATACCTCTCCGGCGGTGTTTCAATTGCTGGAACAGTATAAGCTGGGCACCTCCTGCTGTACGGCGGAGCAGTTTGCACAGGCATGCACGCTGGTGCGGCAGGGTGCGGAAGCCCTTGCCCGGGATGGGATCTACCCTACCGGCTTTGAACTGGAAACGGCTGCTGCCTTTGCCCTGTTTGCACAGCAGGGCTGTGGTCTGGCAGTGCTGGAATGCGGCATGGGCGGAGACCTGGATGCCGTGAATGTGGCGGAAAACCGGCTTCTGGCGGTGATTACCCCCATCGCAGTGGATCATACCCGGTTTCTTGGGGATACGCCGGAGGAGATTGCCCGGCACAAGGCAGGCATCGTCACACCCGGCTGTCCTTTGGTGACCGCTCCCCAGACTCCGGCTGTGCTGTCTGTGCTGGAGGATGCATGCGCCGCTGCGGGCAGCCGCTGCATTCCCGTGCCGGAGGGGGCATTGACCATGCTGGAGGATACTCCAAAGGGCATGCTGCTGAAGCCTGAAGAAGGGGAGCCCTATCTGCTGGGTCTGCATGGAGCGTATCAGTGCGGCAACGCTGCGGTGGCGCTGGAAGCATGCAGACAGCTTGCAAAGGCGGGGCTGCCCATTTCCGACGGGGACATTCGCAGAGGCTTTGCAGCGGCACGGCATCCGGGCAGATTTCAACTGCTGGGAGAAGCGCCGGTATTCGTGCTGGACGGGGCGCATAACCCACATGGCATGGATGCTTTCTGCACCGGGCTGGAACAAATGTTCCCGGGCAGGGAGATTCTGGCTGTGATGGGCGTATTCCGGGACAAGGCATATGACCGGATGCTGCAGCGGCTCAGCCGCACCGCTTCCGGGCTGTATGCGGTAACGGCACCGGGTGCAAGGGGACTGGATGCCCGACAGCTTGGAGCAGCGGCGGAAGCATACTTTTCCAGAGTCCGGGTGGAGCCGGATCCCGTTCAGGGAATCCGGGAAGCCGCCCGGCATTCGGATGCAGTGATTGCAGTGTGCGGATCCCTGTCTTTTCTGGCAGAGGTTGCGGCGGAGATCAACAAAGTGAAGTGAGGAGTCTGTTTATGGACGCAGAAAAGATCAGGCAGGGGGTGCGCCTGCTGCTGGAGGGCATCGGTGAGGATCCGGAGCGGGAAGGGCTTCGGGATACGCCTGACCGGGTGGCAAGAATGTATGCAGAGCTGTTTGCCGGATATGCAGACAGTGCATCCACCCATCTTTCCACCACCTTTGCCAGCCCGGACAGCGAAATGGTTCTGGAAAAGGATATCACGTTTTATTCCACCTGTGAGCATCACCTTCTGCCATTTTTCGGAAAGGTACACATCGCCTATATTCCGGACGGCAGGGTAGTGGGAATCAGTAAATTGGCAAGGACAGTAGAAGTATTCGCACGGCGTTTGCAGATCCAGGAGCAGATGACTGCCCAGATCGCAGACGCACTGATGGCGGAGCTTCACCCGAAAGGAGCAATGGTAGCAGTGGACGCAGAACACACATGTATGACCATGCGGGGCATCAAAAAGCCCGGCACAAGAACGCTGACGTATTGCAGTCGCGGCGCATTCGCAAAGGACCCGGAGCTGAAACGGGAATTTTTCAGCCTGGTACGATGACCGTTACCAACCGCATTGCAGCAAATGAGCTGTTCCTGCAATGCGTGGAAAAGAACAGCAAATATGAAGAAAACCGGCAATTCTGTAAGCATGGCTGGGAGCATCTGATGGACGTTGCCCGGATCGCTTACATTATAAACCTGGAGCGGGGCTACGGTCTGGAGCGTGACCTGGTGTATGCTGCCGGATTGCTGCACGACTGCGGCAGATATGTGGAGCTGGAGCAGGAAACCCCCCACGAAAAGGTGGGCGCCCGGCTGGCAAAGCGGATCCTGCGGGAGTGCGATTGCCCGGAGACCTGGATCAGCCAGATCGGTCAGGCGATCCTGGAGCATCGGAAGGGGAGAGCCACCTCAGAGCTGGGAGATCTTTTGTTCGAGGCGGACAAGCGTTCCCGTCCCTGTTTCCGGTGTGAGGCTGAAGCAGAATGCAACTGGAAGTCCTCCCAGAAAAACCAGAAAATCAAGTACTAGGAGCGGCTATGAAAACCAGAATCGGAAACCGTGTTTACGGGAATCATACATATATAATGGGCATTCTGAACGTCACGCCGGATTCCTTCTCCGATGGGGGACGGTATACCGGGCTGGACGCTGCCCTGTACCATGCAGAGCAGATGCTCCGGGAGGGTGCGGATATTCTGGACGTGGGGGGAGAATCCACCCGTCCCGGCTACACCCGGATTTCCGATGAGGAGGAGATCAGCCGGATCACGCCGGTGATCGAAGCCATCCGGGCACGGCTGGATATTCCCGTGTCGGCGGACACCTACAAGCCGGCGGTGGCTGCTGCCGCATTGCAGGCAGGTGCGGATATGATCAACGACATCTGGGGCTTTCAGGCAGAGCCGGGCATGGCAGAGGTTGTGGCACAGGCCGGGGCTGCCTGCTGTCTGATGCATAACCGGAAGGAGCCGGTGTACGACAGCTTCTTTGAGGATGTACTGTCGGATCTGCGCCGGAGCATCGCCCTTGCAAAAGCCGCAGGAATCCCGGACGACCGGATCCTGCTGGACGGAGGCGTGGGCTTTGCAAAAAGCCGGGAGCAGAACCTGGAGATCATCCGGCGGGGCAGCGAGATCGCTGCGCTGGGGTATCCGGTGCTGTTGGGCACCTCCCGGAAATCCGTGATCGGACTGACGCTGGATGTTCCGGTGGATCAGCGGCTGGAGGGAACTCTTGCCACAACAGTGGTGGCGGTTATGACCGGCTGCCAGTTTGTCCGGGTGCATGACGTGCTGGCAAATCGCCGGGCAGTGGATATGACCGAAGCCATTCTGGGAAAGGAACGGCAGGATGGATAAAATCCGGATTCAAAATCTTACGGTGTTTGCCAATCATGGCGTTCTGCCGGAGGAGCGTGTGCTGGGACAGAAGTTTCTGATCTCGGCGGAGCTGTATCTGGACACCCGTGCCGCCGGCATGCAGGACGATCTGACCCGGACGGTGAACTATGCGCAGGTGTGCAGCTTTATCTGTCAGCAGATGCAGCAGACCTTTCAGTTGATCGAGGCGGCGGCGGAGCATCTGGCACAGGGGATCCTCCGGGAATACCCCCTTGTGCGCCGGGTGGATCTGGAGCTTGCAAAGCCCTGGGCACCGGTGCATCTGCCGGTGGAATCCGTCAGCGTACAGATCAGCCGTAGCTGGCATCGTGCCGCCCTGTCTATGGGCTCCAATCTGGGGGACAGCCGTGCCCATCTGGATGCGGCAGTCCGGGCGTTGCAGTCGGATCCCATGTGCCGAAGCTGCCGGATGTCTGATTATCTGGTCACCAGACCCGTGGGATACACGGAGCAGCCGGATTTCCTCAACGGGGCAATGGTGCTGGACACCCTGTATACCCCCCACGAATTGCTGGACAACTTGCAGCGCATCGAGCAGTCCCGGCATCGGGAACGGGTGATCCACTGGGGTCCCCGCACGCTGGATCTGGATTTGATTTTCTACGACGACCGGATCATTTCCGATGCCCGGCTCCAGGTGCCTCATCCGGAGGCGGCAAACCGCTTTTTCGTACTCAAGCCCCTCAGTGAGCTGGCGCCCTACTGGATGCATCCCGTCCTGCACCGGACGGTGGCACAGTTGCTGGCGGACAATCCGGAGCCGGTATGAACCTGATTGCCGCAGTGGACGGTGCATGGCACATCGGGCTTGGCAGCCGTACCGCCTATTATCTGCCGCAGGATCTGCATCACTTCCGACGGCTGACCTACGGAGGCGTGGTTGTCATGGGGCGGAAAACCTTTGAAACCCTGCCCCATCCACTGGAGGGACGGGTGAATCTGGTACTCAGTCGGTGCATGCAGCCCCGTCCGGATATTGTCCTCTGCCGGGAGCTGTCCTTGCTGCCCGGCATGCTCAGAAGCATGGAGAACCGGCCTGTATGGGCCATCGGAGGGGCAGAGATCTACCGGCTTTTGCTGCCCTACTGCACCTGCGCCCATATGACCTATACGGAGCGGATCTACCCGGCGGACTGCACCTTTCCCACGCCTTTACCGGCGCTGGGCTGGATGCTGGAGTCGGAGGAGCCGGTGCCGGATACCAACGGTGAATTTCAGTTCCGGGTGTACCGGAATCCCGCCCCCAAGACCCTTGCATGAGAATCCCCCTTTGCGGCATACTAAGCAGTGTGATCGCAAAGGGGGCTTGCTGTATGGAGAAAATTACGGTAATGGGGGAGGCGCTGCTCCGGCTGTACACCGGGCAGCCGCTGGAACAGGCGGAACAGTTCCAGGTCACCTGCGGCGGCACCGGGCTGGAGACCGCATGTACCATTGCCCGGCTGGGGGGCAGGTGCAGCCTGCTGGCGTGCATCGGAGAGGATCCCTTCGGAGACCGGATTCTGGAATGGCTTACCCGGCATGGGGTGGATACCGACCAGATGCAGCATACCGGCAGGGCGGCAACCACCCTCTGCTTTGTCCGGGAGGGGATGCAGGCATATTACCCGGCACCGGGCGCAGATCGGATGCTTTCGGCGGCGGCGCTCCGGGAGGAACGGCTGGGGGAAAGCTGCATTCTGCATGTTTCCTCCATGGATCTGGGGGAGGAACCCTGCCGGTTTGCCCATCAGCGTGCCATCCGCACCATCCGGCAGCAGGGGGGATGCATCAGCTTTGCACCCTGTTATCACCCGGCACTGTGGGATAGCTCTGCGGCGTGGCAGGCTGCCATGCGCAGCTTTCTGCCCTTTGCGGATCTTATCACCGTCGGGCAGGAGAGTCTGGCGCTGCTGACCGGGTGCCCGGATGCCGCCGGAGCCCATCGCCTGCTGCTGGAGGGCAACTGTAAGCTGCTTTGCTATCTGTCCGGTCAGGGTGTGCGGCTGACCAATGGCCGCAGTACCGCAGTGGTGCCGGTGGATCAGCCTGTGCCGGAACCGGCAGCCGCCGGAGCGCTGCTGTATGCGTTGGCGCAGGATTGGATACCGGGGAAGGGGCTGTCGGGTTTGTCCCATGGGGAATTGTACCGGCTGGCGGAGTTCATTGTCCTGTATGCCCTGCCGCCAGCCCTGGGTTAAGGCAACACCGCACAAAGCCCGCCTGTCGGCTATGCG
>NC_021039.1:131935-138850 GCF_000210095.1 Ruminococcus champanellensis 18P13 = JCM 17042
AAGGCAAAAAAGGATCCCCACCGGGTGGAGCGGTGCGGATCCTTTTCTGGTTTTATTGGCTTATTGAAACTGGCTGTAGGCTTCCTCGCATCTGCGCATTGCCAGAATGGTGCGTTCGATCAGCTCGTCCAGGCTCCAGCCCAGCATGTCGGCGCCCCGCTGGATCACCTCCCGGGAGCAGCCCTCTGCAAAGCCCTTGCTTTTGTATTTCTTCCGGACGGAGCGGGTTTCCAGATCCGACACGCTTTTGGAGGGACGCATCAGCGCCACCGCACCAATGAGTCCGGTCAGCTCGTCAGTGGCGTACAGCACCTTTTCCATCGTATGCTCCGGTTCCACATCCGTGCCGATCAGATAGCCGTGACTGACCACAGCGTGGATCAGGGCTTCCGGCGCTCCGTATTCCTTTAGAATCCGGGCTTCCTTGCGGCAGTGCTCCTGGGGGAACTGTTCAAAATCCAGGTCGTGGAGCAGTCCCACGATGCCCCAGAAGTCCGCCTCGTCTCCGAAGCCGAGTTCCTGCGCAAAGTACCGCATGACCCCCTCCACCGTCACCGCATGCCGCAGGTGAAAGGCTCCTTGATTGTACTGCGTCAGCAGTGTCCATGCTTCATCCCGTGTCATATGTATTCTTCCTTTCTACCTATAGGGTTTATAGGTATTATACAGGACACGGCTTTATTTGTCAAGGGATAGCTGAAAAAATCGGGCATGCCGCACAAAGCCAAAGCTCTGGTAGAGCTTCTCTCCCATCCGGGAGGCAGTGATCTGGATCACCCGGCAGTCCCGTGCCCGTGCCTCCGCAACGATCCGCTCCAGCAGTGCAGAGGCGATGCCCTGCCGGCGGCAGGCGGGATCCGTGTACATACAGGACAGCAGACCGATCCTTCCGTTGGGTGCGCCGGGATAGGGGGGCTTTTCCACAAAGGAAATGCCGCTGGTGGCAAGAATCCGGTTCCCCTCCGTCAGAATCCAGGACACAAAGCTGCCGTCTGCCAGGTGCCGGTGCAGGTAGTCCTCCAGTGCCGGGCGCAGATCCGTTTCCAGCGTTCCTTCCTCTTTCAGCTGCGTCAGCCGCAGGTCTATAAAGGCATCCAGCTTGTCCGCCGTCAGCCGTTCCATACGTCGCTCCATAGAACCACTCCTTTCTGTGGTTATTATACCACACCCGGCAGGGCGGCACAAGCCTATGTAGAAAATAGTCGAACCCTCTTGAAATATTTTGTGAACTGTGCTACAATGGTTCTGTATGAATCCATCGTACAACCAGAGAGGAAAGAGGAGGAAATTATGAACACAAAGAGAACGCTGAAACGCAGGCTCAAGGCATTGGGTCTGTCGGGCGCTATGCTTGCAGGCGCGCTGTGCCTGCCTGGAGCAGCGCCGCAGGGAGGGGATCTGCTCGCCAATGCAGCAGGGGATGCAGCATCCGGCTTTGACGCCAATTTCGCAAAGCTGCTGCAGTATTCCATATACTTCTATGACGCCAATATGTGCGGCACGGACGTATCCGAAAACAACCGGCTGAACTGGCGGGGAGATTGCCATACCTACGACGCACAGGTGCCGATGGACACGGAGCATACCAACCTGAGCAGTGCCTTTCTCACCGCCAACAAGGACTATCTGGATCCGGACGGGGACGGCTTTATAGACGTGTCCGGCGGCTTCCACGATGCAGGGGATCACGTCAAATTCGGCATGCCGGAGAATTACTCCGCTGCAACCGTTGGCTGGGGCTACTATGAATTCCGGGACGCTTACGCTGCTACCGGACAGGATGCCCATGTGGAAACCATCCTCCGGTACTTCAATGACTATCTGATGCGCTGCACCTTCCTGGACGATTCCGGCGATGTGGTTGCATTCTGCTACCAGGTGGGGGACGGAGACATTGACCACGCCTACTGGCAGGCACCGGAGATCGACACGATGGACCGTCCCGCATTCTTCCTGACCGGCGACAAGCCTCAGACGGACTATGTGGCTTCTGCGGCGGCATCCCTTGCCATCAACTATCTGAACTTTAAGGATACGGATGAGGCATATGCAGCAAAGTCCCTAAAGTATGCAAATGCGCTGTATGACTTTGCACGGGATCACGAAAAGGAGCTCAGCGACAACGGGGACGGCCCCAAGCAGTACTACAGCTCCTCCAAGTGGCAGGACGACTACTGCTGGGCGTCTGCCTGGATGTATAAGATCACCGGCGACCATGCGTACCTGGAGGAGATCTACCCCAACTACGATTATTACGCAGCACCCTGCTATGTATACTGCTGGAACGATATGTGGGGCGGTGTTCAGTGCGTACTGGGCGAGATCGTCAGCGAAATGTACCCGAACTTCATTGACGAGTACAAGGAAGCAGCCGGCAAAAGCCCCTACGAGGAAATGGACTGCTGGGCAAGCGTGAAGGAAGCGCTGGATACCTACATGTCCGGCGGCATTGGCGAGATCAGCCCCCAGGGGTACTTCTGGCTGAACACCTGGGGCAGCGCCCGGTATAACACCGCAGCCCAGCTGATCGCAATGGTATACGATAAGTACACCAACAACAACCAGCCCTCCAAGTACAGCGACTGGGCAAAGGGACAGATGGAATACCTGATGGGCAACAACGACATTACCTATCAGGAGCGGATCGATGCCAACACTGAAGCGGAGAATAGTGGAAATCCTGCCCCCTACAGTGCGGATGAGCTGCACGGCCCCCGGTGCTTTATTGTCGGCTTTAACGATGTAGCAGCCGCATACCCTCACCACCGTGCATCCTCCGGTCTGTCCAAGTGCGAGGATACCAAGCCCCAGAAGCATGTGCTGGTGGGCGCACTGGTGGGCGGTCCGGACAACAAGGATCTGCACAATGATGTAACAAAGGACTGGATTTATAACGAGGTTACCATCGACTATAACGCAGCATTTGTCGGGGCTTCCGCCGGTCTGTATCACTTCTACGGCACGGACGCTATGCAGCCGGATCCGGACATTGATCTGGGCACCAGCGAGGAGGAAGGCGGCGGCCAGGATTACTGGGTAGAGGCTTACGCAGTGGACGATAAGCAGACCTCCGGCGCAGGCGTTACCAAGCTGGCAATGCTGGTATGCACCGATTCCAACAAGCCCAGAACCGACATTTCCGTTCGGTACTACTTCAGCGTCAAGGAGCTGTCCAATCCCTCCAACGTCAGCCTGGTGAAGGGGGATGAGCTGTACGACCAGACCAGTGTGGAGACCGACTTTGACGGGGTGCTGTCCGGTCCCTACCAGTATGATGCATCCTTTGACCCGGACATTTACTATATCGAGGTCAAGTGGGACGGCTACAACATTGCCAACGCCAACAAGAAATACCAGCTGGCAGTTGGCTTCTACTACGGGGATACCTGGGATCCCACCAACGACTGGAGCTACCAGGGCATTACCAAGTGCAAGGATACCTACCAGGACGGCAGCGAGACCCGGACAGATTATATCTGTGTGTACAGCGGGGATACCCTGGTGGGCGGTATCGAGCCCAACGGCAGCAAGCCGGTTGTGACCACTGCGGCTACCACAGAGGGATCCGGCACCACGACCACCACAACCACTACGACAACCGACACCACCGTTCTGGGGGATGTGGACGGCAACGGCAAGGTAGAGGTCAATGACCTGGTGCGGCTTGCCCGGTATGTGGCGCAGGATCAGGAACTGACTCCCGCACTGACTGCCCAGCAGGTTACCAATGCGGATGTAAACTGCGATGGCACAGTGGATGCCAGCGACATTACCATGATCGCACGGGCGCTGGCCCGACTGACCTCTTTAGAGGATTTCGGGAAATAACCAACAGAGAAAGCAAGCAGCCATACCGGCAAGCATCCGGTATGGCTGTTTTTGCGTATGGAATGGATCAGAGCACCAGGGAGGGAGCGGCGTAGACCCGAGCCTTCAGCTCACTGTTCAGCATGTACAGTCCCTTTGCATCGGAGCCGAACAGCTCCATCTTGGTAATCAGATCGGAGGCATTCTTTTCCTCCTCCCCCTGCTCCTTGACGAACCAGTCCAGCACCTGCATGGTACGGAAGTCCCGTGCTTCGTAAGCGGCAGCGTAGATGGTATTGATCAGGGAGGTGACGTATTTCTCGTGCTCCAGTCCCTTGATCAGGGGCGTCATATTGTCTCCCCGTGTCCAATCCGGCTTGTCCACCGACGCAAAGACCACCGGCTCACTGTTGTTTTGCAGATACTGGTAGAATAGCATGGCGTGATCCCGTTCCTCCTGTGCCTGGATCCGGTACCAGTTTTCAAAGCCATCCAGTCCGACAGCAGCATAATAATTGGCAAAATCCAGGTAGAGATAAGCGGAGTACAGCTCCTTGTTGATTTGCTCGTTGATAAGATTTGCGACCTTATTGTCCATTGTGACACATCCTTTCTGAAGGGCATTGCCCGTCTTTATTCTGCCACATTTCGCCGGAAAAGTCAAGCCCGGCGGCCAAATCCGGAGAGAAGATTTACAACGGTGCATCATATTTTTTGTGCAGAATCAATAGAAAATCAACTGGTTTTGAGGCGTTTCGACTGATTTCGCCCCTCCCTTTCTTCATGCGGAAAGGGAGGCTAAAAAAAGGTGTTGACATTTGCGCCAGCCTGTGCTATAATAAATGAGCACTCTGAGATACGGAGTGTGCACAGAACGCGGGATGGAGCAGCTCGGTAGCTCGTCGGGCTCATAACCCGAAGGTCGTTGGTTCAAATCCAGCTCCCGCAACCAACAAGTAGCACCGAAAAAGATATCGGGGCTGAAAACCCAGAAACCACAACGGTTTCTGGGTTTTTTCATGCTGATTTTTAAGGTGGAATTCAAAAGATATCATTGCCCCAAATCGACCTTTGGGGAGGACTTGAACTAAATTCATAGGGTTTTAGGGGCAGATTTTACGATTGATTTCGTAAGGTCTGCCCCTTTTTTCGTTTTTCTAATTGTTAAATATTTGTGTCCTTGGAGGTTGCGCATAAATTGTATGCGCAACCTCTTTTTTCGTATATAGCGCACTATGAGCGTTGATATAAATCTGATAACCAAAGGAGTGGTGTATATGATTGCAGCGAAGACAGCAACTCAAAACAAAATTCAGGAGGTAAAGAAAGATGAATGATTGGGAACGATTACACAGACAGGCTGAGAGATATAAACAGTCATATCCCCCGGGAACAAGAGTAATGCTGCTTAATATGAACGATCCATATTCTCCCGTAGAAAGCGGTATGCGCGGAACGGTTCAGAGTGTGGATGATATCGGTCAACTCCTAATGAAATGGGATAATGGCAGAGCGCTTGCCCTGGTCCCCGGCGAAGACTCATTCCGTCGATTGACACAGGAAGAAATCGACCGGGAGTTACAGGAACAAGCTCAGGAACAGACTATAAATGAACAATCTATGTAAATGTGAGGTGAAGCAAAAAAACAGGACGGATGTCCTATGGCAATCCCATTCATTGATTTGTGTTCGGGTATCGGCGGTTTTCATTCCGGACTCGTAAATACAGGTCATTACAGATGCGTCGGTCATGCAGAAATTGATAAGAACGCAGAAAAAGCGTATAACGCCATTTACGGAGAAGAAGGAGGTTTGAATTATGGCGATTTGCGAACAATCAATCCAAGGGAACTCCCCCACTTCGACCTGCTTTGCGGCGGATTTCCTTGCCAAAGCTTCTCGGTTGCGGGACGGCGTCTCGGTTTCCGAGATACAAGAGGAACTGTCTTCTTTGAAATTGCCCGAATCCTTGCAGAAAAACGGCCTCCATTTTTACTCTTGGAGAATGTCCTCGGTCTGTTATCGCATGACAGCGGCCGGACGCTTAATACCATCTTCTCCGCGCTTGTTGACATGGGGTATAATCTCGAATGGATGGTGCTTAACAGCAAATACTTCGGAGTCCCCCAACAGCGAAGACGGCTGTATATTGTCGGATATCTTGATCCGAGATGTGCCGGAAAGGTATTTCCTCTCAGCGGCGGCAATGCGAAAAATCTTAAGCAACTTATCCCGGGACCTCAGGGCCAAAGAGTCTATGAAACAGACGGAATAGCCTGTACGCAGTGTGCAGGCTCAGGCGGTTGGGGCGGCAAAACCGGATTATATTTTATCGATATGAACGCCGATCCGGTCATTACAGATGTTGCCCGATGTATAACCGCAAGGCAAGACTCCGGAGTGAGCAATCACAGAGGCGAACACTCTGCGGTTCTTATCGAAGATGCGCCGAGAGCAATACTGACACCCGACAGAGAAACTGTCCGTCAGCAGGGTCGCCGTATGAAAGAGCCGAATGAAGCCATGTTCACGATAACCGCACAGGATAAACACGGAGTCTACCATAAAGGAAGAATCCGCAAGCTTATGCCTATTGAGTGTTGGCGGTTGCAAGGTTTCACGGACGAACAATTCTATAAAGCACAGGCAACCGGTCTGAAAGACGGTCACCTATATAAAATGGCAGGTAACGCAGTCAGCGTACCTGTCATTTCTGCTATCGGGCAGAGACTATATGAAATAAACCACGAATTCGGAATTGTAAAGGAGTAACCATTATGCCTAACCATATTATAAACACTATCCGGTTGACGGGAGATCAGGAGAAAATAAATGAACTGCTCGAATCAGTTAAGGATAACAGATTCGGAATCGGCTCTCTTGATTTCAACAAAGTCATTCCCATGCCGGAAAGTTTGCAGATTGAAACGAGTTCCTCTATGGAACGGGGATTAAAAGCCTACAAAGAGTTTGTCGACATCTGCACTTTTGATGGCGCAAATAAGGATATGGACTTACTTAATATCCCGGAGGACAAGGAAAACATTTTTCTTCGTATGCGCAAAGATGTCAAGAGAGAAGACTGGGAACTCGGCCGTCAGGCTGCCC
>NC_021039.1:139963-142805 GCF_000210095.1 Ruminococcus champanellensis 18P13 = JCM 17042
AGGCTTTCCGCAATGAAATGATGTACGGCGCGCCGAGTTGGTATGATTGGTCAATAAAGAATTGGGGAACAAAGTGGAACTCCTACGGCTATGACAACCTTGACCGTTCGGACATTTCGGAAAATCCCGCGTTTTCGTTTTACACCGCTTGGAGTGCTCCCCACCCCATTATCGAAAAACTTGCAGAAAGATATCCCGAGGTTTCATTTGAACATGAATGGGCAGATGAAGACATCGGAATGAACTGCGGCAGAAAGACTTACGAACACGGCGAGTGTACCGACACTTATTACCCCGAGGCAAAAGAAGCGGAACTATTCGCAAATAACCTTTGGGGATACGAAACCGATACTGAAATGACGGAGGAACAAACATTATGAGCATTAAGAAAATCGATAAGAATGAACTCCGTGGGTATGAAAGGAAAGAAGGTCTTATCCTTCAGGGATGCGGCGGGAATCCACGGGAGTGGGTTGACGGAATCAATAACCTTTTTACCAAAGAAGGAATCCTTCTTGACGGAACAAAATTCGGTGACGATAACTGTGCCGTCTTCGAGAATAACGGATTGACTTGTTTGCTCTATGAGTTTAACGATGATACGAAAGTGGATATCGGCAAACTCGCTATGTGGCGAATCAGAACTCATTCGGATTTGGGCGGAACTTGGCTGTCTGATTATGTTGAAAATAAGTTGGGCGGATTCAGTCTTACAGGAACAAAGAAACCCGACTGCCCGCTTATCGGACAGAACGGTAACATCTTCAACCTTATGGGGATTGCCGCAAGAACACTGCGGCATAATGGGCTTGCAGAGCAATCAAAGGAAATGACCAAGCGCATTACAGATACCGCGCAGAGTTATGACGAGGCACTCGGTATTATAGGCGAATATGTCAATATAACCTCGGTTAATGATTGCAGCGAGGATATGGATGCCGGAATGGAGATGCGCTATGATTGAAATGCTGTTTTTTCTCATCGGAATGGTACTCGGCGGACTTGTTGCCTTTGTTATTCTCTGCTGTTTCCAACTTCATAGGATTAACCGATATGAAGCGCAGCTACAGAGATTAAAGGCACAACTCTCAGCGCGGGACACAAACTAAATAAAAATAAATGAAATTGAGGCCGTTTGCGTGTGTAAACACAAGAACGGTCTGTTTTTGTATTATAACGCAACTGCCTCCCGAAAGGAGGTCGGTTATATTGTCCGGTTCTGTAAGTCCACTACCGTGGACAGGAAGCAAAGGCTGTATTTACACAACAATTGACGCTTTTATGCCGCCCCACAAGACTTATGTGGAAGCGTGTATGGGAAGCGCCGAAGTATTTCTGAGAAAAAAGCCCGTTGAAAGAGAAATTATCAATGATTACAACGGCGATTTGGTGAAATTCTTTCGTGTATTACAGCAAAATGAGAAGCTCGCTTACCTATTGGGCCGTCTTTATCTGTCTTTCAATTCAGAAGAACTATTCAGAATAAATAAGGCAATGCTCGCCGATGTACCGAATATTCTTGATGATTTGACAGAAACCTCGGCTACAGTGGAAAAAGCCGAATGGTCGGATATCGAGAAGGCTGTCGCTTTCTTCGAAAATCAGATATTCAGCTTCTCATCCACCGGAAAAACCTTTGCCATCGCAAAAAAGGACATGACCAAACGCTTTGGCAGACTTGTTACCGCCTGCAGCAGACTCAGAAATGCCGTTATCATGCACAGAGACTACAAGGACTGTATTTCTTATGCTGCAGGCAAAGACACTTTTATTTTGCTTGACCCTCCGTACAAGGGTACGGAAAAGTACTATCAAAAAGCCAACTTCGGCAGTGACGAACACGCAAAGCTGTTTGATTTTATGTATGGCATTCATGAGAAGTATGAGGGTAATTGCAAATTCATTATTACCTACAATAACGATCCGTATATTTGCAGTCTCGCTGAAAAATACGGATTCGATACTTTTGTGAAAGAACGACTGCACAATATGCTTCAAAGCACAAAACCGGGCGAAATGTTCGAAGAACTGCTCATTGGTAATTATGATTTGAAAAAGCAGGCAGAAGAAAACAATCATTGCATCGTAAAAGAAGCTCAGCAATTAACGCTTTTCGATTTTCAGTACGATTATTAAGGAGAAGAAAATGGAGTACAAAACAGAATTCACAATTTTACTGCCGGAAAAATTGACAGCCGCGCTTGACATTGATGAGGACACCCTGTTTGAGACATATTTTGACGACGGGAAAATCAAGGTCAGAGTTATCGATGAGAGCGAATTCGAAGATGAACTCAGCAACTGCGATTTGACCGATAACGGCAAAGAGTGTGCAGAGTGTCCGAACTATTGTCGCAGTTGCGGCAGGTGATTATTTGAGTCTTAAAGGAGAGTGATATTGATGAATAGAAAGATTGTCAAAGTCCTCGGCAAACGAGGACGAATTACAATTCCGTATGAAATAAGAGTCCGCAATAAAATCGGCTATAATGATATTCTTTCTTTCGAGGAAAAGGATAAAAACACCATTATAGTCCGAAAAGAAAAATTGTGCGGCGGGTGTACTCCCGAGTGCTTTGACGAAGAAAACTCAATTCCCATTGAAGACTTTATCGACAGCCTCACACCGGAGCAGCAGCGCCGTGCAACAATTTATCTGAATTTACTGTGGGCGCAGAAAGAGAGTGCGTCTGTTGGCAGAACATAAACCACTGTATATCACGGCGAAAGGAGTATAAAATGCGGGTAAAGATTTATCAAATAAATCCCGAAAGAGATAGCAACCGAATGAAGTTTATGTCTCTAAGCGATAGTCAGTCCCCCGACCCGTCAATCTATGATG
>NC_021039.1:143711-150425 GCF_000210095.1 Ruminococcus champanellensis 18P13 = JCM 17042
TAACAGACTTTAATTCGTGCAAGCAGAGCCGGTCGAATGACCGTGGTTTCCAAGCGCCGTACAAGGTTGAGACTTGATAGTATGGAAAACCATATCTATTGGTCTTGATTTGTACGGCGCTTTTTTTGTGCGCAAAAATACTTGTACGGTAATTGGAGTCCTTTCTCGGTTTGCCCGAGAAAGGACTTTTTATGTTTATACAAAAGGAAAATTATTTATTTCATGACTTCTTCACTGTACCGAACCGCAAAGGAGAAGATGCAGTGAAAAAGTGGCATTGCTACATAGCCGGATATCCGTAGTCACCGATTTTTGATTTCACCCAAAATTCAAAAATTTAAGGAGATTACGAAAGTGAGTACCAAATTCTATATCAAAGACAATAACGGCATTTATCTGTCCACGGACGGAAAAATCAGATACACCCTGCTGGAAGGGAAGGCGTTGTATGACTTTCTCAAAACCGAAAACGGAAGGTCAAGATGCTTCCATGTAGACATTGATGAAAACGGCAACAAGATCGGAATTGAAGCCGAACCCAAAATGATCACGGCATGTGCAGCACAGCGGGAACGGGATCGTTATCGCTACAAAGTGATGACTAAGCTGAACATTACAGTTGTGTCGGCAAATACGCTTGTCTCAGTTCCCGGCGAGGATGACCTCGAACTGCTTGATACCGTTGCGGACGAAGATGTCGATTTGGAAGCCGAGGCAATGCACCACCTCGACCTTGAAACTTTGAAAAAGGCTTTGCAAGCCCTCTCAAAAGAAGAATACCGTATCATCCACTGTCTGTACCTATCCAAATCCACTATGAGCGAAAAAGAGATTGCCAAGCATCTCGGTATGACACAGCAGGCCGTGAGCAAGCGTAAGAGAGCCATTTTCGAGAAACTGAAAAAATTTTTCTAATTTTTTGGTTGTGAGCCTTTGGATTTTTCCCAAATAAGGAATGAGAGGACTCAAACAGCCTCTGTTGCACCTTGAAAACCGAATAGCGAAAGGATGCCGAGGTATAAACTCACCGGACCGTAAAAGGAAAGCTGTCGGACAGAAGCGCCATGACTCCATGCAAGTGGATGAGCGATACATTCTGCGTCGAGTCGAAATAGGTACAGCATATTTCGATTGGCCATGACTCCGGTGGAGAACTAAGGATACTTCTGCAAAAAAGCAGCTCGCCGGAAGGCGGGATATGTTGTTTCAGGCTGAAAACCATGTCTGTTACACCATATATGATGCTCGTTCCCCCCACTGCGAATCCGACCGCGGGGAAATATGCTGCGAGATACTCGACATCCTTAAATCCAAAGCTCAATAACGAATTATTCGTGTTTGAGCGATGGAACTACTGTGCAGGAGCAGCAATGCTCCTGCATACCATTCTGTCGCTCAAACAATTCTGAATCACTAAGAAACAAGGAGACATTAGAAATGTTTGAAATTACTTATAGCGACAACGAAACCTTTGAAGCATACCAAAACGCGGGGAAAGCCCATAAAGGCGGCACCTACGATTTTACTTTTGAAAACCGATATATTATTTATCACGCAAACCTGCGTCATAAGGTGGATTACATTGCCATCGATATGAGCACCGGTCTCGCCTCTTTCGTTATTACCAAGAACCCCGGCAATCTCTACACCGAAGCGTCCTACAAACGGCTGATCCCCCATATTCTTTACTCCGTAAAATATACTGGAGACATGAGATATCTCAATCGCTTTGCGGACGATCCCCTCACGGTTATTGACTCAATCTTCCGTGTTGTTCTCCCCAATAACGGATATAACATTCGGGAAGAACAGATTGCTCTTGCAAAGAAGATGTATATCGGTTTTACCGAAAAACAGGTTGCTCTCTGTGAAGCGGAAGTAGGAACAGGCAAAACTCTTTCTTATTTGGTGGCAGCCATTGTAGCCAAACACCACAACGGCATTACTTACAGGCAGAACCTGCCCGTAACCATCACCACATCGAGCATTGAATTGCAGAAAGCATTGGTGGAGCGTGAAATCCCCCACCTTTCCAAAATGCTCTTAGACTATTACATTATTGAGCGTCCGCTGACCGCGGTTCTTCGCAAAGGCAAGGAACACTACCTTTGCCGTTATCGTCTCGATGACTTTCTCAAGAATATCCGTATGTATCCCGAAAAATACAAGACCACCATTGAAACACTCGAGCAGATGAGCAACCTGCGTGCAGGAATTGACCTGGACAGATACCGCCTCAGCGGAGCGATTAAGAGCCGAATCTGTATTAAGGGTACATGCGCAGGCTGTGCGCGAAAGAAGGAATGTACATACAACGAATTTGCTAAACGGATGTACGACCTTCCCGACCTTGACTTTCAAGTTACAAACCATAATATGTACCTCATGTCCCAAAAAACGAAGACCGATGACCATCCCCCTCTGCTGCGCGAGAGTTGCTTTGTGGTCGTAGATGAGGCGCATAAGTTCAAAGAAGCGGCTGAAGACACCTTTGGCGAGAGAATCGGAGAAAAAGACATCCCCCGCTATGTAAATGCAGTAAAAATTCTTTGCTCAACCAAGGCCAATAGGGATAAGTACAAAGAATTTCTCGCAAATATCATCAAGGAAAACGATGCCCTGTTCAACAGCCTTCGCAAGAAGCAGCACGGCGATATCGAAGAAGAACGAGGAAATATTATTTCTCTGTCGGTGTTTCAGACAGCCAAACTCAACAAGATTATGTACCTCATTGATAAAATCGAAGGTATGAAGATTAAACGCAATTACGGTATCCCCGTAACCGGCAGCTACTTGAAAACGGCGATTGCCGCTATCAATAAGACAAGTAAGTCCACCATTTGGTTGGACACGGATGAAAACGGACTTCTTTCGTTATGCAGTACCCCCAAAGATATCAACAACATTTTCAGGAGTAAAATTTGGGACAGAAATGTGAGCCATGTGCTGACCTCCGGTACACTTTCGGATGGAACGGATTTTGAATACTTCAAAGCGGAAAACGGATTGGACTTTATTCAGCATCGCCTGCTTTTGGAGTCCCGTACAGAATCGCCTTTTGATTATACAAACCACACAAGACTGTATATTCCCACGGGGATGCCCACTCCGGACAATGACAACGAGGACTACTTCAAAGCCATCGCCGATGAGATTTATGGGATTATCAAAGCCACAAACGGTCATACGGCAATCCTCTTCACATCATATAAAACGCTCAACCTGGTACACGACCTTCTGCGGGACAGACTAACCGCATACGATACCATCTGCATGACCCGCAGCAATAAAAATGCCATTACCGATTTCAAAAAATCGAAGAACGGTATTCTTTTTGCTTCCGGCTCTATGTGGGAAGGAGTTGACTGTGTAGGTGACTGTCTTTCATCCGTAATTATTGTTCGGCTGCCATTCCCGATGAGAAGCGCTCTCATGGAGGAAAAGAAGAATAACTGCGACAGCGTCGGAGATTTTGTAGACAGATACTGCACTCCCAATATGCTGATCAAACTCCGTCAGGGCGTGGGAAGACTTATTCGCTGTGAAAGCGATACCGGTGTCGTGTCCATCCTGAACCCGAGAGCCATCTCTAAGTCCTACTCCGGTAAAATCGGGCAAGCCCTTCATAAGTTCCCCAAGGTGGACTCCGCTCAAGAAATTGAGTGCTTCATGAGAGGCGTTAAGGACGAAGAATACTACGGAGAAAAGAAGGAGAACATGAAATGATAGCAGAGAAACAAACCAAGTCCGCAAACTTCCTTCGGATTATCGCCATACTGAAAAGCCTTCGTGATGACAGCAAAATCAGTATCCAGGAATACAGCAGAGCGAAAAAATACTATAAGAAACTTACCGGCGCCGATATTTTTATTGCGGATTGATATCAGTATAATTCGGCAATGCACGACATATTTTGCACCTCTGCTCCACGCAGCAAGTCATATCGGAAGTAAATCAAGACGAAAAAATCAATTTTATTGATTTTATCAGTTGCATTTCTCTTAAAAATGTGGTATACTACAGTTGAGAAAGCAGAGGTGTAATATATGCTGATTGAATTCAGATTTAAAAACTACAGATCTTTTCGAGATGAAGCCGTACTTTCTATGGAAGCGACGGGACTCGGCACCTTCAAGAATTGTTTGATTCAAGAGAAAAGTACGAAGTTGCTTCCGGGAGTTGCGATTTACGGAAAAAACGGCGGCGGCAAAAGTAATGTTATCAGGGCATTTTGGCTTGCGGTACAGTTTATCCGAAATGCGCAGCGGACTCAGCACGAAAAAGCTGAAATACCGGTTATGCCGTTTGGCTTGAACGATTATTCTAAATCCGATCCGACCTCATTCAAGTTTATCTATGTGCAAAACGGGATTAAATACTGGTACGGATTTTCTGCAACAAGAGAATCAATTGTCAGTGAATATCTGTATCATGCGCCCAAAGGACAGAAAGCGGTTGTTTTCTTAAGGGACGGTCAAAAATTCAGCTTTACCGAGGAAAAAACCAAGCGAAGCATGATCGGTGAAATGGTAGCTGCAAATCAGTTGTTTTTTTCGGTAGCCTGCACAATGAACGACGCTGTCTGTATCGGCGCAATGCGTTGGTTCAGAGACTGCATATTTTTCTCGCGGGATTATACAGATATCCCAAGACAGCTTCTTGAATATTCGGAAGACAAGAATATGCTAAAAGCCATAACCGAATATGCTAAGACTGCCGACCTTGGCATAGAAGATATGCAGTTCGAATTTGACAGTAAAGAAATCAAGGATGACGAATCTTTCCCTGCGAATGTTCCCGAAGGAATCAAAGCGGCTCTTACACAATTTATGCATGCCTTGTCCGAAACATCAAACAATTCGGAAGTAAAACTCAGAATGGGCGAAGTTACGGCAAAGGCAAAGCATCTGGGTGAAAACAAAAACGGAGAACGAGTTCTGTATTCTCTGGACCTTTCTGACGAATCGGACGGAACAAGAAAACTTATGTCATTAGCACCCGCAATAGAATCCGCACTGCAGAACGGCGGTGTGTTACTCGCTGATGAAATAGAACGCGAACTGCACCCTGTCCTTGTGAATTATATTATCTCAAAATTCCAAAGCAAAAACAGCAATCCAAACGGTGCGCAGATTATCTTTACTACGCACAACACAGAACTGATGAATATGGAACTGCTGCGTAAGGATCAACTGTATTTTGCAGATAAGCGGAACAACGATGGTGCATCCGAACTGTACAGCATCAGTGATTTTGCAACAAGGACAACGGATAACATCCGAAAAGGTTATCTTGTCGGGAAGTACGGTGCAACTCCGGATATTGAAATTGAGGAGGTGGAATAATGCCTCGTCAATTAAGAAAACAGAAAGCCTACATTGTTGTCTTTTGTGAAGGCGAAAGCGAACGGGCATATATGGAGTTTTTGAAAAAGAAATTCTCGGATGTCGCGGCTTTCAAATTTAATTGCTCGACAAACCTCTTTGAAGAAGCAGACAGCAAATTCAAAAAGGATAAAAGATTCAGCGATTACACAGAGGAAACCGATGAAATTTGGTTTTTCTTTGATGTTGAAACAAAGGATATATCAAAGTGGGACAGCAGGCTCGAGATTATAAAGCGACTCCGCAGACTTCGCAAAAGACCAAACATAAAAGTTCGTCTTTTGATGACATCCGGATGTATTGAGTATTGGCTGATGCTCCATTACGAAATGTTTGCGCCTCCCGTTCAGACAGAAGCAGAGAAAAAGGAAATGCTGACAAGACTTGTGCGCAAAGAGCCGACATACCAAAAGGGTGACTTTGTTTCGACGGCGAAAATCGCCGAGCATTATCCAACCGCCGTTATCAACGCCAAACAAGCCGTATCATTCCTTCTGCAAGACGGTTTGCCGGGGCTTGATGATACAGATGAGAGAAACCGATGGCTATGCACAAACTGCCTGACTTTTTCTACTGTATATGAGGCAATTGACTTCCTGGAAAGTCTCGCATAACACGAATAATTCCGACAGAGAGCGCTATCCGTAATGGTGGCGCTCTTTCATTATACTTGCAGGCTGAAAAGTTTGAAAAATATCAAGATTCCGCTGGACTTGTGCGGTTCTATGGATATAATGTTGTGTTGAAAAGAGGTTGCGCATAAAATGTATGCGCAACCTCCCCCACCAAGGAAAGGAGAGAAAACGATGGCAAAGCCGATGCTGATATCCCCGATATCAAGGCAAGGAATTAAGTTGTTGCGAGTGGCGGCTTACTGTCGAGTTTCTTCCTCCTCTGCGGATCAGCTAAACTCTTATACAACACAGATTAACCGCTATAACAGACTCGCAAAGAAGAAAAAGAACGAATGGAACATGGTTGAGATTTTCGCCGATGAAGGCATCAGCGGTATGAAAGCTAAAAACCGCCCCGAGTTCCAACGGATGATCCGCATGTGCGAATTACATCAACTGGACCTCATCATTACAAAATCGGTGTCCCGGTTCGCACGAAATGTAAAAGAAGCCTTGGAGTATGTGAGAAAGCTGAAACTTCTCGGTGTCGGCATAATCTTTGAGAAAGAAGGCATCAATACTCGGTCCCTCGGCGATGAGATGCTGCTTAATACCTTCACAGCAATCGCACAAGAGGAATCTAAAGCGATTTCGCAAAATCAACGCCTCTCCATTGTCAAACGAATGGAACTTGGCATCTATGTAGACAGTGCCCC
>NC_021039.1:151372-163966 GCF_000210095.1 Ruminococcus champanellensis 18P13 = JCM 17042
ATTGTCTATCAAATCGGGTATGGGGGCATCTACTTCGAGGAACAGAACATCGATACACTGAAAAGCGATAGCGAATTGTACCTTGTCATATACGCAGGATTCGCACAATCCGAATCCGAAAGCATCAGCAAGAATATAACTTGGACACACCGAAAAAACTTTGAAGAAGGTAAAGTAATCTTTGCATACAGTCGGATGCTCGGCTATAAGAAGGGCGAGGACGGAAACCCCGAAATCGTTCCCGCGGAAGCAGCCATAGTGGAGAGAGTATTTGATATGTACCTCTCCGGTAAGTCTACTTATGAAATATCAGATATACTGCAGGGTGAAAACATTAAAATTCCCGGCAAGAAGATAACATTCAACAAATCGACAATTGCACGAATGCTGAAAAACGAAAAGTACTGCGGAGATGCCATCCTTCAAAAGACGGTGACACTTGACCCGATCTCGAAAAGAAGAAAACCAAATGAAGGTGAGGCACCTATGTGGCTCGTAGAAAACAGCCACCCTGCAATCGTCACCCGCGAGAAATTCAATAAGGTACAAGAAGAAACCGCCAGGCGGAAAACATTATTACCACAGTCAAGGAAGACGGCTCTGACTGCTTCGGGAAAGTATTCCAAATACGCACTCACAGAGGTAATGATGTGCGGAGAGTGCGGGAGCAGGTACAAAAGAGTAACATGGAACATCAGAGGCAAGCGCAGAATCGTGTGGCGATGCATGAGCCGTCTTGACTACGGCAAGAAATACTGTACAGAATCCATCACCGTTGATGAGCAGGCACTGCAAAGAGCCATTGTTAGAGCCTTGAATCGATTTAACATCGAAGACGAATCCACATACCTAATGCTGATGAAATCCACCATCGGGGAAGCCATAGGAATCAACGGCGGCTCAGATGAAATCGACCTGCTCGAAAGAAGAATCGATGCCCTTAATAAGCGGATGCTTGACCTTGTAACGCTGAGTGTTCAGGAAGATAATGATGCTGAGGACTATGAAGATGATTTCAAGAATATCTCCGCACAAATCGAGCAACTGTCTAAGCGTATTACAGCAATTAGAGAAAACGAAGGTGAGGACGGAGAACTTCAAGCTCGGATTAAGGAAATCCAGGACACCATTGACAAACGAAAAGAAAATAAAGATACCTATGATGACTCAATCGTCCGGCAGATGGTAGAATGTATAAAAGTCTACCATGACGGCAGACTGCAAATTATCCTCGGCGGCGGATATGAACTTGAAGAATACCTCGAAAAATAGAAACAGCAAGCAGCGAATAAGCCGTAGTTGCTTATTCGCTGACTCTATTAATTATTGCTTTCGTTATTATCGCTTTCTTTATCTTCGCCAAGCTGTCCGATAGCAAAATCCTCAAAGGTTTCGGAATCGTCAAAATCTTCATTCTCGTCCGGTTCAATCCAGAGAGAAACATCCCGAGCATAGAGTTTGTTCATGAATAGTTTGCCCGCATTGCTCTTCCTTTTTCCGTTATATTCTAAAAGCATCGCTTCGGCAAAGCCCATTGAACCCTTCCGGCGATCCCTGGCGGTACGAGTCAATTGCTTAATGGAAACCGCACCGAGTTTCTCGCTGAACACCTCATCCTTTAACTGATCTTTATACACCACGCAAAGCTTGGTAACCGCATTCATAATGTTAGCGGAGAAGGAATTGGAGTCCCCCTCCCATGTGCCGATGATCAGGCGAAGGACACGGTTGAGAACCTGATACCCGTATTTGGAGTAAATAGCCTCCAAAGTGGATACAGCGCAGATGTGTCCCGGCGCTCTCTTGGCAGATATCTTCAAACCGTAAGACTCCACCAAATCTCGAATCATAAGCTGTTCTTGGTTCTTAGCCTCCAAGTTTGCTACGAAAATTTCAAAAGGCGCAAGGTTCTTTGCGAATTTCATCTGATTGGCAAAGATATCGGCTTCATGTTCATAGCACAGATCATCATAGATCATGCACCATACCGGGGTTTCACGAGAGCCGGAAGCAAGTGCAACAATTTCAATGGTATGCTGCCCGTTAAAAACATAATTGATTCCGTCTCTTCGGCTGACCTTTACGGGATTGATTTGAAACAGATCGAAGTTTTCTGCCGTTTTCTCAATACGCGCCTGCGACAGATTCCGTTGGTAATCCTGATTCGAAACCAGGTTTTTGATTGGAATTTTCTCAAAATGAACATTCGGCACAAACGACGAATAATCATCCATGTTATGTATCCTCCACTTCCGACAGCATATCCGCTATCGTATTTCGCAGCTCACGCAAAGCCTGTGCCAGGTCACCTTTAGCCCGGGGAGAAACGATGGTGAGGTCTGCCGTATTCTTTGCCCGTTCAATAGAACTTTTCCACGAGGGAATTGTCAGAGTC
Organism: Ruminococcus champanellensis 18P13 = JCM 17042; assembly: GCF_000210095.1. Classification (NCBI taxonomy): domain Bacteria; kingdom Bacillati; phylum Bacillota; class Clostridia; order Eubacteriales; family Oscillospiraceae; genus Ruminococcus; species Ruminococcus champanellensis. The sequence continues at coordinate 153,768 of NC_021039.1, forward strand.
AGACTGCTGATTTCCGCATCCGGGTCATATTCGGGCATATCCTTCACGGAAGGTCCCGTGGGAATATCTCCCTCGGAATGAACTGATTTATTACCTTGTACGACCGGTCGCGTGGCTTTGTAATGCATAAACTCAGCAGGATTTCGATCAATCTTCCGATTGATTCGCCGAAGGTCTTGTGGATTCAGTTCCGCCATTTCCAACACATGCTTATGAGCAATCTTGTACTGCCCCGAAAGAATCTTGGGAACTAATTTCGGCTCTTTCTTTCCGATTTCCTCTAACGCTCTCGTGAATATGGCATACTTTTGCACAGTGGCAGCCGATACATTATTATCTTCGGCAATTCTCTGTGCCGTCCAATGGCGGCAAGCCTTGTCCGCATCCTCTTCGTCCATCGTGGATATATCCAGGGTGTGCTGATTTCTCCCTATCTTATTGCGAATTCGGGTAACCACTTTTTCATTCTCGTACTGCATACCAATAAGGAACTTGCGAGTCTCTTCGGTAATATTTCTCCTGCCGAGTTGATTGGCACATATCCATGCGACAGCAGCCTCTCGGCACTCAAATTCCATATCCTTTGTATCAAAGGGAATGCTGTGGCGCATACAAATTTCATAACGGTTATGACCGTCTACAATGGTGTTATGCCATACAACGATAGGGTCACGACAGCCGTCGTTTATAATATTCTGCTCGAGTTGCAAAAACTCTCTGTGCCGCAGTGGACGGATTAAATGTCTGAATTCTTCGTCTATTTTCAGCCGTTTCAACTCCATTATCGCTCCTCCAATCCATCAATTTTTTGGAGAGAGCTGAGTGGAAAAACGCCTGCATTTTCTTCTGCTATAATCTCTCCGGTCAGCCTGTATGCGTAAGCGCTATCTAATCCTTCCACCAAGGAGCAAAGTTTATTGACAAACGAGGTGCTGTAAATTTCGTAGGAGTTATCCGGATGCAATGCAGCCAAATTTACGCGATGAGAATAATTTGTTCTCTTGTCCGTTCCCTGGATAGCAAGCATCATAGCTGAAGGGCTGACAAGGAACTGAACATACTTGGGTGTCCCGAGTAAAGCCAGTGTGCTACGATGAATGCGAATACGGTATTTTTTCAAGTCAACCGCTATAGTTACTTGTTGTCGAGTCTGTTCGCTCATGATTTATTTCTCCTTCCGGCAGTGCAACTGTGTCGGCAGTCACAGTTGCGGTCGGACTTTGCCGAACTGCCTTATTTTCCTTGATTGAGTAGATGGCATAGCCATCGAATATGTTCACAAGCATGGATTGCTTGTGCTCGTTTAAGGTCATTCCGAATTGGTTCTGCCAACCAATCGGATATACCGGCGTCCTTGATGCCGTTGATTTAGCACCTTCCGCATCATATGTACGCTGATATACCTCGGTGGATGTTAAATCAAATGCTATCAGGTATTCGCCATTAGCGCGGATGATATTCCCGAGCATCTTATAGCGATGGTCGGGATTCCAATCCATCATGTCAAACATTTTCAGGAAGAACAGCGTACATGTTGTTTGCCTCGGCTTCCGTTTGCCTTGACCGATTGAACACCACTGGAACGAACCTCGCTCATTCTCACCACAGGGACGGAGAGCCAAAATCTTAGTATGAGGATTGATCAGCGCCTGGACATAGTCTGTGTGTGGAAACTTGGTCAGGCAAGCTGAATTCACATAGAATTTGCGGTTATTAAATGTAACCGCAGGCTCACGAATATGAGCAAAGAACTCTCTGCGGACAACCTGGAATTCCTCCAGGTTGAAGTCCGTGCTCATTTCAATCAATTCTTCCTCGTCTTTTAATACCGGAATTTTATGCAGTTCTGAGTCCGCTTGGGGAGCAAAGGTCTCTGTCATAGTCCTTTGCTCAGTAATATCATTCATAAACTACCTCCTAAATATCTACGCCCTGCAATTCTTGCGTGATAAAACTTTTGAGTTCTTCAAACCCCGTTACATGAAGTTTGTTGCCTGTCTCGAAAAGTTGGCCCTCCAAACGGAGCATCCAATCTTCCTCGCTCTGCCGCTGAAGTTCCGTTACGGACTTCTCCTGCGCATAGAACTGCTTACCAAAGGAGCTTGTCCATGATTCGGGAATTGCACGAATGCGCTTTCCGGAGGGCATCAACGGCTGCACATTTGTACAGTCCTCTTCGCCGTTCTCTTTAGAAAGCACATTAGGCTTGAAATATGCCTCTGAGTCAACGGTATCAAAGATATAGGCAACTACGCCATCCTGCTCATAGAGAGTACCTAAAATACGGTACTTGTATTCAATGTTCCAACCAAGAAGGTTGAACATCGTCTCACTGAAAGCGGCGGTTGGGATTAACCGTGGGTATAGAATACCTTTCTCCGGCTTTGACGCCATGACACTATTACGGTTTTCTTTGGTGGTCGGTCGAATCGCAAGTTTTCGGCTAATAGGATTTATCAGAATCTCAATATAATTCTGAGTGCCGAATTTCCGGACACACGCGGTACTGAACTTGATAAACTTATGATAAATAATGGCGTGAGGCTGACGCGGGGCATCAAAGAACTCGCCGCGGGCTATTTCGAAACCGCGCAGATCAAAGTCACCTGCTTCCACCTCAAACTGAATCTCTTCCTCCGGATGCGGTTCTTCCTCGGGAGAGGAATACACGCTTTTGGAAGCCAGGTAGTAGTCCCCCTCTTTGAATCCCGCCCAACGAGGGTTAATGGTAACGAAACCTTTGAGGACACCATCTTCTACGACGCGGATTTCGGGCAAGATAGACTTGTTACCGTACTTAGCGTTATCGAGCATTCTCTGAACCGCAATATAATCGTCGCGGGAAACGATGCCGGGGTGATGATTGCGATATCGGCTCTGCGGTCTTTGCCCCCTGTTTTTCTTTGCCTTATGGGTACGGAAGTTTGGCGTAAAGGTTTTGCGAGTGAGGACATCACCGCAATGTCGTTCATTGCGTAGTATTTGAACAATACCGTTGGAAGTCCAATTGATATTCCCCAAATAGGACTTGCGTCCGAGAGCATTGAAAGCATCGGCAATCTGTTGTGATGAATAGCCGTATAGATACATATAGAACGCAAGTTTAACCGTAGGTGCTTCATCTGGATTCGGAATCAGTGTTCCGTCAGCATCATGCATATACCCGAGCAGTTTGGGAGTCAGAGGGATACCGTTGTCCAATCGCATTCGTAGAGAAGTTTCCATCGACCTGCTTCGTGTGTGTGACTCTTCCTCGGCCATTGTGGCTTGGAAGGACAATGCAAGCTGTGAGTCATCATTCAGTGAGAAAATTCCCTCACTTTCAAAGAAGACTCCGACAGGCGGATTGCGTTCGGCAAGGTCTCGTACAATGCCGATAAAGTCATAGATATTGCGGGCGAAACGGGAAACGCTCTTTGTAATAATCATGTCGATTTTTCCGCGCTTTGCGTCAGAAATCATCTGAAGAAACTGCTCTCGCTTATTCAGAGAAGTGCCGGAGATGCCCTCGTCAGCGTAGATTTTAACGAGCGTCCAGTGAGGGTGCTTGATAACGAAGTCCTCATAATACTTCTTTTGCAACTCAAAAGATGTAGTCTGACGGACATCGTCCGTAGAAACACGAACATAAATGGCGACCCTTTGCGGTACATCATTATCGTAATAATCGGCTTGCCTGGTCTCGGGAAAGTAATCATAGTTTTCGGGATCGACCTCAACATAGATGCGCTTTTTGGTCTTTGCCTTGGCTTGCTCTTTTTCTAAGCGTTTCGTTTTGTCAATCATGCAGCAGCCTCCTCTCGGAATCATCGTCCGGCAGGCTCACCCATCCATCGGGGAAGAAGTCTGTGTCCCGCATATCTTCTTGATAATAAGAAGCAAGGGTGAAAATATCTTCGGAGATAAAGTAGATTCCGACCGGATGCGGCAGTGTTGCAAGATAGCGGGACATGATTGTAATCTCCTGCGGTTTCTTCGTTACATTGGAAACCTTCTGCGTAATGATTAAATCTACCTTGCCGTCAAGACAATCTTGAAGCAACCTGCACCACTCGGGTGCATTTTCCATATTGGGAGCAGTTGAGCCTTCATCTATATAGAAGTCAACCAATTCCCACTTCGGACACAATGCCAATGTGTCTACAAACCCCTTCTTGTGAAAATCGAGATAATTCTCATACTTGGTCTGATTAAAGTATCGGATGTAAATGCCCACCTTGTACGGCTTTGACACAAGAGGTCGCTCTCGGCGAATCGTGTGCAGCCATATCAGATGCTCAGCAATCATCTCAGCCCGTTCTGTGTCTCCGTCGAATATCTCCGAAAAGTGCGGTGCAGTTTCTATCTGAGCCAATTTAGCGTGAATATCTATCTCGTCCATTTTGGTTATCCTCCCACTTGCAGTATTCAAAATAAGGCTAAGATTATTGTAAATCATGCAAGGCTTAATATCGACTAACCACAGGTCAAGTGCTTAACCACCGGTTTATCACAGACGAAAAAAATGCAAAAAAATAAGGTTGACAGCATGAAAACTGCCAACCAAAAGATCAAAAAAGGAAGGTCAATTTCGACCTTCCTCGGAAAACATATTGAGAAGTTGATTTATGAGAAAACCTTTCAATGAAAACGGCAAAAACAAAAACAAGTCAGACATTGCTGCCCGACCTGTCAAAATAGATATTCGTCTTTTTTCATTCGCATGGTGGTTTTCAGTTCCTTCACGATCTTGATAATGGAATCAATCTCGGCGGGAGAACAATCTGCCAACAAATCGTTGAACTCACCTTGGTATATTCCATTGACCTCGGGAGTGTTGGTGCGGAGCAGCACATCGGCAGAAACCTGCAACGCCTCAGTTATATATACGAAAGTGGAAAGCCGCAATTTGGTCTTTCCGTTTTCAACCTCACTCATATGCGGAACGGAGATGAATGCTTTTTCCGCCAATTCTGCCTGGCTCATGTTTCGTTGAAGGCGAACATCACGAATTCTTGCACCGATTGCCTTATATCTTGCATCGTCAAGTTCTCTCATGACGCACCTCCCTCATCCGTTTATAGTATATAGATTATTATATAATCTATGCCCGATGTTTGGAATAAGCCGCAGTTGAACACATCGGCTATACCTTATAATAGAAACATCAAATTTTTGGAGGTTTCTATATGCAAATCAACTACATTCTTCTCGGGCAGAGAATCCGTGCGTTCCGCACTAAGAAAGGCATTACCCAAATGGAGCTTGCAGAGCGAATTGATCGTTCTGCCGCTTATATGAGTTATGTGGAGACGGCATACAAGTTTTGCAGTCTTGACACCCTGGTGAGGGTGGCAAACGAACTGAATGTCTCCACCGATGACCTGCTTATTGACAGCCTTACCAATACAATCAAGGCATCCAATCATGAATTTACCGCAATTCTTTCAGATTGCAGTGACTATGAAATGCGGGTGCTACTTGATATTGTTAAGGCAACCAAGCAAGCGATGCGTGAATACAAGTATTTAACCCGAGCCAACCGCAGATAAAATTATAGGTTGCTTTCGGCTTCGGTGGAACACTCCGAAAGTCAAAGAATAAACCTACAGTTTGCGAAACAACAACTGCATAAACAAACGGTTAAAAGAGCAAACCCTCGAACTGTTCGCTTGCGAATATGATTTCGAGGGTTTGCGAATACATTTTCTCAAATCGCAGGACAAGAATCAAATTGGCTGATATACTTATCATCGGAAAGGTGGCACAACTATGATTTATTACACCGGTGACATTCACGGGCAGAAATATGATATAGAACGATTCTGTAAGCGTTTTAATCCCACAAGGGAAGATATCATCGTAATTCTCGGCGATGTCGGTGCTAACTACGGGCAAGACGAAAGAGATGCAGCGTTAAAGTATGTACTTGACAAATTGAATCCCACTATTCTCTGTATCCACGGCAATCATGAAATAAGACCATGGCATATTCCAACATATAAAGCGAAGGAATGGCACGGCGGCATCGTATGGTATGAGGAAGCCTATCCATCTGTATTGTTTGCCAAAGACGGCGAGATATATGACTTAGAGGGGCTTCGACACATCGTTATCGGCGGCGCCTACAGTGTGGACAAGTTCTATCGTCTTTCCCGAGGATACGGTTGGTGGTCAGATGAACAACCAAGTGNNNTCAAGCAATATGTAGAGCAGCAGCTTAAAGAAAATGCCGTCGATGTAGTATTGTCACACACCTGTCCTTTCAAATATGAGCCTGTTGAGGAATTCCTCCCGGGTATCGACCAAAGTACAGTGGATGACAGTACGGAGAAGTGGCTCGATGTCATAGAAGAAACGACGGACTATATGGCATGGTTCTGCGGACATTGGCACACAAACAAACGAATTGATAAAATGCATTTTCTTTTCCACCAGTTCGAGTCAAGTGATGAATTACAGAAGATGAAGGTCAACAAAGCGGATTTAGAAAGAGAGATGGAAGATGGGTAAAATATTCTTTACCGGTGATCTGCACTTTGGTCACGCCAATGTGATTGCTTTTGATAATCGCCCGTTCAAGACTGTTGAAGAAATGGACGCGGAACTTATCCGCAGATGGAACAGCAAGGTTGGCAAGGGTGACCTCACTTATGTCCTCGGGGACATGATATGGAAAGCGCGAAACGATGACGCACCGGAACTAATCAAAAGCCTAAACGGTCAGATTATTCTCATTAAAGGAAATCATGACCGCTTCCTGCACAATGCAAAAGCCAAGGCAGCGCTTGCGGGAATCAAAGATTACGACGACATTTGCGTGACTTTGGAAGACGGCACGAAGAAAAGAGTTATCCTCTCCCATTATTTCACTCCGATGTACAACGGACATCGATACCAGGCAATCCATCTCCATGCTCATTCCCATTTTACAGATGAAGCGGATTTTGAGGTTAATTTTGCGGAGCGTCTTAATAACATAGGATGCCGGAATGAAATCTACAATGTAGGTTGTATGTATTGGAATTACGAGCCTGTAACCTTGGACGAGATTATTGAGCATGGAAGGACAATACGCCCCACCTATGGCGAAAGGTCTGCTGAATATATGACACAATTCCCGTGGGAAAAGAAGCAAACAGTTCATCCCGAAAACGAGATTAGATGGAATGTGTTCTACCACAACTGCAACAGCCGTAGCATAGAAACCTTCAATGTCTTCGAACACGGTTCATTCCGTGAATATGTGAAGCGGGCCGCCAAGAAATATCAAAGCAAAGAAGACTTCGCCAAGCAACTCCGCAGCGAGGTGATGTATTACTTTTGGTCGAAGTGCGAATGGGAAGTCCTTGTTACGCCATGGATATCTCCCCGTGAATCCGAGAAAAAGAAAGTAGATGTCTGTTGGCAGATTATGAATAATTGGGATGTGTTTGTCGATTACACATGGGCCAACAGAAAGAAGCTGTGACGATGGGAAGATACTACAGACTAATTTTGGACGATTACTCTGCGGCTTCCTTCACGAGTTTCAGCAAAGACTATTTCTTCGGAGATGGATAAGGAGAATACGATGAACAAAGAACTTGTGACCATGACTATTGAAATCGACAGAGATATATATAATCAGGCGACCGAACTGTTCAAGAACATCGGGACAACGATTGAAGATATGACCGCGGGATTTCTCAAATTCTGCGTGATTCCCGAAAACCTGCCTTTGCTCAAGGCATATTTGGGCATAGAAAATGCACCTGCCGAAGCAGGTGCACAAATGGATTTACATCATAGGATTTTCAAGCAGGTCTTCGATATCGCAACCAAGAACACGGGATAACTTGTAGAGTGTTTGTGCCTGTGCCTTATCAATGTTGTTGACTCGCTGCTCATACATCTGAATGTTTCGGACTTTGATGCCCGATTGTTCCGCAAGTTCTGACTGAGATAAGCCTCTGCTTTCCCGAATGCGTTTCAGATTGGAATCGCCTTCGGCAGCCTTGTAGAACTCTTCCATTGTATCGATGAAGTTCGTGATATCCATCTCATGATAGACCGAATACATTCCGATAATCTTAGTCAAAGGAATCCGTTCGAAGATATCTTTGAACCTGCGACCGCAGTACCATTGATATTCTGCAAGCGCCCAACCCGCCCAATACTCGGGAGAGCATTCCTCAGAGTTTGTAGGCTTCGGAAGTTCTTTTCTGCCGTATGCTTTCAGGATAACCGCACGGGCAAGTTCAACACCGGACATACCTGCAACATAGGCAGGATTGCCGCGCTCAAACTGCTCGGCATAGCCTGTGTTGATAAAAAGCACGGTAATCCAATCCGGCTTGATCTTGCAGTCATTAATAGCGTAATCGAAGAATGAGGAAAGACGATCCTTTGCATTACTCAAATAGGATTCGTTGTATGCGTGAGTCATCATTGCTCATCTCCTCTCTAAGGATATCAAGTACAAAGATATCATCACGATATGATTTTGTCTTCTTGATTTCTTTACGATAAGTATCTCTCGCCTTGGTGTCTCTATCCAGGAACTTGGGATAATAGACATTCTTATCGACCGAATATGCATCGACAAACTTCAGACGCTCAAATCCTCTTTGCGAGATAACAACGGTTTGTTCTCCGAGTTTGCCCAGACGAAGCGCCTTGTTTAGACTTCTGAGGGGAAGTGTGTTGGACACAAAGGACTCAGCATACTGAAAGTAAGAATCGTCCGCGCGGTATCCGACAACAATGTCGTAGCCGGAAAGGTCAACCGAGTAATGCTCAATGATATAATCCCGTGCGTCAACGGCAACCTCAGAATCGAGTTTGAAGGTGCGGAACTGAAGAAGCAAAGCAATCCAGTTGAGGACTGTATGATTGCCGCTCAGCAGGTTCAGCACTTTTAATCCGTCTTCGTCAAAGTCGTAGACATTTACAAAGCCATCCGTGTTCTTTTTGCAGGCCCATTCCTTGGCCATCTCATCGACACAGGTGCAGTAAAAGCCTCTTCCGTAGTCGTTGTGTGGATTGCCGATATTGATATCCGGAACCTCGATGATGTGATCCGTTCCGTGAAGTAATTGAATTGTGCTCATAAAACCAAGCCTCCTTATATCATTGTGATGACACAACCATATTATATCATTGCAATGATAGTTTTGTCAACAGTGTTTGAAAATATTCCGAAATAAAGTTCGAAACGGAGGATACGAAATGCATGCTTTTAGAAATATGAAACCACCGGACACGATGGAACGAATAAGTGAGATGAAACGATGACCTATGAAGACGATGAACCATACGACCCGTACTTACATATCGACACATACAAGGATTTTTACAGCCGTTCCATGTTCCTTGTGAACTACGGCAAATCCGTAAAAGGTCGAGTCAAGAAGGACAAGCCGACACGGTACTGCGGGTATGCTTCCAAGGTCAGCATCGCAGCATTTGAAATCGACGAGTATGATACCATAGGTTATTGGCTCACGCCCGAGGAATACAAAAAACTGTCCGATAAGGAGAAACAGGAGTATTCCTACTACGAGTGGGACGAATACGAGGACTGGTACAGGGTTTATAACTTAATCGTGAGCAGAGTGGATACTATGCTCGGTTATTTCTGTCGATGGGCAGAATATGCTATCAAGGATGCAAATCCGGACGAAACATGCCCAACTGCTGACTATGTCCGGCTGCTCGTATATCGGTGTTGAGCAAAAACTCAGTCATCTGACAGATTGGACGAAGAAAGTCCGGCTCTCACAATGAAGAAGAACAGAAATAGAATTTGAGAAAGGAGAAACATATGGAAAGACAGAAAACAGCAAACTATGAGATGCTGAATGACTTTATCGAAAAGCATATGCAAGTAAATCAGAGATACAATGTCAGGGATATCTACAAAACCTACAAAGAAATGCATCCAGAAGATGCAATCGGGCAAAAGGACTTTGCTATGTTTCTCCGTTATAATGTCGAGAAAGAGAACGGTTTGCTCAAGAGAACGGCGCATGGCATTTATGAAAAGCGAACCAATCCTCGGGAATATAGTGTTAAGTTCCCGAGAAAAAAGCCGAGCAATAATATAAACCAAATCCTCGATGACCCGTACATGGAAGGAATCGTTATCAATCCACAGGATACAGGACTTGATAAACTTTATGATGATGCCATGACCCTTATAGCAAGGATGCGCTATGCGGTGAAAAACATTTATGAGT
>NC_021039.1:165036-170771 GCF_000210095.1 Ruminococcus champanellensis 18P13 = JCM 17042
TGACGGTGTCGAAGTTTGTAGGTGAAGAAACCCAGGACGAAGTCATGCGAATGAATGGTATGGAAGTTGTGGATATGCAAACGGATCTGTTCGACAACGGGCTAATCCGAATGAAATCCGATGAACCGGATGAGCAGACCTTTGAGCAGATAATGTGATTTAATTCGAAAATGAATGGCCGGCAAAAGGAGAAAGAAAAATGAGCTACGACATACATCTCAATGATCCTGTCACCAAGCAGACCATTGAATTGGAAAATCCACATTTTATGCGTGGAGGTACATATGCCATTGACGGTACAAAGGAACTGAGTCTGAACATCACATACAACTATGCCTGTGTATTCTGCCGTCCCGAGGTTCTTGGCGAAAAAGGCATCAGAAGCATTTACGGGAAAACCGGAGCTGAGAGCATACCAGTTTTGCAAAAGGCAATTGATGCATTAACCGATGAAGTTGATCCTGACTATTGGAAAGCAACCGAAGGGAATGTCAAAAAGTCACTCTATCAATTGCTGTCTATGGCACATATGCGACCGGATGGCATTTGGGACGGCGATTAAAGGAGTTTAATAAAATGGAAATTGTAATGAATAACGAACTGAAGCTGGCACAGGTGTGGTGCTCCCACGCCGACCAAAGGGATAAGGCAAAGCAGCAAAAGCTAAAGGAGTTTATTGCCGATTGCAGGAAAAAGAAAATCTTCGTCTGCGTTTATGAATCAGGCGACGGCAGCCTTTTGAAAAACACCAAAGAACTACTTGCCCACAATCTCAATAACCCGACACCACGCACAAAGACTTCAAAATCGCACGACGCGCGGTAAAGTGGACGCGGTATAGAATGATGCGATCATGATTGCTTGAAAATCCTTTTTGCAAAAAACTCTAAAATGTGTTATAATAGGTCTTGACAATGAAGAAAAAACAAGTATAATGATATGATTTGGTTTTAAACTGTATGGGCGGCTTGGGAAATATGAGGAGGATTTAACTATGTACGACTTCGAATATGTGTCCAAGAAAGAGGCTGCCCCGGCAAAAAACGAATTGATCGAAATAATCAATAAGGTTCAGGACATACTGCGAAATAAAGATGTCTCTTTCCAATTTCAATTCATTGGGAGCAGCAGTCGCAATATGATTACTTGCGACCGTCAGAGCAATATCGGATATGATTTTGATGTAAACCTTGACGTTTTCTATGATGACGATAGATATGACCCCGGAAAAATCAAGCATATCATGATGGACGCCTTTAACTCAGTGGTTCTTCGGTATGGATATGGATACTGCGAAGATTCAACCCGTGTATTTACGATCAAAAAAATTGATCATTGGCGTTCAAGGATAATGCAAAGTTGTGACTTCGCTATTGTAAACAATTATACCGACAAAGCCGGTACAGTACTCCAACAGTACATACGATTTAACAAGGAACAGCGCTCATATGTTTGGGTTGATCAGACCAAGGGATACTATACTAAACCCAAAGAAGATTGGCTGAAAAAGCACGGGTATTGGGATGAAGTCCTTGAACGCTATCTATACAAAAAGAACAATAACGAGGGCTTGGTAAAAAAATCGCGCGCCTTGTACGCTGAAGCGATAAATGAGATTTATATGAAGCACAGAGCATAATAGTCCTTAACAACAAGGATTTTTGGGGGAATCAAGCCATGAGATTGTATAGATATGTAAGAGCCTTAGAAACAATAAAATGTGGCGATCATGATGAGGCCTCCGAAGTGACCGACATAAGCGAAAAATTAAAAAAGTCTATCCAAGAATCCAAACTGTTTTTCTCCCATCCAGCGAGTTTTAACGATCCCCTCGAGTGTACAATTCCTATTACAATCGAAAATCATGAGAAAAAGCAAAAAGAGTATGCGGCATATTTGGAATCAATCATAAGCGAAAAAGTTGGAAGTCGAAATGACGAATCCAAACGAAGCAAACGCATCTATGAAGCGTCTGAATACGGAATATCTTTGGAAAACTGTTTGGTAGCATGTTTTTCGAGAGACGGTAATAACCAATTGATGTGGTCTCATTATGCGGATCAACATAAAGGAGTTTGTCTGTGTTATGAACTGCCTGACACACCTGAGGAATTCAAAAGGCAGATAGAATGGAGTGAACAGATTAATTCCATTAAAAGCGACTATGGATTGGAAGTCTATGGTGACTCAGTTGACTACCAAAAAAAGCGTCCATCGCTTCACATTTCAAATACATCTCTCCCGGTTGACAAATGGTCATTTGATAGTGATTATGCTATAAATGATGCTATATTCACAAAACCCGAATGTTGGATGTATGAAAAGGAATGGCGCTTAGCACTTATTACTCCTGGGGCAAGCAAAAAAAGATTTGCAGCAGGCATAGACACAAGTAATTATTACGCAACACTGCCACGAGAATGGTTAAAGAGTGTAACATTTGGCCTTAGACTTGAAAAAGAGTATTGCGAAAAAATCAAAAGTATATTTAAGGATAATTATTACTCAACTGTTGAATTTAGAAAAGCCAAAATGGTGCATGATGAGTTTAGAATCATTATTGAGCCTTATTAATTGTGACTTTGCCGCAATTAACTATACCGACAAAATCAGTACGATGCTACAATAGTACATATGATTTGTGATAAGGCAAAAGTATTTACTGTTGATATATGTAGCTATTTAGTCGCAGGAAACAGGTACTATCAATTGATGTGCAAATTACATGATATCTTTTTCGGTTCGCAATCAAAAAAGAAATGTCATAACAACCCCTGCAGGCGAGACAGTACGGATTTATAAAAAAGCCCGAAAAAGCCTTACCACAAGTGGATTTTTCAAAAAATCCGGTGATGTCTTTTTCAGCGCATCAAGCCATATTAGCACCCCAATTTTGATACAAAGTTGGGGTGCATTTTCATGTCTAAAAAATGTCCTAAATTCGAGGAAAACAGTCAATCGGAAGACGATTACTTCTCAATACAGCCTTAAAACCCGCTGAAAAACCGAAAAAAGCTGAAATGGGGTGTCAAAGGGAAAACGATAGAAAAAGCTATCGTTTGACTTTTGGCACTTTTTTCGATAGAGGGGTGCATTTTGGAAAAACAGCGTAGATACGAGGAAAACAAGCATTATGGATGCGTTCAGAGCAGCCGTACCGTGGGAATTGCAAGCTGTAAATTGCAGTTAATTATCTTTATTATGTACAAGGTTCAAGTCCAGCTCTCTCGCAAACATAAGTATCACAATTATAGTACAAAAAAAGAGGGGCTGCAGCCGAGACACATCATATCTTAGCCGCAGCCCCATTATAATTATATTATACTTCAATCTCCGTGCCGTTCCGTAGCGTGAAGGTCAGCTTGCCGTCCGTGCCCACAGTTGCTTTCTCTACCAGCAGCAACCAGAGCTTTTCGTCAAAGGTGTCGGTCACAATACCCTCGTTACTTAGCGTCCGGATCAGACCTTCGAGCAGTTCCTTGCGTGATAGCCGGGCGGTTCTTTTGTCCTGAAGGTCGTGCAGAGCCTTTTCGGCTTCAGCTTTTTGTGAATTGTACTCCGCCATTTTCTTTTTGTAGAAGTCCTCGTCCTGCGGTTTCATAGCATTTTCCTTGATGAACTCCTGCATCGAAACTGCCAGCCCGTTCAGGTAGATATACTGTGCTTCGATTTTTCTATCCAGTGCTGCGGTGTTGGAGAGTATTTCCACGATCTGCTGACAGGAAATCAGAAAATCCTCCTTGTCACTTGCTATCCGGTTGCACACCTCGATGAACCGCTTTTTTATCTCGTCCTCATAAAGATGTGGCGTTTTACACTTTTCGTTTCCGGAAGACTTGGAAAATTTGTGATTGCACTGCCAGATAATTCTCCGGTATTTGCTTGTGCTATGCCACACTTTCGAGCCGAAGAACCCTCCACAGCAGGAGCAGACGATTTTCGCTGAGAAAATGGAGCTGCCGCTGTATTCTTTGCCGAGCCCTTTTCGTCTTTCGATTTCCGCCTGCACCAGTTCAAATTCCTCCGGCTCGATGATCGCATCATGACTGTGTTCAACGAAATACTGCGGAACTTCACCCTCATTGACCTTCTTCTTCTTCGTCAGGAAGTCCACAGTGAATTTCTTTTGAAGTAATGCACTGCCTTTGTACTTCTCGTTCGTGAGAATGCTTTCCACAGTTCGTCTGTGCCACTTTTCACCGCCGGCAGGGGCGGGAATATTTCGGCTCATCAGAAGCTGTGCGATCTTATAGTATGAAAGCCCTTCCGTGAAAGATTTGTAAATCAGTCGAACAACCTCAGCCTCCTCCGGTACGATCTCAGGAAACCCGTCCTCGCCCTTACGATATCCTAAGAATCGTCCGTAAGGCATTGTGACCTTGCCATCCGCCATACGCTTTCGCTGTCCCCATGTTACATTTTCAGAAATGGATCGTGATTCCTCCTGGGCTAAAGAACTCATAATGGTGATGAAAAGTTCTCCTTTTGAGTCCAGCGTGTAGATGTTCTCCTTCTCGAAATAGACCTCAACGCCCTTTTCTTTCAGCTTTCTGACGGTTGTCAGGCTGTCCACAGTGTTTCTTGCGAAACGGGATACTGATTTCGTAACAATAAGGTCTATCTTCCTACTTCCGTAGATACAAGCTGATTCTGATTGTCGGTCAGCTATCAAATTGGGTGCATCGGGGGTGCATAGAAAAGACGGCGAAGGTGCAGTAGGGTGCATCACCAAACGATAGCTTTTCAGGCACTTCCAAAAACATCGTAAAATCGGCATTTCCAAAAGGTGCATTGGGTGCGTCAGGGGTGCAATCGAGGGTGCATTGGGTGCAATCGGGGGTGCATAAACAAACGAAAGCCCTATGTATAGCACAATGCTCATCCATACAAACAAAAAAAGAAGGCACTCCGCTGAAATAGCAGAGTGCCATAGAGATGCATCTTTGATTTTAATGTTTCTATTTTCAGTCCTTGAATTTCACTCGAATGTCGTCCTTGCTGTACACAGTCACACTCTCCACAAGCAGCCCCCAGAGGTCTTCGTCAAATTCGTTCAGCGGGTTCTGCTTGTCAATGTTTGCAATAAAGCTCTCCATCGCCTGCACCCGCGCCTGCCGTGCGGTAATTTCCCTGTCAAGCTCCTCGTACTTGCTCTTGGCAACATCGTAGCGATCAACGAGCATATTGTATCGCTGTTGGTACTCCTGCTGGTTCTGTGCGATCCGAGCGTTCTCCCGAATACAGTTTTCGACCATTTCAGCCAGCATTGCAGTCTCTTCCTTGAAGTGTTCGTGCTCTGCCATCAGTGCAGTCATATCTGAAATTTCTGCAATGCTCGCCCGAAGGTTCGCTATGATCTCTGCTTTGTTTTGGAGCATATTGTTGACAGCCTGAATGAAAACAGTCTTGATCTCATCGGCGGTCAGGTGTGGTGTTTCGCAGCGTTTTGCATCCTTGTACTTATGACCACATTGGTATACTACACGCCGATAGCGGTCACTCGAATGCCAGACTTTCGGACTGTAAAAGCATCCGCATTCGCCGCAGACCAGTTTTGCCGCAAGAATATCCACGCCACTATAGCGGCTTTTCTGTGACTGCCGTCTCTCCATTTCAACCTGTACCGCTTCAAATATCTCAGGGGTAACAATGCCCTCATGACTGCCCTCCACATAATACATCGGGATCTCCCCGTGATTGATTTTCTTTTTTTTCGTCAGAAAATCGGAGGTGTA
>NC_021039.1:171644-177606 GCF_000210095.1 Ruminococcus champanellensis 18P13 = JCM 17042
AGCCTGCCTCTGCAAGCCCGTTCAGTACCGTTTCCACGATCTCCGTATCGCTGCGGTCACTAAAGCTGAGTACTGCATCCTTGCTCAGTGTGAAGATGTCGATCTGGTAGCCGCAGCTCGGAACACCAAGGTATGTGATCTCCGCCCCTGTCAGCTCTGCGATCTTCAGTGCCAGTGCCCTGCGCCGGCTCTTTTCAATATTGAATCTGATTTCCATATGTTTACGCTCCTTTTCGTTTTTCCGTCTTGTCTGGCGGCAGTGACATATTAAATCATTTTCGCCTGCATTTCAAGACTGTAAATCGGAGAATGTACGGGGCGTTGCCGCCCCTGATATTGTGCATAGTACAGAATCGGATTACTCTGAATCTTGTGCCGCCCAGGCAATGCCGGACAGCACGAAGTATCCGCAGGGGACTGCGATACCGTTTCCGTATAATTTGTACTCGGCACTATCTGAATACGGATCAGCCAGCCATTTGCGGATCTGACTTTCCGATTTTCGCTTTTTACCGTTCAAGTCGCTCCACTCGTTCCAGACATCCCGCCAAAAACCAATGTCCTCGGCAGTCGGATTCTGATTATCCAGATTTTTGCACCACCAGTCCGGCAGTCCCTGTAATCTTGCGCACTCGGTCGGTGTTAGTCGGCGCACGATATACACCGGCTCATCGTTCGGATTATCATTGACAAGCGGCGGATCTTTCCAGTCGGATGCGACCAGCGTATTGGCTTGTTCATGTGCAGCTACAGTGTGATGGGAATTCTTGCTTGTGCTGTAATGGTCGCCTTCCGGTGCGGCGATGCAGTGCCTGTCCGCAGTGTTTAACGTAAAGCATACATCTTTGTTGACTCCGCTGCCCTGCGGACCGTTCTTTTCTGAACGACCGATCATCGAGCCTTGCAGAGCATAAGTTTCTGTCGTATCATTTACAACGGCAATTCCTCTGTGATTGCTTTCGAGATCCTGACCGCCGGTATCAAGGCATCTGCATATTTCCGTCTTGTAGCAGTGACCTCTTGCATTTTTTGTGCCGCTGGATGTGAATCGGACATCGAAGGTTTCCGGAGCAACCACTGCCTGCTGATTGTCACCGGCATTGGTGCGGAGCGTTCCGCTTTTACCATCAGGATAGATATGACCGCCGACTCTTGAAGCTGCACCCGGCTCAAAGGCTACAACACACATTCCTCCCTGATTTTTCACCGGACTCTGATCGGATGTGTCAATCGTCCTTGCAGTATTTGCTTCGTAGAATCCACTGTGCGGGTTATCCGACTGCATCGAATTGCTGTGTTTGGCACAGATGCCGTAGGCTTTGGGCGGATGAACCACGAAAGGTTGATTATTCCCGCCCATTCCGAGCGTAGCAGAGAGCGTTGGGGAAATGTCAAGCGGACCTCTGTATCTTGTGTCGGCAGAATGGTTTTCAAACAAGAGCGCCGCCGGAACAACTCCGGCGCGGAGCGTCGGTGCTTTTTCTTCCTCATAACCGATACCCCTTGCCTGCGCCGAATGTTCCGTACAAAATCCTGCCGCCTCCAGCACTGCCGGATGATTACCGTGATCCTGTGCGACCAGCGTTCCTGCATGATCGACCGTTACGGAGACTCCGCTTTGCCCTTGCGTGTTGATACAATATCTGCCTGTGCCTGCCGTTCCAGCGCCTTCCGCAGCACCTTCGGCAGTTCCTTGCCCCGCTCGGAAGCTCTGCGCAAAATCCCCGCACAGGCGCGACTCGTCAGATAGTATCGCTACGGCACGCCTTCCATCAAGATCGCCGACAAGAAACATACGGCGGCGTCTTTGAGCGACGCCGAAAAATTGTGCGTCAAGAAGTCTCCAGGCGATGGAGTAATTGTTACCCATGATAACACCGCCCCTGTGCCACTTTTTGTCAGGTTGAGGTACAGATACGGCATTGGTTTTGATATTGCAGATCTCCTGCAGGACGATTCGGAAGTCCTCTCCATCGTTGGAGGAGAGGGCGCCCTCAACATTTTCCCACAGGATATATCTCGGATATTTTCCATTTGTTGAATCCCTCATTTCATTTATGATGCGTATTGCCTGATGGAACAGACCGGAGCGTTCGCCGTCTAAGCCGGAGCGTTTCCCGGCAATACTCATATCTTGGCAAGGTGATCCGAATGTGATGATATCCACCGGCGGCAGATCCGCACCGGATAGCTTTGATACATCGCCGTAATGCTTTACATCCGGCAGACGATTGTGCGTAACAAGAACCGCATACGGCTCGATTTCCGAAAGCCAGACCGGCTTGATACCGGCATAGATGCCTGCCAGTTCAAAACCGCCCGACCCGGAAAAGAGGCTGCCGAGCGTCAACTGTTTCTTATCCATCCGCATCCACCTCCGTATCGGTCGCATTCCTGCACAAGGCAAGAAAGTCCTGTTTTATCTGTTCTCTGTACGCTTCCGCCACGGCAGGAATCTCATGCGAATACACAGGTCTGCCGATAAATCCCGACAAATAGCGGTACAGATGACCGAGGTCATTGCCCTTCAGCATGGAGAATCCTGTGTATGCTGTCACGATTGCGCATTCTCGTTTTGTCATCCTGTACCTCCCAGCATCTGCTTACAGGCTTTGGTATAAAAATCCTTGCTGACCTCAAAGCCGTAGCTATGTCTGCCAAGCTCCCGTGCAGCACGCAGCGTAGAGCCGGAACAGGCGCAGGGATCGATAACCACATCGCCCTCGTCGGTAAAAATCTCGATCAGACGTTTCAGTACGGAAATCGGTTTCTGCGAAGGATGTATCTTCGGAATGTCTTTGCCATCACGCACCCAGTCGAAGTGATCGAAGATCATGTGCCGCTTGCCGTTTGCATCGGTATTGCGGAACTTCGGCAGCTTACCCAGATACAGCACCAGTGCATATTCGGTAGCACCCACGATTCTTATGTTGGCTTTCAACACCTGTGGACTGTAGTTTTTGCAGAAGACCAGTGGAATATAATTCTTAAATCCGTACTTTTCTGCCTGTCGGATGACTTCCGGGATCTGCTGAAAAGCACAGAATACGATCATACACGGGGCATCATTTTCTCCGGTCATGGGTTCCTTTTTCAGCAGTCGGTTACAGAAAGCGAAATACTCAGCAATGTTAAAGCTGTAATCCGTATGGAAGGCAGCCTTGTGAGCCTTACTGCTTTCACCGTTTTTGTTATCGCCGTCAACATACCAGTTATAACTACTATGAGAGAGACAAAAAAGTGCTTCTGCTGAAGCCGAAATGCGAGAACAGAGACGGTGAGAAGATCATTCAATCTCGTATCGGACTTGAAGAACCCTGCGAGTTTGCTGAAAACTTCCTTGTTGGCTATAATGGTGAGCATTATGACTGTATCATCGTTGACGAGGTGCAGTTCCTGTCACCTGAAATGATAGACAAGCTCAGTGATCTTGTGGATTTTCATGGCATCACAGTTATCTGCTACGGTCTGCGGACTGACTTTCAGAGTCATCTTTTCCCCGGCGCACAGCGGCTTATGGAGCTTGCGGACGATATAGAGCAGATCAAGACCATTTGTTGGTGCGGCAAAAGAGCGCACTTCAATGCAAGACTCCTGAACGGAGAAATGGTCACAGAGGGCGAACAGGTACAGCTCGGCGGCAACGAGAGCTATATCTCCCTATGCAGGAAACATTATAAGGAAAGAATAGTATCCAATTCAACAGCGAAAACTTGTTGAACCAAGCGATGTTTTTGCCTTTTCCATCTTGAAAAAAGTGGGGGGCTATGCTATAATAGATAATGTAGACTTACGCTGATGAAGGGTGATAAGGTTGTCAAGCTGGCGAAAGAAAGAACCTATTTTCTTTTGTTCTTTTTCTGATGGAATCGCTATATCTTGATTGTCCAAATCGTTTTTGTTGAGATTACCGATTGCACCATTCCCGCCAGCCACAAACAACTCAATAAACCGTCTGTACCAAGATGATCCCATCGAAGCGTTTACAAAGTGCGGTTCTTTCGTTGTGCCAAGAAGCATAAATCCACCGTGAACAGCGGATTCTTCAGGGATTCCGCTGATAATCGTGTGTTTTCCAACAAGTCTTGACGACCCATTGGCTGCGGTAATGAGAATGTCGTTTGCTCTTACACAGTCAATATTGACAGCTTCACGCACAACAAAAACATCTTCATCGCTTAATACAAAACTATCCTCGGCTATATTTGATGAGCGCAGAACACGAACCCCATTTTTCCGAATATCAGAGGGTTTGTATGTTAGCCCACGGCGAGTTGCCACAACATCTGAGAACTTACGCTGTTCCCAAGTATAAGCACTTCCATTTAGCAAATCCATTGACGCACACTTGGGAACAGTGTGAGTTGGGGGCAATAATTCAGGCAGTGCAAGAATTGACATCTGACTTTGAGAATTATCCATTATACAGCCTTACTATTGAGAACGGAGTTACTCCGAAAACTGAACGGTATGAAAGAAGTTTCCTCATCACAAAAGAGACTGATTTATTCAAAATTGTACCTGAACAATGCTTTGTATCAAACCCGATGAACCTTAGATTCGGTGCAATTGGATTTAATGATAGCGGCAAAAAGGTCAGTGTTTCTGGGTATTATGACGTATTTTCGATAGATCGTGGAGAATGTAGCAACTTCTGGTGCGTATATTTGAAAACAGCCAACTCTTTAAAACGATTTGATGATGTGGCAATAGGATCACTTATTGAGAAACGGCGCGTTCATTTTTCACAATTAACCGAAATGTCATTTCCAGCACCCAATATGAATGAAAAAAAGAAACTTGGAGAATTCTTTGAAAGACTCGAACGTCTTATTACCCTTCATCAGCGTAAGTCAAAAATCGGCAAAATGCCGTTAAAATAGGAGGAAACTATTATGCTGCAGACATTTACCAAAGAGAGCCTTTTCCACGAATACTATGCTCAGTGGATCAAGGTCTACAAAGAAGGCGCTATTCGTCCGGTTACTTTGAATAAGTATCTGGTAACACTGGAATGGCTGAAGAAACTGAGTCCGAATCTGAAGCTGGGCGATATTACACGTATTACCTACCAGCAGCTTATCAACGACTATGCAGAAACGCACGAGCGTCAGACCACAATGGACTTTCACCATCAGATTAAGTGTGCGATCCTTGATGCTGTTGACGAAGGATTGATCGCTCGTGATCCCACCAGAAAAGCAATCATCAAGGGCAAAACTCCCAGGGCGAAAAAGCCGAAATACCTCAACCAGTTTGAACTGCACACTATGCTCAATCATCTGAAGCTGACTCCTCAGATTAGTTGGGACTGGTTTATTTTGTTGGTAGCTAAGACGGGGATGCGCTTTTCCGAGGCGTTGGCACTTACTCCGAAAGACTTTGACTTTCCGCACCAGACGCTTTCTATCAACAAAACCTGGGATTATAAGCATGGTACAGGCTTCCTTCCCACTAAGAATCGTTCTTCAGTACGCAAGATTCAGATGGATTGGCAGACCGTCATTCAATTCTCCGGCTTAGTGAAGGGGCTTCCGGAAGATAAGCCTATCTTTGTTAAGGAGAGTCAGAAGGTGTATAATGCCACGATCAATGATATTCTGGAGAGGCACTGTAAGGCAGCAGGAGTACCTGTCATCTCGGTTCATGGCTTGCGGCATACACACGCTTCTCTTTTACTGTTTGCAGGCGTATCCATTGCCAGCGTTGCTCGGCGGCTTGGCCACGCAAGCATGACTACTACGCAAAAGACATATCTACATATTATTCAAGAACTTGAAAATAAAGATATCGACATTGTTATGCGCTCTCTTTCTGAACTTAGCTGATTGAATACTGCAAAAATTATTTGCTTTTTCTCGTAATCTATGGTATAATGAGATAAAAACACGATTAAGACAACACCGCACAATGTCTCTCTGACGGTTTGGTGATGCATCTGCATGCCTAGCTTTGTGCGGTG
>NC_021039.1:178607-182384 GCF_000210095.1 Ruminococcus champanellensis 18P13 = JCM 17042
TTACCTTTATAGTTGTCCATAGAATTAGAGCTGGAGCAATATTGCAATGCTCGAACTAAGGAGTGGCATATGAACACACAGAGAGATATAAACCTGACATTCATCTCTTCCAAGGGATTTGATGTATTCACAGTAGATGGTCTGAACAAAGCCCTCCACTGGCTTCAAACCGCCGATGCTGATAATCTCATGTACGGCGAACCGTCCGGAGATGAATTTGACATCATGGTCGGCGAGATGCGCAGACCGATGCTGATTGCTTCTGTGGAGCAGGCAATCGCACAATTATAATAACCGGAGGAAATACCCATGATAACAAGAGAAGAAGCGTATACTTTACTGAAGAAATACAACAAAGACCCGTTCCATATTCAGCACGCCCTGACGGTAGAGGCTGTCATGAAGTGGTATGCCAATGAACTCGGCTATGTGGATGAAGCGGAACACTGGGGTATTGTTGGTCTGCTGCACGACATAGATTTTGAACTGTACCCGGAGGAGCATTGCCTGAAAGCACCGGAACTGCTGAAAGATGGCGGGGTCAGCGATGATATCATTCACTCTGTATGTTCTCACGGTTACGGAATTACTGTCGGCTGCGGCGTGACCATAGATGTGGAGCCAATCCACGAGATGGAGAAGGTACTGTTTGCGGCTGATGAGCTGACAGGACTGATCTGGGCGGCGGCTCTCATGAGACCTTCCAAGAGCACGAAGGACATGGAACTGAAATCTCTGAAAAAGAAGTACAAAAGTAAGGGATTTGCTGCCGGATGTTCCCGTGAGGTTATCGAGCGAGGTGCATCACAGCTCGGTTGGGAGCTTGACAAGCTGCTTGAAATGACACTGCAGGCTATGGCTGCAAGTGAAGATAAGATCAATGCTGAGATGGTAGCAGAGGGCTGATGTAATGCACTTGCTATTCTTATGCAGCCAGAACAAAAGACGGTCTCTAACCGCAGAGAAGCTGTTTGACGGACAAAACGGACATCAGGCTCGTTCTGCCGGCACAGAGAACAATGCGCGTATCAAGCTGACTCCCGGACTGGTCGGCTGGGCGGATATCATCTTCTGTATGGAGAAAAAACACGTCCGGAGGCTGAAAGAGAAATATTCAGATATCATAGCCGATAAAACCGTCATCTGCCTGAATATTCCCGATGATTATTCTTACATGGACGATGACCTGTGTGAGCTGTTTGAGAGTGTTGTTCCAGAGTATCTTTGAGTTTTCAACATTCGCCAACGGCTTTTCCACAAAGTTTTAAACACGGGCATATGATCTTTCACAGAAGGGAAGTATAAATGACCACAGACAATAATGAGGTTGAGCAGATATTAGACCGCGATACCTACCGCCGAATCAAGAAAATGGACAGAGCTACGCTTGAAGGGCTTATACAGGACATCTTTGAGCGAGGACGGAAGAAAGGACTTGCCGAGGCAGGGGAGATAGTTGATGAGAGCATGGCTGATGACGGAGGTGGAACTTTAGACCTGCGTGCCGTTGAGGCGGAGATCAGAGGGATTAAAGGTATCGGCGAAAAGAGAGTCGAGGAGATAATGCTGATCTTTGAGAAGCATCTTGGTATTCTTGATGAGGAAGGACAATAATTTTTATGCGGTGTCAAGTATATGAACTTAACTCTTTAGGCAGCTACAAGTATGTTGTTGTTCTTTCAGAGCATAATGGAAGAATCGTTCTCAGCCGCCATAAAGAGAGAACCACATGGGAAACACAAGGCGGACATATTGAGCAAAGCGAAACGTCGCTTGAAGCCGCCAAACGTGAGCTTTATGAGGAGTCAGGAGCAGTTGATTATAACATAACGCCTCTATGTGATTATCGTGCGTGGCATGAAGAAACCGGAAGGGGCGCAAATGGTGTGGTGTTTCACGCTGTAATTCGTGAATTCGGAGCGATGCCGGATAGTGAAATGGCTGCAATCAGCGAATTTACTGCACTGCCTGAAAATCTGACATACCCGGCAATTACTCCGGTGCTGTTTGAATATCTGGCAAATAAATCATTATAAACATCACCTATTAGGATTGAAGCGATGGATATCTATACATAGAACAGTTGTATAGAATTAGAAAGATTATTTGTAGAAAGGGGGCACAGGAGTATGAAAAGAGTCCTTGTCAAATCCATTCACGGAGCATTCGACTATGTTATGAAGCATTACTACCCATATGGCATTGCTGCCGAAGCTGCAGAGCAAGGAGCGTTGACGGATACTTATGCTGTGATTTCCATACAGGACAGCCACACAGGCGGTTTCGGAGTGACGTTTGCTGAGAATCAGTTCTGCAAAGGTGTTCTGACGCTGTATTTCGATGATATCGTTACGGAGGTGGACGGAGCTGTTCTGTTTGATGATGACATGGCGGAGAGCATTATAAATTTTATTGAGCTGCATAAGACTAAGGTTGACACGCTTTTAGTTCATTGCTATGCTGGACAGTCAAGATCACGGGCTGTCGGTGCATTCGCTGTTGAAATGCTCGGCGGCGACAATCGCAAGTATTTTGAAGAAGGTGCGCCCAATCAGTATATCTATGATGTGCTTGAGAGTGCATGGGTGAGAAGACAGTTGGGTAAAATAGAATTCTGACGGATAATTTCCGTTATAGCGGTTGTGGAGTGATTTCCACAGCCACTTTTGCTTGTTCTACAGATTTCAACAATACAAAAGGAACTTCTGGAAATGCTATGCGAAATTATTGAAGAAAATATAAATATTGTTGCTGTTTTATAAATGCATCAGGTGCTTGACTTTTGCAATGAATTGTGATATAATTTTTTTAAGACATTTGACTATTCAGCAGAATTAAAAATATAGTATTAAGCAAACCAATATGTTAGCAATCAAATTTTTTGTATATGATGTGGTCAAAAATACACCTGATTTTTATAAAGGTAACATATATTATGGGATTATCAATAATAAACGATTAAACGAATGTGGAGGTGATTTATAATGAATATGAAGGATGCATTTGAGCATTTTTTATGCTGAGAAAACAGTTCTTTGAAAAGTATAAGGAAGTTGATTTGCCCTTGCCGATGACTCCAATTGCTCAAGACAAACCATTTGATTTTAGGAAGTTAGAAAAAAAAAATGGGATTTGTCATTCACTCGGATATTAAGGCTTTTCTATCTACATATTGGTTTGATATGATAGAGGGTTTTTTATGGACGGATATATAAATATTAAGGGAGTCCAAAAACCTGAAGAAGTTATCAATGATCTTGTCACTGGATTTGCTATGGGAGATGCACTTTTCCTTTCCGATGCAAGATACTGGTATTTAGGCGGCTGTGATCCTTATTCTATGTATGTTAATAACACTACAGGTAAAGTAATAGCTGTAATTCCGTATGAAAACCAAGCTATTTGCCTATCTGATTCCATTTCAAATCTTGTTATGTATATGAAGTGCGAGCTTGACTATTAAATAAATTGATGAAAGACCATATAATAATCAGCCAGCGTAGACAATGTGATAAAATATTACGCTATTTATGTTTATTTGTTATTCGATTATATTCTAGTCGCGTTGTCTTTAATTATAATAAATATTCAAATTAAGGAGAAAAATATGAATGATAGTATTCATGCATACGATGGTATTGCCAACGAAGAGATTACAGAAACTAGAACAGTGTCATATAAAAACGGCACAATAACTCACGAATATACTTTGGAATACAACGAAGATATGATTGTTGACATGCCGTTTATAGGCTCAGGTGATAAGGCGGATTTAGC
>NC_021039.1:182784-185040 GCF_000210095.1 Ruminococcus champanellensis 18P13 = JCM 17042
CCCCAGAATACATATCAAAGTATAACATCACCGATATTAATAACGGTAATGTAAGCGCTGTTTCAAACAATCCTCAGTGTTGGTATAGGGATGCAATGTATTATTTTCACAAACTGTTAGACAAACATCCTGGCGCATTCAGCAACGATACAGCAAACGGAAATGTTAATAATAGATGGAGAATCGAATATGGTTTTAACCCTATAGTGGATAGACAGTTTGTTGATTATTTCGGAAAATACGAAGAGTGTATGGGCGAGATGCTAGACCATCATCATATCGGCAGGGATGGTCAATGTATAGCACTTCCTGAATCAATACACAGAGGAGTAAACGGAATTCATGATGCAGAATAACTATCAGGAGTAACTCCTATTGCGGAAAAACATTCTGAAATAGCTCAATTGGCACTTGATAGTGGATTCATTACATCAGGAAATGATGTCCATAGCCTTTTAGATAATACTGGAAAAACCAAAATGGACTATTTTGCTGAACTAAAAACGCCTGCAGAACTGTTTTCGGAATTTACTGATTATTTAGAAAGCAGATTGCCTTCAATGGAAAGTGATCTTGGGGTCGAGTTTGATGTAATCGAAGGCGGAGATTATCCGATGGCAATCAATGAATCAAATCATTCTGCCACAGCAACGATTACATATTGTGGTATCGAAATAGGCAGTGTTGTTGTATCAGATTGTTTGAATAAAGAATCTTTTTCTGATTCTCCAATCAGTTGGCTATTTTTGCCATTTGAAAATTTCTACGAGCTAGATATTTCGCTGGTTTCCATAAACGGGCTTGGAATAAATGGAGATTACGAAACACAGAAGGAACACCTCTATTTCATGAATCTTCAGAAAAAGGATTCGGAAAGAAATTACTATGATTACATATTTGAAACAGAAAGCACTGTTCTAATGTGTCTTTACACAGATAATAAACTGAATTCATTTACCTTAAAGATTAAGAACCAATAAGTATTTTAGGAGAAGATTATGAAAAAAATCCATTGTTTTAAATGTTATATAGCTATAATAAGTGTAATATTGTGCTGGGCATTATGGGGGTGTTCAACTTATAATTCTAGTGAAACAGAATATGTATCCGAAATTGCAACTTCAGACAGATCTGTATTGACTGAGCGTCAAAAACACATCTTGGCTGAAGAGTCACTTCCGACTGATTTAGACGAGCTCACAGCAAGTCAAAAGCGTGGCATTATGAATATCGAAAACGCTTTTTTGTATCTTGATGAAAAGTATCCCGGCATTGAATTCGATTATGTTTCACATTATCCGGCAGGCTTGATGGGCCAGGAGAAAACGGATTTTATTCCAAAAGGATACGATAAAGAAGATAGCCGGAATCTCATAACTGTTGAAAAAGACAGAAAAGGAATTTTCGATGACCGAAATGGTTATATGCTGGTCGCTGTGAGAGAAACAATGGAAAAAGTCATCACAGAATATGTGGAATCGTATTTCGGAGAAGGCAATGTTAAAGTGTATATTCATCCTTACTTAGCTGAAATGGAGTATGGTGACGAAATTAATGAAAATACTGTTAAAGATAAAGTAAAATCTACAGCAGTATTATTTGCCTCCGATGAATTATGTACCGAAACACAATTGGATGCTTTTTCAGATAACTATAAAAATGATGGGCATGATTTTGAATGTGAATTTAGAGCTACGATAATAAGAAAGAGCGATTTTGAAGGCTTAACATTCAATAATTGCGGAGATATGTATGATAGTGACCATATAATCTATGATATTGATATTGAATAATTAGATAGGAGATTTAATAATGACTTATTTTACAGCAGAAGAATTATGTATGATAGAAATGCTCACCTATTTTAATGAGGCAAGGAATGCTATTTATGGTGCAGTATCTTTATCGGTAACTGATAATAATACGTTTACTTACAAAACAGAAAACAAAACTATTGGTGAAATATTAAGTGAGTTTGATAGTGACAAAATAGCGATTCTAAAAAGTAATAACAGTATAATTGATACTAGTTATTTTATAAGCGGAAAAGAATGGGGGGCAGGTAATAGAATACATATTGAGTAATGCGAAAATATCAAGTCTGGTATACAAAGGTTCCTTTGATAGCGGAAGCATAACGCTTGGTTTGTGTTTTACAGATGGAGAGCCGAATTCTCAGGAGGCTATAGTTGCATTCCTTGGAACAGCTAATAGAAGAGAATGGCTCGATGATGTTGCTGCAGCTAAAATGGCTGA
>NC_021039.1:185230-195316 GCF_000210095.1 Ruminococcus champanellensis 18P13 = JCM 17042
TGATTCGCCTTGTCAGGAAGAAGCTCTTGATTACATAGATAATCTGCCTTATAGCGATATTACTGCCATAGGTCATTCCAAGGGCGGTAATAAGGCTATGTATACTGCAATACTCAGTGATAAAGTAACAAGATGTGTAAGTTTTGACGGTCAAGGATTCTCAAAAGACTTTATTGAGAAATACACTGGTGTGATAAGCGAAAAATCTTCCATAATTTCAAATTATTCTCTTAGCACAGATTTTGTACATATACTTCTTGAACAACTTCCGGGAACGCATCAGTACTACTGTGAAGGCTATGGGATTGATGATCCTCAGGGAGATGAGGGAAGTATTGTTGCTCAGAATCATAGCCCAAATTCATTTTTCAAAACTGATTCCAGCGGAATTGTAACGGAAGTTAACTATTCAGGACGCAATGCCCCTATATTTGACATTTCTACTGAAAACAGCAAAACAACATTACTAAAGAAGTATGTTACATACCTTTTGAGTTCAAAAAACAGAAGCGCTTATGATGCGTTGATTGATTATGTTGAGGATCTTTTGGATGCTATCCTTGACGGTAGTGATATTCAGGAAGCGATATTGGGGGATCTGCTTCAGCTTGGTACACTTATAGGGTATACAATTAGCTTTATTGAAAACGAAGAACTTAATCTCGATGATGCGAGAGAACTGCTTTATGCTCTTGGACTTGATAAGTGTGATACGACTGCTATAATCATTGAATCTTTGACGAATAAAGAGTTTAGTTATGATGATAATCCTAACAATGTACCGGGAATTATAAGCGGGATTTTAGGCTTTTTAGGCAATCAACTTACTGATGGTGAGGACGATTATCTGTTAAAATCGATAATATGGGATACGTTAGGCAATCATATCGATGACTATCTTGACGAGTATGATTTCTATTATCTTTGGAATACAATCGAAAGCAAGTACGAAGAAGCTCAGGAAAACGAAAATCTATATTATGACACAGATAATGGTCTAATACAGGACTGTGTCAATTATATGAAATCCAACGAATTCCGTAATCTTGTAAAGAATGATGCCCAGATTGATGACATAGTAGAGAATCTGGAAGCTTACCTTTCAGGTGGTTTATCAAATTTTGTATTGTATACGGTGATGATACAAGCTAAGTCACTTTTAGAAAAATATGACTATAGATTGAATTTAGGAGATGATAATGAAAATTATCGTGTGGGCATTAACCATAACTCAGTCTCTTTCCTCGGGCAGGGCGATGATATTTTCTTTGGTGGACGATACAAGGACATAATAATTGCTGGTTCTGGAGATGATTCTATCGCAGGCGGGCAGGGAAATGATATAATTCACGGTGGTTCTGGGAATGATTCACTTTACGGCGGTGACGGGAATGATGTTATCTATGGAGGAAACGGAAATGACACTGTCTTCGGTGGAGGCGGCAAAGACACAATCTACGGCGGTGCAGGAAATGATCATATTCACGGCGGTGCAGGTAATGATACCATTGATGGCGGTGCAGACAAGGATTTCATTCTGGGTGAAGCGGGCAATGATATCATAGACGGGGGAGCCGGGAATGACTATATAGATGGTGGTGCCGGCAACGATACTTTATATGGAAATACTGGTGAAGATGTGCTGTTTGGCCGTGAGGGCAAGGATACGCTGGACGGCGGATATGGAGATGACACACTCCGGGGCGGAGATCATGCAGATACATACTATTTCCGTAAATACAACGGCAGCGACACGATTTTTGACCAATATGGCGCAAACCTGATCATCTTTGAAGATATTGCGCCGGACGATCTCTCAATTTCCTACACTGGAGCATATCAGCAGGATCTGTGTTTTACTGTCGTATCTACCGGAAAAACGCTCACTATCCTTGACTATATGCATACAGCCGAGTATTTTAGATATCAATTTGAGGGCGAATCCGGCTACTATACCGTGAAAGACAGCGATGGTAATCTGTCTTTCTCTAAAATTGAAGGCAGTCATATGGGCGGAAGATATGATAGTCACTGGGACAAGCTGCATGACGATACCGGAAATGATAACAGCAGCAGATACAGTGCAGCAACTGTTGCACAGCCTCCGAGAGATCCGCTGGTCATTGACCTGGGCACTCCCGGAATTGCATTGACCACGATTGATGATGGTGTGTACTTTGATCTTGACAAAAACGGCTTTGCCGAAAAGACTGCGTGGATCGGCACAGAGGATGGATTCCTTGTTCTCGACAGAAACGGTAACGGCAAAATTGATGACGGTGGGGAACTGTTCAGCGATCAGGTCGAAATGAGCGACCACAGCCTTTCTACATCCGGCTTTGCCGCATTGTCCGAACTGGATGAGAACGGTGACGGTGTGATTGACAGCAAGGATTCTCAGTTTGCCAATCTGCAAGTATGGGTGGATGCGAATCATGATGGCAATTCAGAAAATGAATTGCATTCGCTGGAAGAACTGGGCATCACTTCTATTAGTCTGAATCATATCCAGACAGATACGGTTGATTCCGACACAGGGACAATTGTGACGGCATCTTC
This sequence comes from Ruminococcus champanellensis 18P13 = JCM 17042, assembly GCF_000210095.1. Taxonomy (NCBI): domain Bacteria; kingdom Bacillati; phylum Bacillota; class Clostridia; order Eubacteriales; family Oscillospiraceae; genus Ruminococcus; species Ruminococcus champanellensis. Next base: position 187,790 of record NC_021039.1, read on the forward strand.
CGTTGTGACATTTGCAAATGGAACAGTCAGAGAAATCAGTGAGCATTGGTTCCAGATCAATTCGGCTGATACAGAGGAAATTACAGTAACCGATGTGGAAAATGATCTGACATCCTTCGGCAATATGCACAGCCTGTCTTATGCGCTTGAACATGATGAAAGCGGGGAACTCCAGAATCTTGTGGATTCTTTCAAGAATGCAGAAAGCTTTATTGAGAAGCGTGTGGCTGCAAGGAAGATCCTCTACTGCATCACCGGTTCTTCGGATATTGCAATCAAGTCCAGAGGCGGTGCAATCGATGCAAGAAGTCTGCATGTTCTCGAAACGATCATGGGCGTAGATTCCTTTGTTGGCGCAAATGGAAGCACCACACCAAATTCCAATGCTGCGGTCATTCTGAACCAGTTGTTTGCGGATTTTGACAGAACCTACTTTACTCTCCTGAACAAGGTTCTTGGTGAAGCGGATTATCTGGAAATGATAGAGGAAGAACCGAATGAGAACGGGAAGATTGTCCTGAACCTTGCACCGGTAGAAGAAGTTGTGGATCACTACATTTCTTTCGGCACGGATGTACGGGAAATGCTCTATAACATCGGCGTATATGTGAAAACATACGACAGCACATACGGAACAAATTATATGAGGGACTTTGTTTCTCATTATCCGGACTACGCTGCCGAGATCCAAGCAATGGTAAACGGCAATTTCGTCATCGGTACAAACGGAGATGATGCGCTGAACGGCTCCGGCGCACAGGATATTATCTGGGCTGAAGACGGAGACGACAGTATCAGCACGGGCACTGGTAATGACATCATCTACGGCGGCGCAGGCAATGATACGATCAACGCAGGCTCCAGGTGATGATGTAGTCTACGGCGATGCAGGCGATGATGCCATCATCGGCGGTGAAGGAAATGATCTTATCTATGGCGGCGATGGTAACGACACGATCGAAGGCAACACCGGAAACGATACGATTTACGGCGGCAGCGGAAATGACACGATCACCGGAAACGAAGGGGATGACATGCTCTACGGCGGGGATGGAAACGATATGCTGGACGGAGGCGAAGGAAATGACATCCTTGACGGCGGAGAAGGAGATGATTCTCTCAGCGGCGGTACAGGAGACGACACGCTTTCTGGCGGCGATGGCGATGATACCTATTACATCAATGCTGACCACGGTAACGATACAATTTACGACTCCGAAGGACGCAGCACACTTGTGTTCGGCGATGAGCTGAGTGCGGAGGACTACGCATTGCGTATTGACATTCACAGCGGCATTTCGCTTGTCCATCACGAGACCGGAGAGACGATCTCTATTCCGGATTTCATCAATATGCCCGAATACTATGACTTCACATTTGATGGTGAAGCGCAGATCATTGGCGGCGGCGATTCTCGTCAGGTTATCGAAGGTACGGATGAAGACGATGTCATTACAGGTGGCAGCGGATTCAATATTATCAAAGGCGGTGATGGTAATGATACCATCACAGGTGGTGACAACCTCAACTTCATCTACGGCGGAGACGGTGACGACACTATCACTGGTGGCAATGGCATAAATATCATTCGCGGCGAAGGCGGAGATGATACAATTACAGACGGAACCGGCGACGGTTATCTGGATGGTGGCGACGGAAACGATACAATCCACGCTGGCGCAGGCAATGATATTTTGATTGGCGGTGCCGGAAACGACCGGCTCTTCGGCGAAGACGGGGATGATGTAATCGCAGGAAACGATGGGGATGATTATCTTTCAGGCGGAGACGGCAATGATACACTCTATGCAGATGCCGGAAATGACGAACTCCACGGCGGTAACGGTAATGATTCCCTGTTTGGCGGGGACGGCGACGATACCCTCTACGGCGATGCCGGAGATGACTATCTGGAAGCCGGGAACGGTACGGATACATTGTATGGCGGCACAGGAAATGACATCTTTGTCGGCGGTGAAGGCATCAACTATATCTATGGTGAGGATGGCAACGATACCTTCTATGGCGGAAATGGTTTGAACTATATGTATGGCGGAGACGGTGATGATAACTTCACTGGCGGAGAGCTTGCTGATTACATCGAAGGCGGTGCCGGCAATGATACCATGAACGGCGGAAATGGCAACAATGAGATGTACGGCGGCGATGGTGACGACTACATTTACGGCGGCGATGGTGACGACTACATTTACGGCGGAAACGATGATGACTATATCGAGGGCGGCAACGGGGATGACCATCTCTACGGCGGCAACGGTGTGAATACTATTTACGGCGGTGCTGGTAATGACATCATCTACAGCGGCGATCACGGCAGTTTCCTCTACGGTGGAGACGGTAATGACCGGATCTATGCCGGCGGTGGTGCAGATGTTCTTGACGGAGGCGCAGGCAACGATTATCTCCAGGGCGACCACGGCGGTGATACCTATATCTTTGGTATTGGCTATGACATCGATACAATCAACGCTTCTGCCGACCTGAACACGATCCGCATCCATGGCTACACAGTGGCTGATATGCATAATACCAGAATGGCGAACAACGACCTTGTGATTGACTTTGGTGAGGGGACAGGGGACAGACTGGTGATCCAGGGCTTCTTCAACTTCAACAGCAATCGTGACTTCAACTTTGTGTTCGATGACGAGACTGTTCTTGGACAGTATGATATTCAGGCTGCCTCTGCACCTATCATTGGTACCGATGCGGATGAATGGCTTGCAATTCAGGGCAATGACGGCGGTGTGATCCATGCAGGCGCAGGAAATGACGGGCTCAGCGGCGGCAGCGGAAATGATGAGCTGTATGGTGAAGCCGGAAATGATACCCTTTACGGCAATGACGGAAACGATATGCTTGATGGTGGTGCAGGAAATGACTCCCTCAACGGCGGTAACGGCGAGGACACCTACATTTTCGCAAAGGGCTATGCACAGGATACCATCAATGAGTGGGGCAGCGACCACAGTATCGTAATGCTGACAGACATCAACTCCGACGAGATCACTGTATCCGACCAGTGGGGCTCAAATCTGCTTATTTCTGTGAATGGTACAGATGATGTGCTGACCATCAGCAACTTCAAGTGGGGACAGTCAACATTCACATTCAAGTTTGCCGATGGTGCAGAAGGCTATGTGGATAAGGATACATGGCAGCTTGTACTGACAAAGCAGCCTGACGAGATCGAGGATACCGAGCAGGTAAATGCAGAGCTTCTGGAATCTCTGTATGCAGACGATACATGCTTGTCCGATCTTCTCACGGATGGCAGTACCGTGATTACCGATATGACCGAGAGTACAGTGCTTACTGACGAAAACGATGATATCTCGGATGTGACGGATATCCAGGCAATGCTCCTTGCAGAAAATATGTCTGCATTCGGCAACAATGATCAGATTTCCGACAGCGTGAACATCACTGACATTACAGTGGATACTTCTCTGACAGATTCACTGCTTGTAGGCGCATTACAGTAAAAGAGACAGATAGCGAGAGCGCAGCAGCTTTCATGCTACTGCGCTTTTTGCGCTTACGGAGGTTAGAATATGGCAAAAAAACAAGACAGTGGGTTGTCCTGTTTTATGATCGTCATGAAATTTCATGGCATTCCGATTACGAAGGAACAAGCTGAAAATCTGTCTGTCCTTGATCCGGTGCAGAAAACCGGAGAAATAGAGATCATGCAGTCTGCAAAGGCCTTGAAGATGAAAGCAAAGCTGTGCAATCTGAACATAAAGAAGCTGAAGGATGTCAACGCTCCTATGATTGCAAAAGGCAACGACGATGAGTTTTTCATCATTGCAAAGTCGCAGGATGACAAATTTATGATTTTGCATACAGACAAGCCTGCACCGGAAGTTGTTACCCGCGATGAACTTGCAAAAATGTGGGACGGAACAGCAATAATCATCAACAAAAAAGGCGTAATTGATCGTGAAGCAGTTTTCAGCTTTAAATGGTTTATCCCTACCATTCTGAAATTCAAGAAAGAGTTCATACAAGTTCTTATCGCAGTTTTTACAATACAGATATTAGGAATTTTGACGCCAGTCATGACGCAGGTGGTTGTGGATAAGGTGCTTGTGCATCGCAGCATCTCCACGCTTCATGTACTGACGATAGGAATCGCTATCGTGTACATTTATGAGCTGATACTGGGGCTGGCAAAGAATTATGTGTTTACCCATACCACAAACCGCATTGACGTGATGCTAAGTTTCAGGCTATTCAAGCATCTGTTTGCGCTGCCGCTGAAATACTTTGAATCCCGTCGTGTGGGTGAAACAGTAGCCAGAGTCCGGGAACTGGACAGCATACGAAATTTTCTGACTGGAACCCCGCTTTCATCGATGATTGATCTAATATTTATCATCGTATATATTGTTGTACTGTTCTGCTACAGTAAAATGTTGACTGTTATTGTTATCTGTTCAATACCTGTTTATGCGATACTTTCTGCAATCGTTACACCGCTTTTCAAGAAGCGTCTTGATGAGAAATTTGAAACAGGTGCGAATACGCAATCGTTTCTTGTGGAATCAATCACGGGGGTTCAGACAGTAAAATCCTACGCATTAGAGCCAAAATTTGAAAAGAAGTGGGGAGACTTGCAGGCTGAATATGTCAAAGCAAGCTATAAAACTTCTATGGTATCTGCTACGGCTGGAACAACAGGTCAATTCATTCAGAAAGTATTTGACCTGCTTATCCTCTTCTTCGGTGCAAAGGCAGTTATGGACGGTAACTTTACAGTCGGTCAGCTTGTGGCATTCCGTATGCTCTCCGGCAGAGTCAGCGGTCCTGTGTTGCGTCTGGTACAGCTCTGGCAGGAATACCAGCAGGCATCCCTTTCCGTCAAGCGTATTGGTGATATTTTCAATACCGCACCTGAACCGATCCTGAATGCCAATCAGTCTTCTATGCCAAGAGTTCAGGGAAAAATCATATTCGATCAAGTACATTTTCGTTATAATCCGCAAGGCGGCGAAGTTATCAAAGGAATGTCATTTGAGATACCAGCAGGAATGGTTGTGGGCGTTGTTGGACGAAGCGGATCAGGTAAAAGTACCATATCAAAATTGATACAGCGGCTCTACATACCGGAAGCCGGAAAAATATCCGTTGACGGCATGGATATTTCCCTTGTAAATCCCGCAATGCTCAGAAAACAGATCGGCGTTGTTTTACAGGAAAACTTCATGTTTAATGGCACAGTAGCGGAGAATATCTCCATTCACTGTCCCACTGCTACGATGGATCGAATCATAGAATGCGCCAAGATTGCCGGAGCGCATGACTTTATTCTTGAACTTCCTAACGGCTATGATACAATTATTGGTGAAAAGGGTATGGGACTTTCCGGAGGTCAGAAGCAGAGGGTTGCAATCGCACGAGCAATTCTCAATGATCCGAGAATCCTCATCTTCGATGAGGCAACATCAGCACTGGATTATGAATCTGAAAGTATCATTCAAAATAACCTGAAAGAGATCTGCAAGAATCGAACAGTTATCATCATTGCACACCGTCTTTCCACTTTAAAGGATGCGCAAAAAATAATGGTTATCGACAAGGGCAACCTTGTGGAATATGATACGCATGAAAAGCTCATGACTTTGAACGGATTGTATGCTTATCTATATATAATCAGCAGCAAAGGGGTGAGGTCGATGGATAAGGCACAGAAGGACTATGTTCTCAGGCATAGCAGTAAGCGTGATAAAGAATTGAAATACGACTTCATGCCGTCAATGCTGGAAATCATAGAGCGCCCGGCACATAAAGCCGGAACTGTTATCATTCTCGGTGTTTTCACGCTTTTAATTGCAGCAATCGTATGGGCTTGCCTGTCTAAGGTGGATATTGTTGTCACATCCAGTGGTACTATGCAGCCGGTAGGGAATATCAGTTCACTCAACACCTATACCAGCGGAACCGTGAAATCAATCAATGTTGAGGAAGGGGCATATGTGAAAGCCGGAGATGTGCTTATCGAACTCGATACGCAGAGCATTGACATCGACGTAGAAGCGCTTTCGCAACAAAAAGAAGTGCTGGAGGCGCAAAAAGAGATATACACAATGATAAAAAATGGAGAGGACGTTTCAACAGTCGATATTACAAAGTACGGTGCAAATCTTCAACCATACATCCTTACAATCATTGACAATGAGAAGGCTTATCAGAATAATCTGAGCATACTTGAAAGTACCAAAGAAAACGCCGGTCTTACAAGAGACATTGCACAAATCAAATATGATGACTACAACACAAATCCTATGATTTCCGTGGCAGAATTCAATGCACAAAAACTTGTGCTTCAACAGGCAGAGAATGAATATCTGCAGGCGGAGCTGAACATTCTGAATGCGCAGACTTCCTACAGTGAGCAGATCAACTCCAACATATCAGATATCAACAGTAAGCTGAAACAGGCTGATTCTGAACTTGAAAAGTATCAGCTCTCGCTTGATTACCAAAAGGTCATTGCTCCGGTCAATGGTTACATCAACAGCATTGCAGTAAATAACGTAGGTGAGACTGTAACATCGGCACAGCAAATTATAACGATCGTTCCGGCGGATGCACCTGTTGAGATGGCTTGCTATGTGAAAAACATGGATATCGCCGATATTATGGTTGGAATGGAAGCAGAGATAAAGCTCGAAGCTTACCCATACAACAAATATGGTACGGTAAAAGGGACGGTCAAGTATATCAGTCCCAGTTCTTTCAACAGTGAGCAATTAGGCAGCGTTTATCTTGTAAAGCTGGATGTAGATAACACAAACCCGGGTATCAATGTGATGTCCGGTTTATCAGGTTCAGTGGAAGTTAAAATCGGAAAGCAATCGGTTATGAGATACTTCCTCGATCCGATTGTGAAAGGTTTTGATGAAAGTTTGAAAGAAAAATAAAGCTATCAGCTATATGCCATTAACCTTAGTCTATTGGCGCACTCAAAAACCGTTCCGCATAAATCAAAATCAGCATTATGGCATATCCCATAATCAGCGGATACCCAAATGATACATAGTAACAGCACCCACTCGGAGCGTATCTGAGAGGGTGCTTTTTTTGGTGGTTAGTTTTACGCTCCGCAGGTTCGGACGGCTGTGAGGGGCATTTCCGTTCCGCTGGCGGTTATCATCAAGTGGAAGTCTGCTCGGAGATGTGGTGGGCAGCCTCATACTCACGGATACGGCGGTAAAATGTGTTTGCTGTCAAGCCCCATTCTGGCTCTGCGAAAAAATTTCTGTAAATTCAAAAACTGTGATAAAAAATGATATATGGGAGTGGCTTGAATAATTAGCCGCTCAGATTTTTTACAGTATACAATGGATACTGTAATTTGTCAAGGTTCTTTGGATATCAGCCTGCTGGAATGGAGCGCGGCGGAATGGAATCAGGCTGATATCCGGCGGCTCAGCCGAGCCTGTCGGGGTACATGATCTCCAGTTCGCCCAGGACTTTACCCCAGTTTCGCAGCGGCATAGT
>NC_021039.1:196932-205690 GCF_000210095.1 Ruminococcus champanellensis 18P13 = JCM 17042
TGTTGATCTCTATATGTCCGAGCATCAACATGACAGCACCGCCGCTCCGCTGTGGATGTATTTTCAGACCGTCATTAACTGGGTGAATACCATTTTCCCGAAGTGGCGTAAGGAGATGAAGGGACTGGATTGGGGAAGGCTCTATCATGAGCACAAGAGCGATGTACTTGATCCTGCGGCATTGGAGACAAAAATAACCGCTCTCATGGCTGACAAGGAAGTCACCAAGAACAGCGGTATATATGAATATCTGCTGACAGGAAAAGAAAAATATCTGAGCCGGCGTCAGTTTGACGAGGAAGATGCCCGCACAGTCTACGAACAGCAGCAGGGAATCTGCCCGATCTGTGGTCAACACTTTGATTTCGAGAAAATGCACGCAGATCATATCACACCCTGGCACGCAGGCGGTAAGACCGTTCCGGAGAACTTGCAGATGCTGTGCAGGGATTGTAATTTGAAGAAATCAGGGCAGGAATAGCTTTAAAAACGCCATTACTTATGTGAAGTAGTGGCGTTTTGTAATTTTGCTTTTCTGATGATAAATATCTTAAACGCAGAATAACATTATTACTGCGTATTTTTTGTGGATATAGTATCGAAACGTCGGATTTTTGATTTGTTAAACAGCGATTTCTACAAAAGTGTGCAAAAATCGCATTTAGCGCTTGACAATCTGGACGATATAGTGTATAATGTAGTATGTGGAGGTAACTGCTATGAAAAACGCAATTCTAAAATCCATATCGGCAACGAATTTCGGTCCCTTCAATGGTACGATAGAGTTTGACATGGAAACATCCGTCCCCAAAGGACAGATTATCGAAAACCACACTTTTTTTGCAGGTGATAACCAGCAATTTAACAAAATTGCTTATATATATGGTGCAAACGGTTCGGGTAAGTCGAATTTCTGTAAGATTATCTTACAGATACAGAGGACTATCATGTTGTCACCAATTAGAGCATCAAATAATCCTCAGCTTCTCGATATGCTTCCACTTAAGGATGAGCTCGCTGTTCAGAGAAATCATTTTAAGTTTGATGTATCCGGCAAGGAACGTGCTACATCTTATTCTATACAGATCCTAATCGATGATGTGCTGTATACCTATTCTTTTTCAATAGCCGAAAACTATGATGTTATCTCAGAAAAACTGACGAAAAAGAAAAGACGTACAGAAACCATCCTGGAACGCACATCGCCAAAATACGAGAGCATTACTTTGAAATCTGAATTAAAACCTTTCCAGGATAATGTTCATGTGGTAAAGGATAACGCTCTTTGTTTATCAATGGCTTCATTTCTGAATAATAAGCTCGCCACAACTATAGTTTCAACTATCACCAACATTCAAGTAGTTAATATGGCTGCATTTAGAGGCCTTTCAAATCTTAGCGAAGAGACATTCTCTGCTGAGAAGAAAGAGGAGTATCTGAGAATACTGAAAAGTGCAGACCCCACACTGGAAGACATCCAAGTGGAGTTCAATGAGAAGAAAGTTGAAAAACATTCTCTTGATTCTGATGACCTTGAAAACCGAGCAGTTGTTTTGAAAAGTGTGCGTGTAGATGTGAAGTCCACACATAGCATTTATGACAATCATAAGGCAGTGTCTCAAAGCAAGCTGCCTTTCCTTCAGATTGAATCTAATGGTACAATCAAACTTCTTGACATCTTGCCAACAATATTTGATGCACTTAGCACTGGGAATATTCTTATAGTTGACGAAATCGAGAACGGTCTTCACCCTACGGTTGTGAAAAAAATGATAGAACTGTTCTATAATCCGGAAACTAATCCGCATAACGCACAACTGATCTGTACAACTCATAATATCTTGCTGATAAACGAGGCTGTACAGCGTGATGAAGTTTGGCTCATGGACAAGAATGAGTTTGGAGAAAGCTCAATGATTCACATCAGTGATATTCCAGGATTACGAAGCTATGATAAGCTTGGTCAGAAAATGATTGAAGGTGCTTTTGGAGCAATGCCTAACATCATTAACAATATGCAATAAAGCGGTCACATGAAAAAAGATGCCCGTGTGAGGGGCATCTCTTAGGTCGGCAAAAGCATTTCATACAAAATATGATACTTTAGCCAGTGTAGCAACTACTATGATATCATATTTCCTCACAGAATGCAATAGTTTTTTTGTCGGCAGAAAGTAAAAATTAAGCGTGTGATCTCTTTAAATAAATTTTAAGGAGAGTGGCTGAAATGGCTACAAAGACAAAAACTGGGCAGAAAGCCCCTGTTTCGGGTCAGTATAAACCCGTTGGCAGCAAGACGGAGGTTACGCTTGTTAAGGGAAAAACTGTTCCGCCGACACCCAAGGGTGCGACTACATTCGTACTCGTTGATAAGACTAAGCACGGAAAGTGAGGACAAGAATGAAGTTTATTCACACGGATTTAGGAAATCTTGACAAAGGCAGAATTGTCGAGATAGTGTTAAAGGGCAACGCTGCAAATGTACAGTTGCTCGATAGCACCAATTTTAACAATTACAAGAATGGAAGACGCTATCATTATACCGGAGGACTTGCAAAGCAATCACCTGTTCGCCTTGCTGTTCCTCATTCTGGTCATTGGCACGTAGCAATTGATATGAACGGATTAAGAGGAACAGTGAATGCATCTGTTAGGGTTCTTCCAACAGCACTGCCTACTATTAAGCAGCAACCGTCACTTGCGTCTATGCCTTCTCTGGTACATAACAGAGGTTTTGGCATTGATGTTGACATTGATAATGATCCTGAGTATGACGTATTTATTTCTCATGCATCAGAAGATAAAGATGAGATTGTTCGTCCTCTTGCCAACGCTCTTGTAGAGAAAGGCGTTAAGGTCTGGTATGATGAATTCGAGATGAAGATTGGCGATAGTCTCCGACGTAAGATTGATAAAGGACTTGCCAATAGTCGTTTCGGAATTGTGGTAATTTCAAAAGACTTCATCAAAAAAGGCTGGACTAATTATGAGCTCGACGGAATAATTACCAAAGCGGTATCAGGTGAGCAAATCATTCTTCCAATTTGGCACAATATCACCAAGAAGGAAGTACTTGATTTCAGTCCCTCTTTAGCGGATAAACTTGCCAGAAATACGGCTATCAATACTGTGGATGAAATTGCCACAGAAATTTCTGAGCTGATCCTTCAGTAACTGGCAACACAATGGCAACAAAAAATCAGATACTCAAAATCTGACAGACAACTGAGATAATAGAGATACCACAAGCGATAAAACTTAACTCGAACTGGTTAAGATTACAGTTCATCGTATATTATACCATTCTTCTACACAATTTTCAATAGGTTTGATTGAATTACAGCCCAAGTAGAGAAAAGGTGCCGTAAAATGGTCGCACCTTTTTTCGCTAATAGTTTAGTTGCATGTAAGAAAGGCATATGATCTTTTATTCGATAGCTACTTAGCAATGTTGATTATCGTTAGCCCATGCTCCGAGGCATAATTAACGGTATATGCAGTACCGCCGGCGGGCTTCGTCAGGTAGCAAATGCAGGCACTGCTGTTATCCACAAGATGCCGATTGCGTTTTTGCATACAGCCCCGAAAATAGTGCTCCGAGGTGTAAGTCACCTTATCTGCACAGCGCTTGATCTCTTCGTAAGTGTCGATATCCTCCTGCGGCCAGCCTCGAGTTTGGTTAAGGCACGGCAGCACAAGGATCAGCCGAATCTGCGGATAACGCTCCCGCAAGCGGAGGACAACCTGCGCTGCCAGAGTATCAAATCCCAAGGCACCACCTGCGCCGAAATAGCGATAGCCTTGCTCAATCAGCTTGACCAAGGTGTCCTCCAAGTGCTTGGAGATTTCGGGCAGATCATCTGCCGGCAATTCCCGATGTCCGGTGAAGCAAACTGTTTTTATGCGCATAAACTCCGTCCTCCTCTCGAATACTATAAGTGCCAAAATTCATGAGATAATATCTATAGTATATATCCCGACCCTTTGAATATCAATAGTCTGTGGATTGGCCAAAGCGATATTTATAGACTATATATGGAGGCGATGGGAATGAGTGATATCGCAAAGATCATTGGGCAACGCATCAGAAACTACCGAACGCAAAAAGGACTCAGCCAGGAAAAGTTAGCCGAGCTTGCCGGCTGCCATCCCACATATATCGGGCAATTGGAACGTGGTGAGAAAAACGCCACTTTGGAAAGTGTAGAGAAGATTGCATCAGCTATGGATATTTCCCTGTCCGAGCTATTCGATAAGTTGGGAAAGAGCGGCAGCAACAACATTGCGGCCAAATGCTATGACTTGGTTGCCTCTAAGAACGAGGCAGAGCAGAAGCAACTCTATAAAATGCTTCAGGAAATGGACAAATACAAAAATCAATGAAAAAAACACGGTGCCACCCGACGAAGGGTGACACCATGTTCTACTTAGTAGGCGGCTACACCGTAGCCGAGAATTTCATAATAGCCAACCGGGTACTGATTGACGCGGCAGCTATCGCCGGAGTTGCCCTCGATGGTGTAGACAACGCCGTTTTCGACCTTCTGGACGATACCGACATGGTCGGACTGACCGTCCTGTGGGCCGGAGCTGCCCTTGTTGTCCCAATCGAAGAAGATAATCATGCCGGGCGAGGGCTCCATAGAGTTATCTGCCCACTGCCCACGCTCCCGGAACCACTGTACACCGTTGACACATCCGGCGAACTTGGGAATGACACCGGTGTCGATATAGCCGCATTCGTTTGCGCACCAGCTGACGAAGCAGGCGCACCACTCCACACGGCTGCCGAAGCCGTACCATGACCAATAGGGCTCTCCGCCCACATTGCCCACCTGCGACAGCGCCACGGCAACAATTTGATCATCCACTCCGTAGATTCCGTAAAGCACCGCCGCCCACATGCTGCTGTCCTGCGCAAGCAGTTCTGCAAGCTGCTGCTTTTGATCCTCATTGAAGCCGTACTGCGCAGCCATCTCATCCGCCGTCTTGTGGCTGACAGTAATATAGAGCGTCGTAATCGTCTCCTGCACCTCTTCCTCAAGAATATTACCATTGCCGTCATCCGTCTCCACAATAACCGTCTCTGTCCTTGTTTCCGTCCGGTGGGAGATCTCGTTCATCTCCCAGAACAGATCCTTCAGAAGCTGTTCCTTTTCCGGAGTGATCGTTGCCACCTCCTGGGGATTATCCGGATCGGAGGTCGTCTTGACGGCATAGATCGACAGCACCTCCGGCCACACGGCACGGGAACCGGACATTTCGAGTGCATCGTATTCAACGGAATCCTTGATGGCATCCAGCTCGTTCTGATAATCCATGTTGATTTCCTGAATGACCTGCCGCATCGTCTTTTCTGAGCCGGTATCCTCGCTTGAGAAGAAAATGCCGAAGCAGGAGCAGGCGATCAAGGCAACAAGGCAGATAACCACGACGACCACGACTGCGACCCAGCCTCCAGCAGCGATAGCTGCAACCAGTGCTTTCATCGCCGCTGCGATGGCCTTGATTGCCGCCGCAACAGCTTTCGCCGCCGCAACAGCCGCTTTGTAGGCGGCTATGGCCGTCTGGCGGGCAATCTCCGCCGCTTTCTGTGCGGCCTTTGCAGCCGCAGCCGCTGCCTTTTGCGTTGCCTTCGCTGTTGCCTCTGCGGTTTTGATAGCTCCGGATGCTTCAAATCCGTTCAATATATCTTGCCCATTTTTATGCATATCATCCAAAGCGCAAGAGAGCGCACCCGACAAACCGCCGGATGCGCTTCTGCATACTATAATAGTATCCCTTAAAACTCGATCTTCTTCTCCAGGTATGCCACCAGGTCGCTGATGGCAACCCGCTCCTGCTCCATGGTATCCCGATCCCGGATGGTCACACAGTTGTCCTTCTCCAGGGTGTCGAAATCGTAGGTGATGCAGAAGGGCGTACCGATCTCGTCCTGCCGGCGGTACCGCTTGCCGATGGAACCGGATTCGTCGTAGTCCACCGGGAAGTGCTTTGCCAGCATCTCGTACACCTCAGTCGCCTTCTCGCTCAGCTTCTTGGACAGGGGCAGAACCGCCGCCTTAAAGGGCGCCAGTGCCGGATGGAAATGCATCACCGTGCGCACGTCCCCGGGTGCGATCTCCTCCTCGTCGTATGCCTCCGTCAGCAGTGCCAGGAACAGACGCTCCACGCCCAGGGAAGGCTCGATGACATAGGGCACATACCGCTCATTGGTCTCCGGATCAAAGTAATCCAACTGCTTGCCGCTGGTCTTGATATGCTGATTCAGATCGTAGTCGGTTCTGTCCGCCACGCCCCACAGCTCACCCCAGCCGAAGGGGAACAGATACTCAAAGTCCGTGGTGGCTTTGGAATAGAAGCACAGCTCCTCCGGGTCATGATCCCGCAGCCGCAGGTTCTCCTCCTTGATGTGCAGGGACAGCAGCCAGTTCTTGCAGAAGCTGCGCCAGTAGTCGAACCACTCCAGATCCGTACCGGGCTTGCAGAAGAACTCCAGCTCCATCTGCTCAAACTCCCGGACACGGAAGATGAAGTTGCCGGGTGTGATCTCGTTCCGGAAGGACTTGCCCACCTGTGCCACGCCGAAGGGGATCTTCTTCCGGGTGGTACGCTGAATATTGGCAAAGTTTACAAAGATGCCCTGTGCGGTCTCCGGCCGCAGGTACAGCTCGCTCTTGCTGTCCTCGGTCACTCCCTGGAAGGTCTTGAACATCAGATTGAACTGCCGGATGTCGGTAAAATTCTTCTTGCCGCAGCTAGGACAGGGGATCTCCTTCTCCTTGATGTAGTTCATCATCTGCTCGTTGGACCAGCCTGCCGGATTGGTGCCGTCAAAGTCCTCGATCAGATTATCCGCCCGATGCCGGGTCTTGCACTCCTTACAGTCCATCAGCGGGTCGGAAAAGCCCCCAATGTGTCCGGATGCCACCCAGGTCTGGGGATTCATCAGAATGGCACTGTCCAGTCCCACATTATACTTGTTCTCCTGGACAAACTTCTTGCGCCACGCCTGCTTGATGTTGTTCTTCAGCTCCACGCCCAGAGGCCCGTAGTCCCATGTATTCGCCAGACCGCCGTAAATCTCGCTGCCGGGATACACAAAGCCCCGGCCCTTGCACAGGGCAACGATTTTGTCCATTGTCTTTTCGGTGTTGATCATAAATAGAATTCCTTTCATAAAATGCGCTCCGCCCCATGGGACAGAGCGCACATTTGTTCTGAATCAGTCGATCTTCTCGATCCAGTTGAAGGGATCTGCGATCTCGCCCCACTGGATGCCGGTCATGGTGTCATACAGCTTCTGGGAGATCGGGCCGATCTTGTTGTCGTTGATCTCCATCACCTTATCGTTCCACTTCAGATGGCCAACCGGAGAGATGACCGCAGCGGTACCGGTGCCGAATACCTCCTGGAGCTTGCCTGCGTCGTAAGCGTCCGCAATTTCCTGGATGTCGATGCGGCGCTCGGACACCTTCATGCCCCAGCTCTTGCACAGCTCGATGGTGGACTTTCTGGTGATGCCCGGCAGGATGGAGCCCTGGAGCATGGGGGTTACGATCTCGTTGTCGATGACGAAGAAGATGTTCATAGCGCCCACTTCTTCAATGTACTTCTGCTCCACGCCGTCCAGCCACAGCACCTGGGAGTAGTTCTGCTTATGTGCCTCGTCCTGCCCGATCAGGGAAGCCGCATAGTTACCGCCGGTCTTGGCAAAGCCCATACCGCCCCGGACTGCCCGGACGTACTTGCTTTCTACATAAATGTTCACCGGATTCAGCCCGCTTGCATAATATGCGCCGGAGGGAGACAGAATGATGATGAACAGGTACTTGTCCCCGGGATGTACCCCCAGGAACGGGTCAACCGCAATGATGAAGGGACGGATGTACAGGGAAGCGCCCTTGCTGTGGGGTACCCAGTCCTTCTCCACCTTCAGCAGCTCCTCCAGACCCTGGAGCGCATCCTCCTCGTTGATCTGGGGGATGACCAGACGCTGGTTGGACTGGTTCAGACGCTTGAAGTTCTCCCGGGGACGGAACAGTTGAATACCGCCGTCTGCTCTCCGGTATGCCTTCATGCCCTCAAATACCTCCTGACCGTAATGCAGGCACATAGCCGCCGGACTCAGGGACAGATCCGCAAAGGGGGTGATCCGTGCATTGTGCCAGCCCTTGCCGGTTTCATATTCCATCACGAACATGTAGTCGGTAAAGATCTTACCGAAGCCGAGAGCGGACTCGTCCGTGGGCTTTGCCTTCAGAGAGGCAGCCTTTTCAAATTTGATTTCCATAGCAATACCTTCTTTTTTATTTATTGTGCGCAGCCGAGCCGCACACGGATTGACATTTAATTTGCCCGGATATAGCAGCGGCGGATCTTTTCATCGTATAGATCCAGCGCCAGCTTGACCGATACCAGCGCACCCAGAACTGCGGCGATCACCAGCACTGCCTTCATCAGATTTTTCATCCCTCACATGCCTCCTTATTCTCCCCTCCGGCACCTCCACAGGCGCTGCAAAGACTACCCGAACGGGTTATGCTTCTATTATAGCACATAATTTCCGGTTTGACCATACCCTGCAAAATTTTTTTCTCCCCATCCGCCGCCCCGTTTGCGAACATTTGTTCTCTATGGGGTCATGCGTGACCCCTTTACCTTTCGTAGCCATCTTTTCCAGGCGTTTTCTTCATAGTCTGCGTGCAACACCTACGCAGTAGAGGTTTACCGCCGTCTTGGGGAGATGTGTGTTGTT
>NC_021039.1:206142-210139 GCF_000210095.1 Ruminococcus champanellensis 18P13 = JCM 17042
ACTATGAAGAAAACGCCCGGAAAAGATGGTCACGAAAGGTAAATGGGTCATGCGTGACCCATACGGTTAATCAAATAGAACAACACACATCTCCCCAAGACATCGGTAAAACGGTACTGCGTAAAAACAGCACGCAGAGCATCAAAGACAACACACAAGAAACTGGTCACAAACAGCAGAGCGGCAAAGCCGCCCCAATACTTGACACCTCTCCCCATTGGTGCTATAATAATATTTGTATGTTCTGATGCAGCAAAGCTGTGCTGTACAGGGGTGCTTTTATGTAATTTCTCTGTGCAATATCGCCAAAAATCAAGGCGGCACCCCAGAATCCGTATCACAAATGAAAGGGAAGTTTCTATGTTCGGAGGCATCAAATACCGGATCAACCGTTTACAGGATATGGCGTTCCGCCGCTATATCTCCCACTATATTGTCCAGGCCATGCAGCTGAATACCCAGCGCAACAAGGTCATCACCTGCGACTTTATCCTGGAGGCTGACACCTCTCCCCAGGACGAATTCGAGCTGTTCAAATACATCTACGGGCAGCACAACGAATACTTCGTCCCCTACTATATTATCAACGAGCACTGCGCCGCCTACCCGGAGATCAAGGCAAAGTACGGGGACAACATCATCCCCTACAGCGCCGAGAACATCGTTTCCTTCGCCTTCTATATGAAGGAGCTGTTCAAGACCACCAAGTTCATCTGCGGCGGTTTCCAGGTGCTCCACGCCCTGTGTCTGGGGATCACCGACGGCTGCAAGCGCAGTCCCTATGTGTACTCCTTCTTCACCCAGCATGGGGTCAATTTCTTCAAGGACAACTTCATCTCCCAGTCCTCCTACAGCGCCTTCCTCTTTGACAAGATCATGATCTCCAACGACTTTGAGAAAAATCTGTTTATGAACCGGGCATGCTACAAGGAGGAGAACCTGGTCAAGAACGGGCTGTTCCGGTGGGATCTGCTCAGTGCGGATCACGCCCAGTCCAACAAGAGCATCTTTATCTACTTCACCCACCGGCGGTACCTGCGGAATATCGAGGATATCCAGGATACAGTGTATGTACGCACCATCACCAGCCTGCTGCGGAACAAGGAGTTCAACCGGCTCATCGAGGAAAACGGCTACACCGTCCAGGTGGCGCTGCACCACACGGTGCTGCAGGTCTGCGGCAATGACATCCTCCAGGGGGTACAGATCCTCAAGGACGAGGAGATCGCCGACGCCAAGAAAAACGCCGCCCTGCTGATTACAGACTACTCCTCCATGTGCTTTGAAATGTGGTTCCAGCACAAGCCGGTGATCTTCCTGAATGTGCCGGATACGGAGGACTGCCTCACCTATGGGCATAAAACCGACCTGCCCGCCCCCTACAGCGGCAAGGAGGACTACATCTTCAACGTGGCGCAGAACGTGGACGAATGCGTCAGCATGCTGGGGCATTACTTTGCCACCGGCTTCCGCTTCTCCCAGGAGGAATGCCAGAAGCGGGACAGATTCTTCTACTACAACAGCGATTTCTGCGCCCGGTTCTACCAATACCTGGTGGATACCCGGAACGATACCAAGACCCTGTACCACCTGCCGGTGAATTTCTCCATGGAGTTCGCCCGGTGCCCGGATATCAACACCTACGCCATCGAGCTTCCCACCCCCCACGGCAGATGGGTGGTGCGGAAAAAGGCACACTTCAGCTTCTTTGTGCCCACGGACAGCAAGGATCTTGCCATCCAGATCCGGTTCCGCCCCTACCTGCGGTACAAGCAGTATAAATTCTTCGCAAAGGTAGGAGTCAACGGTCACTGGCTCCCCCGCCGGGAGGTCTTCACCCGGGGCATCAAGGCGTTCGTACTGGATGTGCCCCGTTCCTGGATCGGTGCCGACGGCAAAATCGAGATCCAGTTCAAATTCTCCCATGTATACAAGCGCAGTCAGCTCCGGATCCCCGGAGGCGACCAGCGGTACCTGTCCATCCAGCTGCTGACCATGGATCTGCTGGAGCGTGACCACAGCTTTGCCGAGGTCAAGGATCAGTTTGAAGCCATCAACGAGGAACGTGCCCGTCAGCGTGCGCTGCTGGAACAGGGACAGGACGAGGAGTGGAGTAATCAACATGACACAGACGCTGATGAGTAAATTCCAGAAGCACCGCTTTCTGTTCGAGGAGCTTGTGAAGCGGGACTTCAAGAAAAAATACAAGCGCACCGTACTGGGCATGTTCTGGAGCATCCTCTCCCCCCTGCTGCAGCTGCTGGTCATGAGCGTGGTGTTCGTGAAATTCTTCGGCAGATCCACCCCCCACTACACCATCTACCTGTTTGCCGGAAATCTGACCTACTCCTTCTTTAAGGAATCCACCACCGGGGGCATGAATTCTCTGATGATGAACGCCAATATCATCACCAAGATCAACGTGCCTAAGTACCTGTTCCTGCTGTCCAAGAACGTATCCTCTCTGATCAATTTCGGGCTGACCCTGATTATCTTCTTCCTGTTCGTTGCCATCGACGGGATCCCCTTTACCCCGAAATTCTTCTTGCTCCTGTTCCCGATCCTCTGTCTGATCGTTTTCAACATCGGAGTGGGCTTCATCCTCTCCGCCATGTTCGTGATCTTCAAGGATATCCAGTATCTCTACGATATTTTCACCCTGCTGCTCATGTACCTGTCCGCCATCTTCTACCCGGTGGACTCCTTCAGCACCACCGTGCAGCACCTGTTCTATGTGAACCCCATGTTCACCTACATCTCCTACATCCGTTCCATTGTGCTGTACAACACCATCCCGCCCCTGTGGCACCACGGTCTGTGCCTGCTGTATGCCCTCCTTGCCATCAGCATCGGGGCGCTGATCTACAAGCGGAACAACTACAAGTTCCTGTATTATATGTAAGGGGTGCGGCATGAAAAAAGTCACATTACAAAACATTTCCGTCCGGTACATCACCGGAGATTTCACCGACATCGGCTTAAAGGACTATGTGATCCAGAAGCTGAAGCGCCAGTATCACGTCAAGGAATTCTGGGCGGTGAACGATGTATCCTTCTCCCTGGAGGAGGGGGATCTGCTGGGCATCGTAGGCAGCAACGGTGCCGGGAAATCCACCCTCTTAAAGGTGATCTCCGGCATCATGTGCCCCACCACCGGGAAAATGAGCGTGGAGGGCACCATCGCCTCCCTGCTGGAGCTGGGCACCGGCTTTGACGGAGAGCTGACCGTCCGGGAGAACACCTTCCTCCGGGGCGCCATGCTGGGCTACACCCGGGAATTTATGAATAAGAAGTACGAGGAGATCATCGACTTCTCCGGTCTGGGGGAATTCCAGGATCGCCGCTTCAAGCAGTTGTCCTCCGGCATGAAATCCCGGCTTGCATTCTCCATCGCCTGCCTGGTAAACCCGGACATCCTGATCCTGGACGAGGTACTGTCCGTGGGAGACGGAGCATTCCGGAAAAAGAGCGAGCGGAAGATGGCGGAGGTCATCAAAAACGGCGCCACCACCCTGCTGGTATCCCACTCCCTGGATCAGATCCGCCGGATGGCAAACAAGGTGCTGTGGCTGGATAAGGGCAAGCAGATCGAATTCGGAGATACCAAGACTGTCTGCGATCATTATGCGGCGTTTTTGAAGGAAAAGAAATAAGCGGAACCCGGCAGATGCCGGGTTCTTTTTTGTAGGCATCATGGAACCAGTTGCGTTTGTGGGTTCTTGGATGCTCTGCGTGCTGTTTCTACGCAGGAGCGTTTTACCGTTATCTTGGGGAGACAACCCGGGGAGTAATCATACTCTATTTACTTAACCGAATGGGTCACGCATGACCCATCTACCGGTGTGCGAGCGACAACCGTACTCTCTTTTCCACAACCCACCCCACTCTTGTGGAGAACGGACGAGCTGAACCGTTCCCACGATTTCAGCCGTCAGATTTCACCCTTTTGCGTTTTGTGCAGCATCATGGGAATGTGCAGCTTTGGGTGCTGCATGGA
>NC_021039.1:210419-223508 GCF_000210095.1 Ruminococcus champanellensis 18P13 = JCM 17042
ATTATAAAGGAACGCAGAAAAGGAACAGGTCACGAAAGGTAAATGGGTCATGCGTGACCCGTCCGGTTAAACAAATAGAGTCACACACATCTCCCCAAGACATCGGTAAGACGGTACTGCGTGTGCCAAGCACGCAGAGTATCAAAAATAAGTTACAAGCAAGTGGTCACCAAAAAGGCAAAACAGGCACCGGAGCTCCGGTGCCTGTTCCATGTCTGGGACATTATTTCGCCATTTTCCCGTTGGTCTTTTCCAAAAACCGTTCCGCCCGGACAACCACCCGCTTGTGCATGCCCTCGCCGATCTTGCCGCAGCGATCGTAGGCAACCACATGGAAGGTGATCTCCCTGCCGCTGACCTCCGTCACCTCTGCCACAGCGTGTGCCTCCATGCCCGGGGGGGTTGCCGCCGTGTGGAGGATGTTCAGCGCCGTGCCCACGGAGGTTTCCCCCTCCTCCAGAGCGTCCCGGACGGCTACACATGCCGCCTGCTCCATCAGCGCCACCATCATAGGAGTGGCGTATACCGGCAGAGAACCGCTGCCCACGGTGCATGCCAGCCGGCTCTCGTCCACCTGTGTTTCCGCTTCGCCCTTGGTTCCCAGTGCAAACTCCTTCATATCGTTCCCTCCGCTTTTCTCAATTCTTTGTTTCCGGTTCCGTTTTTTCGATCAGTTCCTGTCCGGACAGATCCTCACCGCAGATCCGGTCATAGGTCAGCATATCCAGCATACTGTCCCGTGCCCCGTCCGGGTCATAGTTGGTAGCATACACCGGCAGGCTCTGCATCTTGTCGTGCATCCGCTGCAAATAGCTGTCCCGGGGAATCTGCGCCAGATCCATCACCACATAGGGCAGATAGAAGGCGGACAGCTCCGTATCCGGCACGCCGCTGTAATCCAGCTTGTAATTGCTCCACAGATAATAGGACTGCTCGTACAGCACCTGGCAGTTGTTCCCGTTGATCCCCAGTTGGTCGTACACGCTGTCCTCCCCCTTCAGAGACGGGAAGTGATCCCCCACAAACAGCACAATGGTGGGTTCCTCCAGCTTTTTCAGCGCATTGGTGAACGCCCGCAGGGAATCCCCCGTCCGGGCGATCCAGGTCAGATAATTGTCAAACTCTGCGTCCGGATCCTCCCCCTTGTTGTAGGGCTGATGGTTCTGCATGGTGGTGGTGTGCAGATACAGGGGCTGATCCGTATCCTGCACCAGCTTTAGGATCTGGTTGAACACGGTCTCGTCGTCGATATACGCCCCGTAGTAGTTGACATCCACCGTGAAATCATCCTCAAAGAGCATGGTGTCAAAGCCGAAGTTGGAGTAGACCTCCTCCCGGTTGTAGAAGGTGCTCAAAAAGGGATGCACATAGGCGGTGGCGTAGCCGTTTTCCTTGTAGTATCTCGCCAGAGTGGGCTGGGGCCGGTCCTCCATCAACTGCTGGGGCATGTTGGGATCGTTCAGGGACCGCACCGGCAGTCCGAACAGCAGCTCGAACTCCGTCCGCACCGTAAAGCTTGCAAAGGTGGGCACCACTGCCGTGCCCTTGCAGCCCTCCGCCCCGACTGCGTCAAACTGCTTGTAGGCATTGGTCTGAAGCCCCAGCCGCTTTGCAACCGGGCGGAAATCCGCAAAGGCCTCGGACATGACCACGATCACATTGGGCCGCTCCTTGCCGTTCTGCCCGGTCTGATCCACATTTCCCCCCAGCATGGTCTGGATGGCGTCCGGATCGTACCCCTCCGGCTCCCGGAGCCGGTTTGCCAGCCCCTCGGAGGTGGTCTGTACGAAAAACGCCAGAAAGCTGTTGTTGTCGAACTTCTCGTTCAACTGGAATGGTATTGTCCGCCTCGCTGGTGTCCACGTCGAACAGTCCGTACACCGTGGAGGACACACCGGGCACCGCCACAATGGCGGCAAAGGTGGCAAGACACGCCCCTGCGGAGATCAGCCGCCGGGACAGCTTCAGCCTCTGCCTGGGATTGAACCAGAACGCCGCCCCCACATACGCCGTCACCACCAGCAAATATGTAATCAACTGGGGGGTGATCTGGATATAGGCAAAAGAGGAGATGCTCTTTAAGCTGTTGGCTAGCTTCATATCGCTCAGCAGCAGGTGATTCCCGTTGGTGCCGAATTTGAACAGCTCAATGACGCTCAGCAGCATATACACAAAGCTCTGCACCGCCATAGCCCGCCAGCCCCGCTTGAACAACAGCAGTAGCATACCGAAGATCAGCGCTGCCATCAGCACATTGAAGATCATGACGCTGGGACGCTCCACGCAGAACAGAATCAGCTTGGAGGGGTATTTATCCTGGTTCAGCTCCGCCATGCACACAATGAACAGCGGAAACAGCGCCGTCAGCAGAAAATTCGTCACAGCGTACCGGCCGGTATTCCGGTCCCGCCGCTGGTTCAGCGCAGTGATACCGCTGCGCAGCCGGTTCAGCATCTTTTGCATGTCTCTATCATCCTCGCATATCGGATCCGCCGGATCCGTCTCAAAACAATGGTTATACCCATGTGCCTACAGCACATCACAGTACCAATATAGCACATCCCATTTCCTTTCGCAAGAGTCCCCGGCGGATTGTAACCGCTTTTTCAATCTTTTCGTCAAAAACGCAAAAAGCCAAAAGCCGCCTCCGCAGCTTTTGTGCTTTTAGACAAAAACACGCTTCATTCTTTGGGCATATTACCCACCAATCTCCGTGGTCGCCGGTGTGGCGCCCCCCACCGGTTTCACGATCACCGCCTGGCTCTGGAGCTTTTTATACCGATCCTCAAAGATGCTCATATCGTACTGCACCTTCCCCTTCAGCGGGTCGCAGATCTCCACCTTGCCCGTGTCCAGATCATACCCGGACAGCACCATGCAGTGCTCGTAGGTGTACCACATTTCCGGCGTCCCGTCCGGCAGGTTCCAGTACACCCGCTCGATGGGCTCCTTCATGTTGATAGTAGCCCATACCACCACCGGATTCCCCTCCGTCACCTGCCAGTACAGCTCCGTAGGATCCGATCCGCTCAGATCCATGACCGCATAGGACGAAAACTTCCCCACCGAGGACAGGTAGGACTGTGCCGCCTGGACGATGACCGGGGCAAAGCAGCCGAATGAGTTGGAGTCATAGGGACTGCCCACAAAGTACTCGTAGTAGCTGACACCCCCGTTGGGGGTAACCTTCAGATGCTTGTTCGCCATCTCGATCTTGGTCACGTCAAAGCCCAGATAATTCAGCAGACAGGTCAGGGACGTGATCTCACAGCCACTGGGCAGCTCCGGGTTTTGCAGCAGTTCCTTTACCGGCAGACTCCCCTTCCGGGGCAGCTCTCCCCGGTGGGTAGGGGTCGGCTCCGTGGTCGGCTCCGGCTCCGTTGCCGCTTCGGATGCTTCCGGCTGGGTGGCAGGCTCCGTACCGGTCTCCGTGGGAACAACAGCGGTGCTCTGGGGAGGCTGGGAACTGCCGTCCCGGGTTAGCTGGTATGCGGTAAAGCCGATGCCGCTGCACAGCAGGATCGCACAGAGCAGCAGTCCCACCCGCTGCCGGATGATATACTTCCGCCGGCTTGCAGAACGACTGCTCCCGGTTCTTCCGGGTGCATGGGAGCCGCTGCGTCTGGGTGCAGTCCCACTGCTCCACCGTGGATCTCCCGTGCCGCTCCGCCGGGAACTGCCCGTGCTGCTTGTATTTCTCCCCGAACTGCGTCCGCTGCCGCTTCTGGAATTGCTTGTATGGCGGCTGCCGGATCGGGAATGCTGATTGTATCTGTCCTGTTGATTTGCCAATGTGATTCTCCTATTCCTGTTCTGTAGTTTCTGTAGTTTCCTGTTCCTGTGGGGGCGTCAGTGTGATCTTCGCCCGGTACTCCTGCTCGGAGGAGGTAATGCACCGGGTGGCAAGACCATACACGTCCGCCGCCCGTGCCTCCAGCTCCGCATAGCGCCTTGCCTGGGGCGAGATCTCCCCCAGCTTCGCCAGGGAGGTGGCAAAGGGAATGGTGCTTTTGCCCTTTGCCGCCGCCAGGATCTCGCAGCCCCGCTCATTCAGGGCAAGCACCCTGCCGTAGGGAGGCGGCGTTTGCAGATCCTCCTTCCGCAGCCCCATCAGCAGGCACAGCAGAAGCCGCCGGATCCGTGCCATGGGATACCGCTTGGTCTTGATGGCGTGGAGCGCCTCATCCAGGGAATTGCTGTTCCTTGCCCCTAAGATCCTGCCGTCCAGACCGGGACCCATCTCAAACTGCTCCTCCAGCTCCTGCTGGGTCACTGTCCGCAGCCGGTACAGGATCAGCCGCTCCAGATTCCGGAGTCTGCCGATACACCCGCTGCTGCCTGCCTGGGCAAGGGCATGGGCAGTAAGAAGCGGCACTAGTTCATCATACTCCTCGTTTTCCTCAATACAGGAGCGGATGAAGGACGCACTGGCAATACTGCCGCTATGCCCCTCCAGCATATCGTGCATGGCGCTTTTCCGGGGCACGGTAAAGGGCTGGAGCTTTGCGCCCAAAAAGATCATCGCCTTCAGATATTCCACCGCCAGTAAATTATTCGGCCCGTCAAATACCCGGGCAAGCTCCTCTCCGTATTGCTCCAGCACCAGCCGCCGCATAGCTCTGGGGTAGGGCAGCCCCTCCCGGAGCAGCTGATGCATGGCGTCGCTTTTGCCGCAGGACACGCTTGCCTTCACCGCCTGGCTCAGCCTTGCGGGATCCCCGCATTCGCTGCCGAAGGACAGCTCCTCCACACAGCCCAGCCCCCGCAGCAGGAACACCGCCCCCCGGGCAAACAGCTCCGCCGGGGCAAGGGAATACGCCACCGGCAGCTCCAGCACCAGATCCACCCCGGATGCTACGGCGATCTGGGCACGGGTCAGCTTGCCCAGCACAGCCGCATCCCCACGCTGCACAAAGTTGCCGCTCATGACCGCAACGATGTGGGTGGCGCCGTTTTCGCGGGTCTTTGCAATGTGATAGGCATGGCCGTTGTGAAAGGGATTGTACTCGCAAACAATTCCGGAAATTTTCATCCTGATGCCTCCTTTGCTGCCGGACAGTCCCGAAGGGATCCAATCCGCTCTGTATTCCGCAAAAGTCCTGTACAACATTTGCGAGGAGCCCTCGTTATGTTGCATGGAGAAGCTTTGCCGCACAGATCATTTCTGTGCAATATGACGAAATAATGGCTGATGCATCTGACGCACAATCTTTGTGCGGTATTGCCCTTGCATTTTTCTGCAAAAGGTTTATAATAGTTATGTTATGTTATCTTTGAAAGGATGTATGAAAACCATGATTATTCTCGTAGTCAACGCCGGCAGCTCTTCTCTGAAGTATCAGCTGATCGACATGAAGGACGAGTCCGTGATCGCCAAGGGCAACTGCGACCGGATCGGCATCGACGGCCACATCAGCCACAAGACCCTTGACGGCAGAACCTTAAATGAGGACTGTGATTTCCCCACCCATACAGAAGCCTTCATGAAGCTGGTAGATGTCCTGACCAAGGGAGACGCTTCCGTCATCAAGAGCATGGACGAGATCTCCGCCGTAGGCCACCGGATCGTCCAGGGCGCCGAGATTTTCGACAAGCCGGTTCTGGTGACTGATGAGGTCATCCAGCAGATCGACGATCTGAAGGAGCTGGCTCCCGTACATAACCACGCACATGCGCTGGCGCTGTGGGCATGCAAGAAGGTTATGCCCGCCAACGTGCCCCAGGTAGTCGTATTCGACACTGCCTTCCACCAGACCATGCCGGAAAAGGCATATATGTTCGGCCTGCCCTACGAGGATTACGAGAACTACAGCGTCCGGAAGTACGGCTTCCACGGCACCTCCCACCGGTTCGTATCCAACGCACTGGCACAGGCGCTGGGCAAGGACATCAAGGATCTGAAGATCGTATCCTGCCACCTGGGCAACGGTTCCTCCATTACCGCAGTACAGGGCGGCAAATCCATCGACACCTCCATGGGCTTTACCCCTCTGGACGGTCTGCTGATGGGTACCCGTACCGGCTGTGTGGATCCTTCCGCCGTTACCTTCGTTGCGGAAAAGCATCACTTCACACCCTCCCAGATGAGCGAGTACATGAACAAGAAGTCCGGCTTCCTGGGCGTTTCCGGCATTTCCTCCGACAACCGGGACATTACCGCTGCCGCAGAAAAGGGCGACAAGCGTGCCCTGCTTGCCAAGGACATTCTGGTTTATGAGATCAAGAAGTACATCGGCTCCTACGCCGCAGCCATGAACGGGCTGGACGCTGTTCTGTTCACCGGCGGCATCGGGGAAAACTCCGACGACGTGCGTGCAGAGGTTTGCCGGAATATGGACTTCTTCGGCATCAAGCTGGACGAGGAAGCCAACAATGGCTGCCGTGGTCAGTTGAAGCGGATCTCCGCACCGGACTCCAGGGTTGAGGTGTGGATCGTTCCCACCAACGAGGAGCTGCTGATCGCAAGAGACACCCTGTCCCTGATCTCCAAGTAAGCGTCACCGTTGCCTTAAATTATAACATTTTTGCATGTAAAAATGCAACCCCTGTACTTTGTGCAGAATCAACAAAAAGGAGCGCAGAATCTCTCTGCGCTCCTGCTGTTTCTGCGGAATGGAGGACTGCCCTGTGACAACATTCGACCAGAACGCCCTGTTTCAAGCCGCCTGCGCCGCCAGAACCCATGCCTATGCTCCCTACTCCGGCTTCCGGGTAGGTGCCGCCCTGCTGTGTGAGGACGGGCGGATCTTCACCGGCTGCAACGTGGAAAATGCAGCCTATCCCCTGTGCACCTGTGCGGAACGCACCGCCCTGTGCACCGCCGTATCCCAGGGGGCACGGCGTTTTCTCGCCATCGCCATTGCCGGCGGAACGGACGAGGACTGCACCCAGCCCTGCGCCCCCTGCGGCGGCTGTCGGCAGAATCTTGCGGAATTTTGTGGTGCCGATTTCCCCGTGCTCCTCAGCGACGGGATCCACCCCCTGGGAGAGTTGCTCCCCGGGGTATTCCGCCTCCCTCAGGACTGATGCTTCTTCGCCTCCGCCTTTTTCTCCTCAAAATATTCCTCAGCCTTGTGCTTGCCGGTTTCGTCAATGATGTAAGTATGCTCCAGCTGTCCGGCAAGGCTTTTCCGGACGCTGTCCCGGTATTCCTGCCGCAGTGCCGCCTGCTCCTGCTTTTCCGCCTCGGTCAGACCCTCCGCCTTGGATTTCCGGTACAGTGCGCTGATCCGATCCATTTTTTCCTGTGTCATATCCATCCCTCCCACTTTGTTGTTTCCCATTGTATCACATTGCCGCCGGTTTTGCAAGCGGCTGAAAGGAGCCTTGTATGAAACCTGTCACGCTCATCACCGGAGGATCCCGGGGCATCGGCGCCGCATGCGTCCGGATCTTTGCCGCCCAGGGACGCCGGGTCTGGTTCACCTATTATCAAAGCGAAGCCGCCGCACAGCAGCTTGCCGCCCGCACCGGTGCCGTGCCCATCCGGTCGGACGTATCGGATCCCGCATGCAATGCCGCCCTGGCAGAGCAGATTTCCGCCGCCGGCGGGCTGGAGCTGCTGGTGAACAACGCTGCCGTATCGGAAACGGAGCTGTTCCAGTGCCTGTCCCCGGAACGTGCCGCCCGGCTCTACGGGGTCAATTACCTGGGTGCGGCGGATCTGACCCGGCGGCTGATGCCCCTGCTTTTGCAGCGCCACGGTGGCTGCATCCTGAACATCGCCTCCATGTGGGGGCAGACCGGTGCCTCCTGCGAGGCGGACTATTCCGCATCCAAAGCGGCGCTGATCGGGCTGACCCGTGCCCTTGCCAAGGAGGCAGGCCCCTCCGGCGTCCGGGTCAACTGCATCTCCCCCGGAGTCATCGCCACAGACATGAACGGCCATTTATCCCCGGAGGAACTGCAAGCCCTGGCGGAGGAGACTCCCCTGGGCAGGCTCGGCACCCCGGAGGAGGTGGCACAGGCGGCGGCATTCCTTGCCTCGGAGCAAGCCGCCTTCATCACCGGGCAGGTGCTGGGGGTCAACGGGGGCTTTCTGATCTGATTCAAAAAAATCAGACAAATTCCGGCAGATGCCTATAAAATTTCCGCAAAAACCGCTTGAATTTTTGTGTGGATTGTGCTATACTAACATCACAGGACGACCGTCCGAAAAATCCGGTGCGCCACGCTCCGTCAAAAGTGGCAGCTGACTTCACGAAGTACAGCTTTGGAGCAAACGATGAAAAAGAGAACAATCTTTGCACTGCTCGCAGCATCGGCGGCGGTTGCCGCAGGGGCAGCGTATGTGCTCTCCAGGAAAAAACATGGCTGCTGCTGCGATTACGATGCAGGAGATCTGGAAGACGACTGCGATTGCTGCAACTGCGAACTGGACGGAGACTGCCCGGTAGAGGATCTGGACGACGCAGAAATGCCGGCAGTGGACGTGGACGATGCTGAAACCGGCGAGACTGCGGAAGCCCCTGCGGAGAATGCACCGGCAGAGGATGCTGACAAAAGCGCAGACAAGACTGAGGCATGACCCAGGGCGGACGGCACAAGCGATGCCGTCCGCTTTCTTTTCCCCCTTCGGCAAACAACCCCTCTGAGGATGTCCTCTGATTTTCCGAAAAAACCCTTGAAATACACATATATTTCTACATGCTTTCTATGCAATCTGACGAAAAAAACCTTTCCGTTTCCCAATGCGGGATTGCCCTTGACTTTTTGTCGAAAAAATAGTATGATAGAAACAAAATAAATTCAGGGAAACACCGCACAAAGATTGTGCAGTGTTGCCGCAGGGTGATGCTGCTGCATGACCCCGTGGGACGAGCCGCATTCTGCGGCTCACCTTCTATTCTTAAAAAGGAGGAAATGCAATGCTGTCAGATGCGAACAAATTTTCAAAAGAGGGACTGACCTTTGACGATGTGCTGCTGATCCCCGGCGAGTCCGATGTGACCCCCAACATGATCCAGCTGGGCACCACCCTGGCAGGCAAGGTCAAGCTCAAGACCCCCATTATGACCTCTGCCATGGACACCGTTACCGAGTCCAAAATGGCGATCGCCATTGCCAGAGAGGGCGGTATCGGCATCATCCACAAGAACATGAGCATCGAAAAGCAGGCGGACGAGGTGGACAAGGTCAAGCGCAGTGAAAACGGCGTAATCGTCAACCCCTTCTCCCTGACCGAGAATCACTTTGTGTACGATGCGGACGAGCTGATGGGCAAGTACAAGATCTCCGGTGTGCCCATCGTGGACAACGAGGGCAAGCTGGTGGGCATCATCACCAACCGGGATATGCGATTCATGACCGATTTCAACACCCGGATCGCCGACGTGATGACCAAGGACAACCTGGTGACCGCCCCAGTAGGCACCACCTTGCAGGAGGCACAGGAGATTCTCCGTGCCCACAAGATCGAAAAGCTGCCCCTGGTGGATCAGGACGGCTACCTGAAGGGTCTGATTACCATCAAGGACATTGAAAAATCCGTCCAGTACCCCAACTCCGCAAGGGACGAGCGGGGCAGACTGCTGTGCGGCGCTGCCATCGGCGTGACCGCTGACATTCTGGATCGTGCCAAGGCGCTGATCGATGCCCAGGTGGATGTGCTGGTGCTGGATTCCGCCCACGGTCACAGCGCCAACATCATGCGCTGCGTGAAGATGGTAAAGGAAGCCTTCCCGGATACTCCGGTCATCGCCGGCAATATCGCCACTGCGGAGGCTGCGGAAGCGCTTATCCAGGCTGGCGCAGATGCCCTCAAGGTGGGCATCGGCCCCGGCTCCATCTGCACCACCCGTGTGGTTGCAGGCATCGGCGTGCCCCAGATCACCGCTGTGTACGATGTCGCATGCGTGGCTGAAAAGTACGGCATTCCCGTCATCGCTGACGGCGGCATCAAGTACTCCGGCGACATCGTCAAGGCACTGGCTGCCGGCGCAAATGTGGTTATGCTGGGCAGTCTGCTGGCAGGCTGCGAGGAAGCACCCGGCGCAACGGAAATCTTCCAGGGCAGACAGTTCAAGGTATACCGTGGCATGGGCAGTCTGGGCGCCATGGAGTGCGGCTCCAAGGATCGCTACTTCCAGGAGGGCGCAAAGAAGCTGGTTCCCGAAGGGGTCGAGGGTCGTGTACCCTACAAGGGCGTGGTGGCTGACACCATCTTCCAGCTATGCGGCGGCATCCGCTCCGGCATGGGCTACTGCGGCTGCAAGGACATCCCCACCCTCCACGAAAAGGCAAAGTTTGTCCGGATCACCGGTGCTGGTCTGAAGGAGAGCCACCCCCACGATATTTATATCACCAAGGAAGCCCCCAACTATTCTGCACAGATCTGACGCATTGCATATAGCATTCCGCTCCGCATGGATTTCATGCGGAGCTTTTTTGTGCCGCCCCTTCCGGATGCTTTTTCGAGAAACAGAAAAAAATTATCGATATTCGATAATTTTCTATTGACAAATGATAATTCCCGTGTTATACTGTTCTCAACGAAAGGGAAAGATTCCCGAAAGGAACGGTGATTGTATGAAATGGACCCCGACCGCATCCCTGCGGCTCACCACCATCCTCAACTGGGTGGCTCTGGGGGTGGTGACATTCCTTATGTTCTTCATTCCCGTCATGGCAAAGTGGTACGACGATGTGTCCCTGGCGCCCCCCATCTTCCTGCCCCTGTGCATCTGCCTGTACCTGTCCGCCGGACTGGGACTGACCGCCCTGCTGTCCCTGGCACGGCTGCTGCACAATCTGAACCGGAACCGGATCTTCGTGGCGCAGAACGTGACCTGTCTGCGGCTCATCTCCTGGTGCTGCTTCGGGGTGGCACTGGTATTCCTGGTGCTTGCCTGGTTCCGCTCCCTGGGACTGCTGGTGGCATTCGCCGCCGCATTCTTCGGACTGATCCTCCGGGTGCTGAAAAACGTGTTCGCCCGGGCGGTGGCGCTCCAGGACGAAGCCGACTACACCATTTAAGGAGGGATCCCCATGCCCATTGTGGTAAATCTGGACGTGATGATGGCAAAGCGGAAGATCTCCTCCAGTCAGCTGGCGGAGCAGATCGATCTGACCCCTGCCAATCTGTCCATTCTCAAAAACAACAAAGCCAAGGCGATGCGGTTTTCCACCCTTGCCCGGATCTGCAAGGCACTGGATTGCCAGCCCAGCGACATCTTAGAGTACATTCCAGAGGAGGAGGATACACATGACTGAGCAGAATCCCGATCTCCGGATCCCCGAACCTGTTCCGGATCCAAAACCGGACGAAGCCCCGGCACCGGATGCTGCAGCCACCCCGGATCCCGCTGCCCAATCTGGCGAACAAACGTTCGTATACGCCGGTCTGCCCCGGATTCCAGCGCATTTCACCCGTAGTCAGAAGCTCCTGGCGTTTTGCTGTCCCCTTGCTGGCTTCGGCGTTCTCCGCTACATGATTCTCCACGCCCTGGGATTGCCCGCCACCCTGGTGTGCTGGGGCGTGCTGACCCTGGGTATCCTGTTTCTCAAGCGCACCCCCCGGATCCGCTTCACCTGGAGCCACCGGTGCATGGCGGCGGTGCTGTACCTGTTCCCCTTGCTTTTCTGCATCAGCGACAACAAGACGATGACCGGGCTGTGCGCACTGTATGAGCTGGCAGGCATCCCCTTCTTCTTTTACCATGTGGCATCCGGCGAGGCTGCCCTGCCCCGGTGCCTGCCCCTGGCGCTGTACAAGGCGCTGCTGGATTACCCCGGACAGAACAATCTCATGTTCCCTGCCATCCGGCAATGCCTGCAAAAGCGGAAGCTGAGCCGGAACGCCCTGTATGTGCTGGGCGGACTGCTGCTGGGACTGCCCCTCACCCTGCTGGTATATGCACTGCTGCTGTCTGTGGATCAGAACATGGGCATCCTCACCGACTGGATCCGGGCGGACTGGTACCGGAACCTGATGATCTACCTGGTGCAGCTCCTGCTGGGGCTTCCCATCGGCATGTTCCTGTACAACAGCCTGTACAACAACGCCACCCGGCGGAACATACGTTCGCTGCGGCAGTCCGACTGCACCCGGATCTTGGAGGGCATGCGGATTGCGCCGGGCATGCTCCTGTACGCCATCATGACCCCGGTATGCTTTGTGTATGCGGTGTACATCGGCTTACAGGCAAGCTACCTGTTTTCCGGCTTTGCCGGCACCCTGCCGGAGGGGTTCAGCTACGCCGGCTATGCCCGCAGCGGCTTTTTCGAGCTGTGCTTTCTGTCGGTGCTGAATTTTCTGCTGATCGCCCTGCTGTTCCTCACATGCCGCCGACAGGGGGACGCAAGGCCGCTTCCCCTGCGGATCTACAGCAGCATCCTGTGCGTTATCACCCTGCTGCTGATCGCCACATCGGAAAGCAAAATGTGCCTGTACATCTCGGAAATGGGTCTGACCCCCAAGCGGGTGTATACCGCCTGGTTCATGCTGTTTCTGGCACTGGTGTTCCTGATGCTACTGCTCCGGCAGTTCCGCCCCCGGTTCCATCTGGCACGGGGCGTGCTGGTGACGGGCACCCTGATGCTGGGTCTGCTGGCATTCTCCCTGCCGGACGCCTGGATCGCAGCCTACAATCTGAACGCATACAAAGCCGGAAAGCTGCCCCAGCTGCACATTTCGGATTTTGTAGATCTGTCCGACGATGCCTATCTGTTGTATCCGGATTACCGGCAGCAGCTGGAGGAAATGAGTCCCTCCGTCTATGAGATCCATCTGACACGCCGGTGGGAGAAGGATGCAAAGGATCCCTTCCGGCAGTATAATTACGCCACCTGGCGGTTTATGAAGCGGTATCTGCCTTAACTTGTGACCGTTTTCCTTTGCGTTGTTTTTATGCTCTGCGTGCTAAGCACATGCTTTGCTGTTTTGCTTTTTGTGGCCGTTTTCTTTTTGCGTTTTCTTATACTCTGCGTGCTCCACCCACGCAGTACGGGTTTACCGCTGTGCGAGCGACAACCGTACTCTCTTTTCCACAACCCTCCCCTCTCTTGTGGAGAACAAATGTTCTCTGATGGTTTCCACGATTTCAGCCGTCAAATTTCATCCCTTTGCGTTTTGTGCAGCATCATGGGAAT
>NC_021039.1:223784-238750 GCF_000210095.1 Ruminococcus champanellensis 18P13 = JCM 17042
TGGGTGGAGCACGCAGAGCATAAAGAAACGCACACAAACGAATGGTCGCTCAGAAAGGTAAACCGGCAAAGCGTAACCCCAAAAAAACGGGACGATCTCCATCGTCCCGTTTACTTATGATATTTCCCCCCTGCCTGGATCTGAAACGCCCGGTACAGTTGCTCCAACAGCATCACCCGTGCCAACTGATGGGGGAAGGTCATCTCCGACATGGACAGCCGCAGATCCGCCCGCCGCTTGATCCGCTCCGCCAGCCCGAAGGAGCTGCCGATCACCAGGGTCACCGTGCCCTGCCCCTGTACCCCCAGCCGGGTCAGCAGCCCTGCAAACGCCTCACTTTTCTGCTGCTTCCCCTCAATGCACAGGGCGATCACATATCCGGCGCATGCCTTCTCAATGGCACTCGCCTCCGCCTCCAGAGCCTGGGCGATCTCCTTCTCCCCCGGATTCTCCGGCAGCCGTGCCTCCTCCAGTTCCAGAATCTGCAATTTCGCAAATCTGCCGATCCGCTTTGCATACTCTGCACAAGCCTCCCGCAGGTACTGCTCCTTCAGCTTGCCCACCGTCACCAGCCGCACCTGCATCATCTCAGAACACCACCATTCTTCCTGTGGTTTCCACCGGCGCCACCTCCAGCAGGTAGTCCCCGTTCCGGCGGAACTGCCCCAGCGCCTGCTCCACGGTCTGCTCCGCCAGTGCCGGGGTGTTGTTCTCCTGACTCAGATGCCCCAGGATCAGCCGGGTGGTGCCTGCCGCCACCAGTGCCGCCGCCAGCGCACCGCTGTCCGGGTTGGACAGATGCCCCCGCTCCGAAGCGATCCGCTGCTTGAGATAGCCGGGATAGGGCCCGTTTGCCAGCATCCGGGGATCGTAGTTTGCCTCCAGCAGCACCAGATCACAGCCCAGCAGCGCCTGATGCACCGTGGGGGTCACATGCCCCAGATCCGTACACACGGCGCAGGTACGCCCGTCTCCGGTACGAATCCGGTAGCCGCAGCTCTGCACCGTGTCGTGGGGGATGTCAAAGGCGGTCAGCTCCGCATCCCCGGCGGTCACCGCCCCCTCCATCACCTGTGCCGGACAGCCCGGTGCCAGATGCTCCCCGGCAATGAGCTTTTCCAGGGTCTGCGCCTGGGCATACACCGGCACCTTCAGCCGCTTGGTCACCATCCGCAGCCCCTTGATATGGTCGGAATGGTCGTGGGTGATGAAGATCCCCCGGATGGCACTCTCCGGAATGCCGCAGTCTCCCAGTGCCTGCATCAGCCGCTTGCAGGATACCCCTGCATCGATCAGCACGCCCCCATGGGGAGAGCCAACAAAGCTGGCATTGCCCTTGCTGGAGCTGAACAGGGGGTAGATCCTTGCCATATGTATACATCCTCTCAAAACAAAGAGGCAGAAAGCCCCTCGCTTTTTGCCCCTTCTCCCGGTTACATGGCCTTCTTGACCGATACCCCCGGAAAGCTCTTTTTCACAATGTCTGCGCCCAGCTTTTGCAGCTTCTGCTCCATGCAGGCGTAGCCCCGCTCTATGTGGTAAATGTCCTCGATCTCCGTAACGCCGGTTGCCGCCAGCCCGGCGATAATCAGCGCCGCCCCGGCTCTCAGGTCGCATGCCTTCACCGGTGCGCCCATCAGCTTGCCGGTGCCCTCGATGACTGCCACCTTGCCGTCCACGGAGATATCCGCACCCATGCGCCGCAGCTCGTCCACATACCGGAACCGCTGCTCCCAGACCCCCTCCTTCACGATGCTGGTGCCCTCTGCCAGGCACAGCAGGGTGGTGATCTGGGGCTGCATATCCGTGGGGAAGCCCGGGTGGGGCATGGTCTGGATGCTGGTTTTCACCAAGGGCCCGTCCACCCATACCCGGACGCTGTCGTCAAATTCCTCAATGTTGACCCCGATCTTCTCCAGCTTGTTGGTGATCGGTTCCAGATGCTTGGGAGTCACGTTCTTGATGAGCACATCCCCCTTGGTGGCTGCGGCAGCGATCATAAAGGTGCCCGCCTCGATCTGATCCGGGATCACCGCATAGGTGGTGCTGTGGAGATGCCCCACGCCCCGGATCTTGATGACATCCGTGCCGGCGCCCATAATGTCCGCACCCATGGAATTGAGGAAATTGGCGAGATCCACAATGTGAGGCTCCTTGGCAGCGTTCTCGATCACCGTCAGCCCCTCTGCCCGGACAGCCGCCAGAATGGCGTTCATGGTTGCCCCCACGGACACCACATCCAGATAGATCTGACTGCCCCGGAGCCGGTCTGCGGTCACATCCACCATGCCGTGGTCAATGGTACACTTGGCACCCAGTGCGGTGAACGCCTTCAGATGCTGGTCAATGGGACGATCCCCCAGGGGACATCCCCCCGGCATGGACACCCGTGCCCGGTGGTACTTGCCCAGCAGCGCCCCCAGGAAGTAGTAGGAGGCACGCATCTGCCGTGCGCTTTCGTAGGGAACGCAGCAGTTCAGGATCCCTCTGGGGTCGATCCGGTAGGTGGTCTCGTTGAGCATATCCACCTGCGCCCCCATCTCGTACAGGATCCGCAGACTAATGGAAACATCACTGATATTGGGTACATTTTCGATGACGCATGGCTCGTCCGCCAGGATCACCGCCGGAAGGATCGCAACCGCCGCATTCTTGGCACCGCTGATTTCCACTTCTCCCATCAGCTTGCGTCCGCCCTTGATGATAAATTTATCCAAACCTTTTCTCTCCTTATTTTTTCCCCGTCGGTTGTCCCCGGCGGCGAAAACCGCTTTGCTGCCGGCACTCTTTTTTTCTGCCTGCTGAATCTCTTTTGTTCTGTTTCTATTTCAGTATACCCTGCCTCTGCCGGGTTATCCGGTTACTGGGCGTGGTATTCCGTTACCTTCATGCTCTCGATGGTTACCTGCTCCTTGGGCTTGCTCTTGGAATCCACCGCCACATCGTTGATCTTCTTGCAGATATCCAGTCCCTCGATGACCTGACCGAACACGGTGTAGTCCCCGTCCAGATAGGGCTGACCCCCATGCTCATAGTACATCTGCTTCACCTGGTCGGAATAGGTCTTGCCGTATGCCTTCAGCTGCTCAAAGGTCTGCTCCGTCACCGTGTCCCCGGTGACGATATAGAACTGGCTGTTGTTCAGCTTGTCGGATGCCACCGCATAGGCAAGCGCCCCTTCAAAGTGGCACAGCTTGCTGGAGATCTCCTGCTTGAAGCCGGTGCCCCACATGGATTCGCCCCCGGTGCCGTTGCCCTTGGGATCGCCTCCCTGGATCACGAAATCCTTCACCACCCGGTGGAAGATCAGCTCATCGTAATACTTCTGCTCCACAAGACCCAGGAAGTTTTCCACCGCCTTGGGGCATTCCTCCGCAAACAGGCGGATCTTCACCGTGCCGTAGTCCTTGATGTTCAGCTCGACGATCTTTTCCCCCTCTGCGGGCATGTCGTAGTTGATGATCTTTTCCTCGGACAGGCTTGCTTCCTTCTTGCCGCAGCCGGTCACGCCGCCTGCCAGCATAACGCCGCACAGCAGCATGCTGACAACTCTGCGCCATGTCACTCTATATTTCATAAGGCACCTCTCAATTCTCGGATGGGAGCCTGCATGCAGACCACCCCATAATTCACCATATTAACTTTATCATTATACAACATTCTCGCGCATTTGTAAAGGCATCCGGCACGATTTCTTCATTTTTGGAGAAAATGACGGACAATCGTCAACTCTTTTATATTGTGATTCTTCCCGAAAAACTGCTGTTTATGAAAAAAACAGCACCGTGCATGCTCTGCACGATGCTGTGAAGCCATATGGCTTTACCGGTGTCTGCCGCCGCCGCCATGGCTGCTGCCCCCGGAGGAATGGTGACTGCTGCCGCCACCGCTGCGGCTGCCGCCGCCCCCGGAGGAAGTTTCGATCTTGGTTTTTGTGGTGTATTCCCGCAGGAAGGTGTCCGTCTGGACATCCATCTTCACCTTGTTGTGGCACACATAGGTGGTGGGCGACGGTGCCGCCTTGAACTTGTACTGACTCTTGATGCAGAAGTATACCACCAGCGCCACGCCGGCCCCCACGATGCTGGCAATGAAGATCCACCAGCCCCACTTGAAGGGCAGCCGATCCGCTTCAATGAGCTTGCCGTTGTCGTCCAGATACAAATAGGTTTTCGAGCCGGAATTATAGGTATAGTACCCCTTGGGCACGCCCTGATTCTTGTATTGCACCAGTTGCTGGCAGAACTGCTCCACCACCCGTGGGTAATCCCCGGCCACCAGTGCGCTGTGCATGGCTACCAGCATATCG
The DNA here is from genome assembly GCF_000210095.1 of Ruminococcus champanellensis 18P13 = JCM 17042. Classification (NCBI taxonomy): domain Bacteria; kingdom Bacillati; phylum Bacillota; class Clostridia; order Eubacteriales; family Oscillospiraceae; genus Ruminococcus; species Ruminococcus champanellensis. The sequence continues at coordinate 228,094 of NC_021039.1, forward strand.
TCAACCCGGTTGCTGTCATCGCTGTTGGTGTAATAGAACTGCCCCATGCCGCAGGTGGAAATGTAGTCGTACTGGGTGGAGTTGTTCACCACCAGCAGCACGCCGTCCGTGTTCACCCCGTATTCCTGGTTGAACAGCTCATCATAAGCATCGTCCGCATAGCGTTCCACCGCCGAATCACCGGAGAAGGGCGTTTCCTCCCCCACGATCACCACCGCCACATACATTTGCAGCTCCTCGGCAGTGTCCCGGATCTTCTGGGTCAGCTCCGCTGCCTCATCCTCCGGCAGATTGCCCTCCACGTCATACAGACCGCAGTTATCCTTGTGGATGGGATATGCGTGATCTGCGTCCTTGCTGCTCAATGCGGCAGCCGGCATGGTCAGCAGCAGGGTCATGCATACCAGGCACAGTACGCTTACAATTTGTTTCCAGTGTCTCATGCCAGCAGATACCCCCCGAACAATGTAATCAGCGCCACAAATACGCCTACCCCGGCGCAGAATGCCGCCAGCTTCCCCTTACTGAGGGGCGGCGTGCCTGCCTGCTTGCCGGTCTGCCCGTTGATGGCGAATTCGTACACCTTATCCTCAAACTTGAAGGTGGCAAACCACACGGGCAGCAGCATATACTGCCAGTCCGTCCGCAGCACATTCATAGAGGAGCTGGTAACGCTGAGGGCGTTGTAGCCCTTGATGGTGCTCCGGATCTGCCGATCCGCCCCCTGAATGGCACGGTTCCGGATCCTGGGGAACACCCCTGCCTTGTCCACGTCATATTTGTCCGCATAAAAGCCGCTGAGGTAGGACATGGAGAAGGGCTGTACCTCCTCATAGTTAAAGGGCTCGATGGCCTCCATTAGCTGATCCTCGATCTTGCTGGAGCCGTCTGCCGGGATCCCGTCCAGTCCCACCTGTCCCATACGCCGCACAGCAAACTCCTTGGTGTTGGTGTACCGGTAATCCCCGGAGCGCCAGGTTTTCACCTGCTTGCCGATGGCGTTCAAGTCCGCATGCACGTTGCAGTCCGCCACCCAGAAGGGCACATACAGCCCGGTGATTTTCTCCAGGTTCTGCTTCTCCTTGAACGCCTTTGGCAGGAACCAGCGCTTTTTGCACCAGTCGGAGAAAATATGCAGCGCCTCCTCCTTGGTGATCTTGAAGGGCAGCACCTTGCCGGGCTTGTATTCTCCCGACAGCCGTCCCTTGAGGATCACCGGGTTGTGGCAGTAGTAGCAGAATGCCGCAGCGGTGTTGTCATCCGCCACGATCTGGGCGCCGCAGCTTCCGCATTCATACAGGTTTGAATGCTCTGCGAACTCCTGCTCCTGCTGTAGCTCCTCCGGGGAGCGGCTCAGATCCGTTTCCTCGTTTTCCTTGCACACCTGCTTGATTTCCGCCTCGGAAAACAAGCTCCGGCAGTATTCACAACCAAACTGCTGCTTCCCCGGGTCGAATTTCAATTCGCCGCCGCAGTTGGGGCATTTATATTGGATCGCCTCCAAATACAATCAACTCCTGTCTATCAAACAGCATCCAAGCCCGGTGCATCCCCGACACACCGGACTTGCCAATGCCAATGTATGCCCTTAGCCTCTTTTTCTGCCGCAGTTGGAACAGAATGCCCCCTCATTCACCGAGCCGCAGGCACAGGTCCATGTCCCTGCCTGGGGTGCCGGACTGCCGCAGCTGGGGCAGAATTTCCCCGTATTCACCTGACCGCATTTGCAGGTCCAGCTGCCTGCCGGTGCCGGCTTTGCGCCGCCGCAGTTGGAACAGAACTTGCCGCTGTTCATCTGACCGCACTGACAGGTCCATGCCCCGTCGTCCATCTGCTGTACTGCCCCATTGGGCTTGAGCGCCTGGGCTGCCTGCTGCTGTTGCTGCATCTGCATCTGTGCCGCATTGGTGGCAGAAGCCGCACCCATAAAGTTCCCGGCTGCGTTCATGCCCATGCCCATTGCCATAAAGGCGTTGCCTGCACCGGCGGTGTTGGAGCCTGCCGCCTGGATGCCCCCTGCCACGGTGGACTGCACATAGCCCTCCCGGATGGTAGCGTCGGACAGCATTGCGCCCTGGTTCCGCATATTGATGAGCTTCTTGCTCTCCTCGTCGTAGCTGATGCTTGCCACGCCCACGGAGACGATCTCCATACCACGCAGCTCATTCCAGTCTGCATCCAGCACATTGCTCATGTACTTTGCCAGCTCCAGGCTCTTGGAGGGCAGTGCGGAGATCCGCTGACCGTCCACGGACATCTGCCCGATGGCAGCCTGCAATGCGCTGAGGAATTCGTCAAAGTACTGGTCGTTGATATCGTTGATGTCCACATGCTCCGCATTCCGGGGCACAGCCTCGCTGAAGAACTTCAGCGGATCGGTGATCTTGATGGAGTAGCTGCCGTGGCACCGTACAAACAGCTCTGCGTTGTAGAAATTGTCAAAGTACTGCAATGCATTCCGCGTGCCGAACTTGATGCCCTTGATCTCCTGCAGGTTGATAAAGTACACCTGCTGGGATCCGGAGGGCTGCCCACCGAATTTGATCCGGCTGAAGGTTTCCTTGATGGAGTCCTTCAGCTCCCCGTTGAACATGGAGGGGGTGGAGGACAGGTATACTTCATAGTAGCCCGGCTCGGCAGAGTAGTCGATGATCTTGCCGCCGTCCACCAGCAGCATCATCTGGTTGACTCCCACATGGATCACGGAGCCGTTGGAAATAATATTTTCCGTCCCCTTCTTGTTGCTGCTGCGCTTATTGCTCACCTGCACCCCTCTGGTGCAGACTGTGGTTGCTGTCATATTATCCGGCTCTACGACCTCCAGCCAGGAATCCGCCAGGCCGCCGGTTACGGCACCTGCAACTGCTTTCAAAATGCCCATATACTTACCTCCGATTTCATCGTTCTTGGCAGCACATTCTCCATGCTGCATGGTGATATTATAGCATACCGCCGCCAAAAAAGCAAGATATTTTAGTCAATACCGCAAAAATGCTGCACCATATCACCGAATGTGCGCAAAACGCCCGGAGACATGCTCCGAGCGTTTCTGATGTGTTATGATTTTCCTGCCGGGAAGATCAGCTCCGGGATCTTCTGGTACATCTGCTCTGCGGAGGCGGAAACCTGGTCAAAGCCGCCGCAGTCGTCCACCCCGTTGGAGGTCCAGGCAAAGACCCCCTGCCAGCCGTTGCTGTATGCGGAATCCGTACACTGGGTCAGGGGCTTCTTTGCGTTTTTCAGGCCCTCCGCCGGGCATTCTCCCAGTACCACCGGCCGATCCACCGGCATGCCGAAGTCCTTGGGGGATTTTTCAAAGGCGTTGCCCCAGTTTGCCACCTGCCACTCGTAGAAGTGGGGAGAATAGTAATCCAGGAATGCGTCCTCTCCGGCAAAGCCCTTGAGCACCTTGTCGGACACATAGTTGCCGCTGTAGTTGTCGCTGTTGTACTTGACCATGCCCATACCAACCGTTACCAGCACATCCGAGTTCTGATGCACCCCGGCGGCACACTGGGCAAAGAACCGGGACAGATCCTGCCACTGGAGCTGTCCGCATTCGGAATTCTCCACGATCCAGTCCGGCTCGTTGCACAGATCCACACTGAACAGATAATCGTTGTCGTCGTAGCGCTTGACGAAGGGGATCACATAGTTGTCCACATAGGTCTGGCTCATCTCCTCGCTTTGCAGCATGGTGCGCCAGCGCTGATGCTTGCTGTTGCTGTCCTTGCAGTGGTCAAAGGACATGAGGGTCGCCATAATGTAGATCTCATGCTTCCTGGCGATCTCGAAAAAGCTGTCCAGATCCTCCCACATCTTGTCCTTCAGACCGGTGACGGAGCCGTCCTCCTTGATCTTGACCCCCACTTCCCCGTTGCAGCTGATCCACACACGGCTGGCGTTGATGCCCTTGTCATGAAGCTGGGCGAAATGCTCGTCCCAGAACTGGGCGTCATACTCGCCGCCAAAGTCGTTCCAGTTATCCCAGGGGGTGTTGACGCCGTTGAACCAAAGCTCCTTGCCGTCCACCTTGAAGCTGGTACCCTCCACCATAATCCTCCTGTCTGCCTGGCTGCCCTGCTGAGAGGAACTGTCTGCACAGCCGAACAGCAGCAGACAAACGGACAGCGCCAATGCGATACATCGTTTCATAACATACTCCTTTTTCTCGGAAATTCGCCCCGGAATGGTGACAATCCGTCAGCTAATAATATAATAAAGCATTGTATCCCCTTTGTCAATATGGTATACTGAATACAACATCAAACAAGGTACTGTGCGATGTTTATGCCCGGCATTCCCTCCCCGAGGAGGCTGCATGCCGGCGGATATCCGGTCTTTCTTCGGCGGTCCCCTCCTCTGAAGTCCCTCTCTTTTTCCGGAACGGATATCCTGCAGACTGAAGCCAGGGTACGGCTTTCCGGATCTGCATTTTTTCACACTGCCGCTTTTCCGGCAGTGTTTTTCTTTTGCCCAGACGCAGAACCGCCGCCCCGGATGCTCCGGAACGGCGGATTTTTTATCGCTTTTAGTCCATGGTAAAGAACCGCTGATTTGCCTCAAAGGTATCGTGGGGGCGGATCTCCCGGTAGCCGGTGGTTTCCCGGGGCAGCTCCAGATTGGGCGCATCGATCATAGCGGTCATAGGCTCCGGGCAGAAATAACCGTTGAAACCCCTGTCGTTCCAGATGATCCAGAACTTGTACTCCGGGGAAACCTGGTAGCAGATGCGCTTGCCGCTGGCGGTATCCTCCACGATGGCACCGTAGAAGGACTGACCCTCCAGCTCCGTTTCCTCTGCAAAGTACATATCGTTGTTGATGTCCTGAAGCACCGGGCACTTGGTGCCGTTCTTGTATTCCAGATCGTACAGCTTCAGATCAATGAACCGCTGGGTGGGCAGACACCGCTCATCCAGCTCACAGCGCTTGCCGATGGGCACAGTCAGCCGGATGTCCTCCTCCTTGCCCCCGTCCACAAAAGGTGTGTTGATGGTGGTGTGGGTGGCAACGGAAATGGGCATCATCTTATCGGACAGGTTGGTGAGCCGCACCTTATGCTCCAGACCGCAGGCGGACAGGGTAAAGGTATACTCCGCCAGGAAGCGGATGGGCAGGTATTCAAAGAACGGATCGTTCTCATCGTACCGGTACTGGGTCTTCAGCACAGCGCAGTTGTCGTCTGCGTGATGCTCCACAACGGTGTGGGCACGCTTGTGCAGAAAGCCGTGAATGTGGTTGTTGTAGGGAGCAGCCTCGTTGACGGGCAGCTGATAGACAGCGTCCGAGGTTTTCAGCACCCCGTCTGCAAACCGGTTGGGCAGATACAGGGTGGGCAGACCCCACACCTCCGGAGACTGTTTGATGTGCTCTGCGTTGTTATCCTCCCGGTAGCGGAAGATCTCCATGCCCCGTTCCTCGTCCCGGAACCGGATCACGTTTGCGCCGATCTCATAAGCGATCCAGGCACGGTAGCCACCTGCGCACAGCTCGATGCAGGGGGTGCCGTTCCATTCTATTTGCTGGGTTGTGTTCATATCCGTTCTCCTTTGTAGCGCTGTCCCCGAAGCCCTCTCCGCCCGGGTAGAAGCCGTGCAATGTCATATCACTCTATATTGTATCACACTGCCCCCTGCTTGTCAAGGCAATGGGAGCATTGCTGCGCCGTTCCGATCCGTTCCCCGTAATGCACAGCGGTTTCGACCCCTTCTGCGCTGTTTTGCAGAATATCCGGATCCAGCACCGCCGCATCCTTTTGCAGCAGCACCACCACCGTGGAGCCGCCGAACCGGAACATGCCCTTTTCCGCCCCTCTGCGGACGTTGCCCGCCCCGTGATGGTTCACGATCTTCCCCACCATCAGCGCCCCCACCTCGATCATAGCAATGGTGCCCAGGTGAGCGGTGCGGATGAGGCATGCCGAGCGGCAGTTCCGCTTGTAAATGTTGTACCCCTCCAGGGCGATGGGGTTCACCGTATGCAGCTCACTGCCCAGCAGCCGGTTCCGGCTTTTCACCCCGTCCTCCGGGTAGCAGTACCGGTGGTAATCCTCCACCGTCAGCCGGAAAATCAGGCACTGTCCCCCGGCGAACCGCCTTGCAAGCCGGTGGCAGCCCAGAAGATCCCCTGTCCGGTACAGGCTCTGCTTGATGGGAAAGCAGCTGTCCGGGGTGATGGGATACACCGTGAGCTTTGCGTCACAGGGGCTGATGAGCGCTGCCGGATCCGGATCCACCGGCCGTGCCTCCGGGCGGATCTGCCGGGTGAAAAAGGCGTTGTAGCTCCGGTAGGTTTCCTTCTGATAGTCGGACAGATCCATCTGGAAATGCCGGACAAAGCCCGGGATCAGCACCGTGGACAGAGGATGATCCAGCGCAGCGCCCCCCAGTGCGGACACCCAGGGCTGCACCAGCAGCTTCAGCAGGCTGCGGCCCGGTGCCGTCCGGTATAAAAATGCCAGAGCACGATCCTGGGTTTCATCGGTCACGGTCTGGGAGCCGTCCCGTCTGCGAATGATCCCCATGGCTTACCCTCTGCTCTTGTACAGCAGCCAGGCAAGCTCCAGTGCGCCGATGCCGATGAAGGCAAACATGCACCGTATGCCCGGCTTCTTGATCTTAAACCGGGTGATGAACGCCAGTCCCACCACCAGCAGCAGAGTGCCGTACACCTGGGGGAACAGGGCACCGATATCGTGCCGGAAGCTGAACAGGGGCGGAAAAATCAGCGCCACACTGGTCACCGGCAGACCTTCATACACCTTCCGCACCTCGCTGGTCTGCTTCTGCCGCTGATCCTCGGTCACGTTGAAATACGCCAGCCGGATCAGTGCCGCCAGGGTGAAGAACACCAGGATCGCCAGATCCAGCGGCCGGTTCAGACCGCTTGCATAGCCGATCACCGCCGGCAGAAGCCCGAAGCACACCAGATCCGACAGGGAGTCGATCTGGATGCCGAACTGCTTCTCTGCGTCCGTGCGCTTCCGGGTACGCGCCACCTTGCCGTCGAACATATCGCAGAATCCAGCCAGCAACAGCAGGATGATGCCGATGCCCGGATGACCGGACAGAGCATAGTAAATGCCGCAGCAGCCGCATGCAAATCCCGCATAGGTGAGCAGCACCGTGTAATTGTAAAATCCTATCATGAAATCCCCTTTAATTCCTTTATCCCAGGCGGAACATCTCCGCCGATGCAGACTGCGTGTCTTTCATTATAACAAATTATTCATAACTTTGCAAGGGGGTGCAGCAAGAAAGTTCAGGTTTCCGGCGGCTTTTTGACGGATTCATACAGAAGCTGCATGTTTTCTGTGCAAATTGTTCCCCTTGTCACCGATCTGTCACCCGGTGTCACCTGTCCGTAACGGCTTTGCACCGGATTGTCAACGGATCTGCATCATTCTGTTATTGCATTCCCGGCTTCATCTGGTATAATAAAGACAGCAACAGACCCATAACCACACACTCTTGGGGTATGCGCCGCCCCGCATTTTCCAGACTATGGCGCAGAGAAAGGCGGTGTCCCGGAACAAACGATCATTCACACGAACCGAATCCGGCATTGACCGGCAGAAACCATAAAAAAGCAGTCGTCCTGTTCTGCGCACAGGGCGGCTGCTTTGTCTTATTTCCGCTTCTTTTTTGGGGATGGTTTCGGGGCAGGCGCCGCCGGAAGGGGCTTTGCCGCCGGTTTGGATGGTTCCTCCGGCTCCGCTTCCTTGAGTCGGTTCTGCAAATAGGTGTACAGCAGGGACAGCACCGGGATCCCCAGGATCATGCCCAGAATGCCGCCCAGTCCGCCGCCCAGCACCACTGCCAGCAGCACCCACAGAGGCGGCAGTCCCACGGAGCTGCCCACCACCCTGGGGTAAATGAGGTTGCTTTCCAGCTGCTGCAAAACGATGACGAACAACACGAACCATACCGCCTGCCGGGGGCTGGCAAGCAGCAGCACCAGGGCGCAGGGGATGGTGCCGGCGATGGGCCCCACAATGGGGATCATATTGGTGATGCCGATGATGACGCTGATGAGCACGGCGTAATCGAACCGGAACACCTTCATACCGATGTAGCATAGAATGCCCAGAATAAAGGCTTCGGTCATCTGTCCGTTGAAAAAGCTGGAGAAGGTGTCCACCGTCAGCTTCATGGTGCCTGCAAAGCGGCTGTATCTGGGCTGCTTCAGAGCCAGCTTCGCAAGCCCCTGCGCCATTTTCTTCAAGCCCCGCTTATCCGCCAGGATGTACACAGAAAAGGCGATGCCCACGAACAGATCCACCACCACCCCGAAGATGCTTGCGGTAAAGTCAAAGGTTTTCAGCAGCATTTCCGGCAGGTATTCCGTCAGTCCCACCAGCTTTTGTTCGATGTCCCACTTCTGGAGCCATTCAAACACCACCGTGTCCTTATTGGCAAGGAGCAGCCGCTCCGCATTGCGGTAGTAGGTGTCGAAATTGGCGGTGAACTGCCGGATGCTTGCGGCAAACTGGGGGATGATGATGCACACGATGGCAACCACCACCGCCGCTGCCAGCACATAGGTCAGCACCAGTCCCAGCCAGTAGCTGAGCCGGGGCAGGGGCTTTTTCTTCGGGTTCAGCTTCTCCGTCAGCCACAGCAGCCGCCTCTCCAGCACCCGGAAGGGGCTGTTGAGAATGAACGCCAGCACCACCCCGATGATGGGAGGACGCAGGATCTTGAACAGGGCGCTGATGCCGGCAAAAAAGCCCTCATACCGCAGCAGGATAAACGCAAAGACCAGCAGCACGCCGCCGCTGAAGATGAGACTTTTTACCAATCGGGAGTGAATGAAGGAAAATCGGCCTTTTCCGGGTTCCAAATGCAATACCTCCTGTCAAAAACAGCAATGCCCCGCAGCAGGTGTGGGGCATTCCGGGCCATTATCGTCTGAGCATGGGGAGCTTCACCCGGTCAAGGGCAAAGGCGGCGATGCAGAACAAAGCGGCGGAGCAGCCTGCCTGCACCAGATTTGCCGGCACCGTCTCGGCGATCTGCGCCACCGGATTCCCGTACAGGATCACGGCGGTGAGATAATAGCCCACTACGGTGATGGCAACACACGCCACAGAGGCGATGACGCTGCGGCGGCTCAACAGGGTCTTGGTTCTGCTGACCCCCATGCTGTAGAAGCATCCTGCCAGCATGGACTTGATGATGGCAGTGGGAATGGCGTAAATGGCATAGCCGCTGAGCAGATCCGCCATGCTTCCCCCGATGGCTGCGGCAAGGATGCCGTAGGGCATGGGCAGCATGCAGGCAGCCAGATAAATAAAGCTATCCCCCAGATGAATATAGCCGTTACCCACGGGAATATGCAGAATAAAGGCGGTGGTCAGACAGATCAGCGCTGCAAACAACCCTGTATACACCATATTCCGCAGTTTCTTTTCTTTTTCCATCATAACGATTCCTTCTTTCCGTTCCGGCGGAGGGGATCCCCTCCTGGGCAGGTATTCTAGGCAACACCGCGCAAAGATTGCGTAGTAGATGCTGCGCAAAGCCGACAGGCGGGCTTTGTGCGGTATTGCCTCTATTCCTTCACGTCCTGCCCTGGGGCAAGCCGTGAAAGGCATGGTTCAAAGCATACTCCCTCCTGGGTGGGTGTGCCGAGGGAGAGGGTATACCGGGTGGCGGCGGCGATGAAGCTGCCTGCCAGAGTCACCGCCTCCGGCAGGGTGCCTCCTGCCGCAAGCCGGGCGCTGACGATGGAGGCGAACAGATCCCCGGTGCCGGAGAACATACGTTCGGTGCGATCCTCCGCATCGAAGTACAGCTCCCTGCCGTCGTACACCAGATTGCACAGCACCGGCTCCCGGACAATCCCGGTGATGACCACAGCCCCGGCGCCCAGGTCATACAGCCGGCAGGCAAGCGCCCGGGCCTGGGCGGTGGACAGCTCCTCGCCGGGATAGTCCGTACCGGTGAGGATGCATGCCTCGGTGATGTTGGGGGTAATCACGTCCGCATGGGACACCAGCCGCTTCATCCGGCGGCACATATCCGGGGTGTAGGTGGGATACAGCTTTCCCCCGTCCCCCATCACCGTGTCGATGATTACATGGGGCGGCGTATGCTGCCGGGCACGCTGCTGGGCAAGGAAGTCCTCCACCAGCCGGATCTGCTCCGCCGATCCCAGAAAGCCCGTATATACGGCGTCAAACTCCAGCTCCCCCCAGTCCGCCAGATACGCCCCCAGATGGGGGGTGAAATCCTGAAAGGTGAAGTGGGGAAAGCCCGTATGCTTGGACAGGATGGCGGTAGGCGCCGGGCATGCCTGCACCCCCATGGCGGACAGCACCGCAATGGCTGTGGTCAGGGAGCAGCGGCCGTAGCCGGAGAGATCGTTGATGCATGCCACACGGGGCGGCCGGTTTTTGTTGTGCATGGGGCACCTTCTTTCTTTGTTCATGCTGCGGAATTGCGGTCTGGGGTTTGTGTGACTGTTTGCTTTTTCGTGTGGGTTTCTCCAATGTTATTCATGATACTTAACCGTATGGGTCACGCCTTGGCATTTTGCTCTTTGAGTGACCGCTTGCATGTGACTTGTTTTTGATACTCTGCGTGCTGGGGATACGCAGTACAGGTTTACCGTCTTCTTGGGGAGACAACCCGGGTATTATCATACTCAACCTG
>NC_021039.1:239206-240928 GCF_000210095.1 Ruminococcus champanellensis 18P13 = JCM 17042
TAGCTGTAGCACGCAGACTATAAGAAAACGCACAAAAGGAAACTGTCACTCAAAAGCCCCCTGCCTAAAAGGGACAATCACCCCTCCAGCAATGCCCGGTACAGCTCATTCTTGGAAAACCCGGATGCCTTTGCCGCCGTCTTGCAGGCGTCCGCCGCACGCATGCCTGCATCCACCTGCCGCCGCACCTGCTCCAGCACCTCCTCAAAGGTCAGCGCCGGGGCATCCTCCCGTGCCGCCCCCTCCAGCACCAGCACATACTCCCCTCTGGGCGCCTTCTCCTTGTAATAGGAAATGGCCTCCGGCAAGGTCATCCGCAGCACCTGCTCATACAGCTTGGTCAGCTCCCGGCACAGGGCGATGCGCCGCTCCCCGAACGCCTGGTACAGATCCTCCAGAGTGGCGGTGAGCCGGTGCGGGGCTTCGTAAAAGATCAGCGTCCGCTGCTCTCCGGTCAGCTCCGCCAGCCGGGCGGTACGCTGCTTCTTCGCCGCCGGCAAAAAGCCCTCAAAGGCGAACCGCCCCGTTGGCAGCCCGGAAATCGCCAGGGCGGACACCGCCGCACTGGGCCCCGGCACCACCTGCACCTGCACCCCTGCCTCCCAGCAGAGCCGCACCAGCTCCTCCCCGGGATCGCTGATGCAGGGCATGCCTGCGTCCGTCACCACGGCGGCGGACTCCCCTGCCCGGAGCCGTTCCACGATGCCCTCGGCGCAGCGGATGCCGCTGTGGTCATGGTAGCTGACCAGGGGCTTGTGAATGTCAAAATGGGTCAGCAGCCCCCGGGTCACCCGGGTGTCCTCTGCGGCGATGAAATCCACCGTCCGCAGGGTGTCCAGCTGCCGCATGGTCACATCCCCCAGGTTGCCGATGGGGGTGCCCACGATATAGAGCATGCCGCTCATGCTTCCTCCTCCGTTCCCAGTCGGTAAAATGCCTCCAGCTCCGGGGTCACGCCGTCCCCCTGCCGCACTGCCAGGGTTGGCTCCACCTGTAAAAAGGGTTTCGCCCCCTTCTTCCCCTCCACCAGAAACAGCCAGGGAGCCGTGTCCGGATGCTTTGCCACGAACCGGAGCCGTTTTGGCTCGATCCCGGCACTGCGCATGGCGCACAGCACATCGCACAGCCGTTCCGGCCGGTTGCACAGGCAGAGCCTGCCTCCGAACCGGAGCAATCGGGCAGCACTGCCACATACGTCGGAGATATCGCACAGCAGCTCATGCCGGGCGATCCGGGCAGCGTCCCCGGCGCTTTCCATGCCTGCACCCTGGGCCTTGTAGGGGGGATTGCAGGTCACCAGGGTGCATTGCTCCAGGGGAGCGTCCGCCCACAGGGTACGCAGATCCCCCAGCACCGGGGTCAGATTGGTAAGCCGGTTCTCCGCCACGGTCTGCTCCAGCAGCCGGATCGCCTCCGGCTGAATGTCCAGCCCGTAGATCTGCCTGGGGGGCATGTGCCGCTCCATGACCAGGGGGATGATGCCGCAGCCCGTGCCCAGGTCGCATGCCACGTCCCGTGCCTGATACCGGGAAAAGGCGGCAAGGAGAAAGGCGTCCGTGCCGAATCGGTGGGCATCGCTGACGCAGATGTGCAGCCTGCCCAGGGGCTCCCGTTTGACTTCCATATGCCGCCTCCTTCCAGTGATCGCTGCCGGGTCAGAAACATACCGGACAGCTTGGTTTGACTTTGCTGCCTCTATTGTACTCCCCTTCCGGGAAAATG
>NC_021039.1:242314-242841 GCF_000210095.1 Ruminococcus champanellensis 18P13 = JCM 17042
GGCAGCACTGCACGGAGCTTGTGCAGCACTGCCTTTGGGGGTCTTTTCCATTTGATGTTTCTGACCTTGCTCTATTTGTTTAACCGGACGGGTCACGCAGTAGAGGTTTACCGCTGTCTTGGGGAGATGCGTGTGATTCTATTTGTTTAACCGGACGGGTCACGCATGACCCATCTACCGCCGTGCGAGCGACAACCTCTTTGAGAGGGGAGAGAGCGCATCAGAGATGCTTATTCTCTCCCCTCCCCTGGGCAGCATCACGCAGGGAACGCCTGCGGCTTTGCACACAATCTGCTTGCAGATTTTCCCTCATAGCCTACAGAACCTCCTTGCAATACGGCAAGTATTCCTGCGTCAGTTCTGCACGCTCTGAAGAAAAATCTGCTGACGCATCCTGTGCACAATCCCTGTGTGCTGCTGCCCTGCTTTTCTCTCGCGCTCTCTTTTCCACAACCCACCCCACTCTTGTGGAGAACGAGCCAACTTTACATTTCCCACGATTTCAGCCAACAGATTTTATCCCTTAG
>NC_021039.1:243205-249963 GCF_000210095.1 Ruminococcus champanellensis 18P13 = JCM 17042
TGGGTGGCGCACGCAGAGTATCAGGAACAAGTCACATGCAGGCGGTCACTCAAATGTAAAAACCCGCAAAGCTCCCTGCCCTCAATTGATCCAGTACACCTCCTGATCCGCACACCGATACACCCGTTCCAGCTCCTCCTCCAGTACCTGGGCATGCTTCCCGGAACGGAACACCAGCCGCACCCGGTCACTGGTCTCCCAGTCGCAGGCAATGTCCCAGGTGCTTTCCGTACCGGCGGCAAGGGTCACCCGATCCAGCCGCTTTGCCAGAAAGGGATTCGTCCCGTCGCATACGGTAAATTCCACCTGGGTCTGCCGGGAACGGGCATACACAGTCACGGCGCTGCCGCCGCCCTGGTAGAAAAATTCCTGCTTCTGTGCCGGCGTCCGTGCCGCCAGGACAATACCCACCAGGCTCACCGCACAGCCCACCGCCGCTGCGCCTCCCAGCCAGATGCAGGGGCGGCTGATCCGCTGCTTTGCCCGGCGGTATTTCCAGAGGGTGATCCCCAGCAGCACCGTCAGCAGCAGACCCAGCCCCGGGGTCACGAACCCATGCACCCCGGGCAGCAGAAGCAAGCCCCCTGCCCATGCGGCAATGCACTCCGCCCCCAGCAGCACAGCGCACACCAGCGCCGCCGCAAACCATTTTTTATGTGTGGGAATCCGCCGCATGCAGCCCCCTCCTTATATAAAATACTGTAGCAGCTCCGTTAGCTCCATGCCCCAGCCGCCGCTGATCTCCCGGATCCGCTGCCAGTCCGCCGCTGCGGTAGGCTCATAGACCCCGAAGGTGAAAAATCCGGCACTGTTGGCGGTTTCGATAGCGTGGAGGGCATCCTCCGCCACGAGGATTTCCCGGGGCGCATGCCCCAGCCGCCGGGCGCATTCCAGGTAAATATCCGGCTTTGCCTTGGTGCTGCCCACCTGGGAACAGGTCAGCACGAACCGGAACCGGTGCCGGATGCCCAGTCGCTCCAGGGCTGCCTCCACCAGGGAATCATAGGTAGCGGTGGCAATGCAGTAAGGAATGTGCCGGGCATCCAGCCCGTCCAGCACCTCCAGAACGCCGGGCTTCAGGGGGATCCGCAGCCGGTATTCCTCCGCTGCCAGATTTTCAATTCGGGCGATCACCTGCTCCGGGGTCATATCCAGGGCAAATTCCGAAATGAAAAACGCCGCCGCCTCCCGGATCCCCATGGTTTTCAGCCGATCAGAGATCCCTGCCGGGGGAAGGATGCGGTTTTCCCGCAAAAACCGCTGATCCACCTGCTCCCAGACATGCATGGAATCCAGCAGGGTTCCGTCCAGGTCAAAGATCACAGCCTGCAATCCCTTCTCCCCCATCAATGCGCATGTCTCCTGCTGTCAAAAAACCGCTTCACCACCCGGTTTACATGCTTTCGCAGAAAGCGCCGCTCCAGCCACACATACGCACCGAATGCCAGCACGCAGGTAAACCCCACGAACACGCCCCCTGCGCCGATCAGATGCAAAAGCACCCCGGTCAGCACCGTCAGGAACAGGCATACCAGAATATGGCACCATCTGCACACCTTCATCAGCTTTTCCTGATTCTCCTGCTCCACCTGCAGGGCTTGCCGTTCCTCCGGATCCATACCCTCATCTCCTTACAAATTACCACTCAGATACATCAGCAGAGAAAGTGCCGTCAGGGGCGCCGTTTCACACCGGAGGATCCGGGGCCCAAGCCACACCGGCTGAATCCCTGCAAGCCGTGCCTGCGCCGCCTCCTCCGGATCAAAGCCCCCTTCGCTGCCTACCAGCACCCCGATGCTGCCGGTTCTGGGCACGGTCAGCTGGGACATGGACACGCCTCCGGCTTCGTACAGCATTACCGGCAGCTGCTGTCCTCCCAGCTCCTCCAGAGCCTGGGAAAAGGTCAGCATGCCCCCCACCTCCGGAATGATGCCCCGTCCTGCCTGCTTGGCGGCGGCGTGGGCGATCTTCTGGAGCCGCTGCTGCTTTTTGGAAAACTGCCCCGGATCCGGCCGGGAAATGCACCGACGGGTCAGCACCGGTACGATCCTTGCCGCCCCAAGCTCCACCGCCTTCTGGACGATCTGCTCCAGCTTATCGGTCTTGGGCAGCGCCTGGTACAGGGTCAGCGCCACCGTAGGCTCTGCGGCGCAGGGAGCCTGCCCCTGTACCTCTAAATACACGCAGTCCCCGGTGATCTCCCGGATCCGGCAGTCGTAATCCACGCCCCCGGCGCAGACCGTCAGCTGCTCCCCGGGGCGCATCCGCAGGGAAAAGCCGATGTGATGGGCATCCTCGCCGGTAATCACCGGCTGTACCGGATCCAGAGCCGGCAGAAAAAATCTTGGCATGGGGCACCTTCTCTCCGATCATTGCGCCTTGTACGGTGTTGCCTATAATTATAACCGTCCCGGATACCCTTGTCAAGGGCGGAGCAATCATCTGACAATTTTATGACAATTCAGACAAAAAGAAAATCCCAAGAGAAAACTCTTGGGATTTCGTACACGCCAAGGATATTTCCCCGACGCCGTGTGGAGCGGATTACGAGGCTCGAACTCGCTACCTCCACCTTGGCAAGGTGGCGCTCTACCAGATGAGCTAAATCCGCATGGAAGAATATGTGCAAGCGGTAAACCGATGAGATCCTGCCACTGTTGCGGCAAAACCCTGACATATTCTTGGTGCCTCCGGTCGGAATCGAACCAACGACACGGGGATTTTCAGTCCCCTGCTCTACCGACTGAGCTACAGAGGCAAATCAGAATGGCGACCTGGATGAGACTCGAACTCACGACCTCCGCCGTGACAGGGCGGCGTTCTAACCAACTGAACTACCAGGCCAAAAGATTGGTGGGAACTATAGGGCTCGAACCTATGACCCTCTGCTTGTAAGGCAGATGCTCTCCCAGCTGAGCTAAGCTCCCACTTTTTCGTATCGTCTCTGACGACTTTATTATTTTACTACGGATCCGCAAAAAAGTCAACCCCTTTTTGCAAAAAATCTGTACTTTGTATGCTTTGCACAAGCACCATGCAGAAAACGGTCTGCCTTCTGACGGATTCGTCTAATTCAGACCGTTTTCCCCGTTTCTCGCATACAGCCGCACCACGTCCGCCCGCAGTGCATGGTTCACCGGATCCCGCAGTTGGGGATCCGCCTCCAGGATATCCCGTGCCGCCTGCTGGGTCTGCCGCACCAGCTCCATATCCTCTGCCAGCTCCGCCAGATGCACCGGCGGCAGACCGTGCTGGGCACTGCCGAAGAAATCCCCCGGCCCCCGCAGCTTCAGATCCTCCTCGGCGATCCGGAACCCGTCGGTGGTGCTGCTCAGCACCCGGAGCCGTTCCCGGCTTTCCTCCGAGGTGCTGTCGGTAATGAGGATGCAGTGGCTCTGCTTGCTGCCTCTGCCCACCCGTCCCCGGAGCTGATGCAACTGGGACAGACCGAACCGCTCCGAGTTCTCGATGAGCATCACCGTGGCGTTGGGTACATCCACCCCCACCTCCACCACGGTGGTGCATACCAGCAGATCCAGTTCTCCCGCCTTGAAGGACGCCATCACCTGCTCCTTCTCCGCCGGCTTCATTTTCCCGTGGAGCAATCCCACCCGGTATGCAGCAAATGCCCCGGCACGGAGCTGCTCCGCATAGCTGGTCACTGCCAGCAGGTCGCTTTCCCCCTCCTCGATCATGGGGCATACAATATACGCCTGCTCTCCGGCGTCCATCCGGCTCCGGACAAAGCCATAGGCACGCTGCCGCAGCTTTCCCGTCACCGCATAGGTGCGGATGGGCAGCCGTCCCACCGGCAGCTCGTCCAGCACGGAAATGTCCAGATCCCCGTACACGATCAGTGCCAGAGTCCTGGGGATGGGGGTGGCGGACATGACCAGCTTGTGGGGGGTGCCCCCCTTTTGCGCCAGGGCGGCACGCTGTCCCACCCCGAACCGGTGCTGCTCGTCGGTGATGACCAGCCCCAACGCCGGGAACACCGTATCCTTCTGAATCAGAGCATGGGTACCCACCAGCACGTCCAGCTCTCCAGCCTGCAAAGCGGTGCGGATCCGGCGCTTTTCCTTGGCAGGCAGGGATCCGGTCAGCAGTCCCACCCGGATGCCCAGGGGGGACAAAAAGCCCTCCAGGGTATGGTAATGCTGGGTGGCAAGGATCTCCGTGGGCGCCATCAAAGCGCTCTGGAAGCCGTTTTTGCATGTGAAGTAGCATGCCGCCGCCGCCACCGCCGTCTTGCCGCTGCCCACGTCCCCTTGCAGCAGCCGGTTGGCAGGCACGGTTCTGCATAAATCCCCACAGATCTCCGCAATGGAGCGCTTCTGGGCGTTGGTGGGGGCAAAGGGCAGGGAGGCATAAAAAGGGGTCAGATCCGTGTCCGGATCCATGGTATAGGCGGTCTGGGCACGGCTTCTGTTCCGGAGCATCAGCATACCCAACTGCAATTGCAGCAGGGCATCAAAAGCAAGCCGCCGCTTTGCCTCCTGTAAAATCGGCTCTGACGCAGGCTGATGCACCACCCCCAGCGCCTCCGGCAGGGTACACAGGTCATACTGCCGCCGGATGCCGGAGGGCAGTCCGTCAAAGGGCTCCCGGCGCAAAAGCTCCAGTGCCTGCCGCATATTTGCCTGCACCATGGGGTTGGTCAGCCCGTTGGTGAGGGGATACACCGGCTTCATCAGCACCGGGCAGTCCGCCCGGAGGTACTGGGGGGAATGGATCTCCCGGCGCAGCAGCGTCCCCGTCAGCTTTCCGGCGAACCGATAGGTTTCCCCCACCTTCAGAGCGTCAAAGGCGTAGAAATTGTTGTAAAACACCACCGTGAAGTCGCTTTCCCCGTCGGTGGCAGTGGCCTTGAACACAGAAAGCCCCTTCCGGATCCGCTGCTCCGGCAGCTTCCGGGTGATGCACCCCTCCACCACGCAGGGGGTATCCAGGGGGGCGGACAGCACCGGCTCCGGATTACGGAAATCCAGGTAAGAACGGGGAATATGAAACAGCAGGTCGTAGGGAGTCTGAATACCCAGCCTGGCGTATGCCTTGGCACGCTTCTCCCCCACCCCCCGCAGGGCGGAAATGGGACGGAACAGTTCGTTCATAGACGGATCCTTTCGGCGAGAATGTGTCTGCATGCAAAACAGGCGGCAGCCGGATGCCCCGGCGCCGCCTGTAGAAGGCAACCGCTCCGGGCTGCCTTATCTCTGTTCGCAGATCAGCTTGATGGCTGTCCGATCCTCGCCGTCAATGACGATATTGGCAAAAGCAGGAATGCAGATCAGGTCGATCCCGATGGGTGCCAGATAGCCCCGTGCCACCGCAATGGACTTGATCGCCTGGTTTGCTGCCCCGGCACCCACTGCCTGCACTTCCACGGTGCGCTGCTCCCGGATCACTGCCGCAATGGCACCTGCAACGGAATTGGGTACGGATTTTGATGATACTTTCAGAACCTCCATGGTGGAATCCTCCTTGTTTCTTGATTGTTTAATGTTGCGTATGCTGCATTTGACTGGTACGCCAGCTACCAGGGCTGCGCCCTAAGGCAACACCGCACAAAGCCCGCCTGTCGGCTATGCGCAGCATCTGCTGACGAATTTTCCGTCATACCACACATTCTTTGTGCGGTGTTGCCCTAAACTTTTCTCATTATACTACAGAGAGGACAAAAATGCAAGAGTATTACCGCACATTTGTGGATTCTCTCATAAAGATCCGTTCAATTTTGGTACATTTGCCAGTAGACGGGTCGAATGTGATCGAAACCCCGTTCAGCATGGCTTCTCCCGTTGCTTCGATAAACTGCACCGGGCAGTGGAGCCGCTGCTTGTCGGTGGCACGCTGCACGTCCACCCCCAGCACAGATCGTGCCGGCCCGGTCATGCCTGCGTCGGTGATATACCCGGTGTGCCCCTCCAGGATCTCCTCGTCCGCCGTCTGCACATGGGTATGGGTGCCGCACACCGCCGTGACCCGTCCGGCAAGGTAATAGCCCATACATTTTTTCTCGGAGGTGGCTTCGGCGTGGAAATCCACGAAAATATTCGGGGTATCGATCTCCGCCAGCAAAGCGTCCGCCGCCGCAAAGGGATTGTCCAGCGCCTCCAGGAACACGGTGCCCATCAGATTCAACACCGCCACCCGGCACCGTCCCAGATCCAGGATCTCCACCCCGTGCCCCGGGCAGCCCTCCGGGTAATTTGCCGGTCGGAGCACATCCCGGCGCTCAAAGATGGCAAGGCTGTCCCGGCGCTGAAAGGCGTGGTTCCCGGTGGTGATGAGATCCGCTCCGCACTGGAAAATCTGCTGGGCGGAGGCGGTGGTGATGCCATTGCCCGGGGCGGAATTCTCCCCGTTGACGATGGTCACGTCCGCCCCATACTGCCGCCGCAGCTCCGGCAGCGTCCGCTCCAGGTACCGGCAGCCGCTTTTGCCCACCACGTCCCCGATGAATAAAATCTGCATGTCCATTCCCCCTTCTTCTCTGTTCTATTCTACTATATTCCAGGAGAAAATGCAAGGGGATTCTGTCGCCGGACAGTGGGGCTTTTGTGGGATTTCTTTTTGTGACCATCTTTTCTGGGCTTGTCTTTGATGCTCTGCGTGCTGGGGATACGCAGTAGCGTTTTTCCTTTGGTGACCTGTTCCTCTCGTGCGTTCTCTTATGCTCTGCGTGCGCCACCCACGCAGGAGCGTTCTACCGCTGTCTTGGGGAGATGCGTGTGATTTTATTTGATTAACCGTACGGG
>NC_021039.1:250469-262370 GCF_000210095.1 Ruminococcus champanellensis 18P13 = JCM 17042
GATACCGGTAAACCCGTACTGCGTATCCCCAGCACGCAGAACATAAAAGACAACACACAAACAAATGGTCACCGAAAGGCAAAGGGCGCAAAAACAGGAGCCTTTCGGCTCCCGTCATACCTCATATGTCCGCAGAATCTCCTCTGCAATTTCCCGCTTGGGCAGCCGCATATCCATAGCCTGCCGCTCTATGTACTTGTGAGCCTCCTGCTCCGACATGCGCAAATAGGAGATCAGCGCACATTTCGCCCGATCCACGATCCGCAGATCCTCGATCTTCTGCTGCAATTTCCGGTTCTCGCAGTACATGCGCTGCATCTTCACGCTTGCCGCCTGTGTCACCTTGATGGCGTTCCAGAACAGCCCCCGGTTCACCGGCTTTGCCACCGTAATGACCCCGCAGTCCTCCACCTTATGGCAGATGGAGTCGAACTGCTCCGCCTTCACCACCAGGATCACCTCACTGGTGGTGTGCAGGGCAATGCTGCAGCTCAGGCTCTCCCCATATTCGTCCGGCAGAGGGGCGTTGATGACGCAGATGTCGTATTCGTACTCCAGCATCCGGCGCCGTGCCTCTCCGGCGGAGGAAACCACCGTCAGATCCTGGATCCCCGCATGCCCCAGCATATCCCGGAAAAAGGCAACGCTCTTTTCTGTTGAGGAGATGATGAGTCCCCGCTCCATGTGGCTCCCTCCTTTCGACTAGCATATTGTTCCACGTGGAACATTCGGCATGAATCGCCTTATAGCTGGTTCCGCTTCCCGGCAAAGTAGTGGGCGCAGATCTTCTCCCCCAGTACCCGGTGTACAAAGTCCGACTGCTCCGCAATGGACAGCGCCTCCCGGAGGCTTGTGGGCAGTTTTTCCAGCTTATCCGTCACGGAAGGGGGCGCCAGGTACAGATTCTCGTTCAGAGGCGGCGCCAGCTCCCGCCTGTCCCGGATGCCCTCCAGCCCGGCGGCGAGGATCAGAGAGAACGCCAGATAGGGGTTCACCATGGGATCCGGAGACCGCAGCTGCATCTGCACCTTGTCCCCGGTGGCAGCCGGCAGCCGGATCAGCTGGGAACGGTTCTGGGGAGACCAGCTGATGTACAGGGGCGCATGGTTGGAGCCAAGCCGGTCATAGGAGTTTGCAATGGGGTTCAGAAATGCGGTCATCTCCGCCGACCGGTGGAGGATGCCTGCCATAAACTGTCTGGATGCTTCACTGCGGCTGGCAAACAGGTTCTGCCCCTCCCGCAGCAGGGTCAGATTCACATGCATGCCGCTGCTGCTCTGATCCGGCAGAGGCTTGGGCAGGAAGCATGCGCTCAGACCGTTCCGGGCGGAAATATTCCGCACCACCGTCTGGAAGGTCAGCAGGTTTTCCGCTGCCGCCAGAGGCTCCGCCGTCTTGAAATCGATCTCGTTCTGTCCGCTGCCCACTTCGTGGTGGGAGGTCTCCGGGGTGATGCCCATCTCCTCCAGGCACAGGCAGATCTCCCGGCGCACATTCTCCCCCTTGTCCAGGGGCGCTACATCGCAGTAGCTGCCGCCGTCCAGGGGAATGGCAGTGGGAGCGCCGTTTTCATCGGTCTTGAACAGGTAGAATTCACACTCGGTACCCATCCGGCAGGCGTAATCCATACTCCTGCACTCCTCCACCACCCGTTTCAGCGTAGCACGGGTATCCGACTCAAAAATACTGCCGTCCGGCCGCTTGATGTCGCAGTAGAACCGGATGACGCCGCCATGCTGGGGACGCCAGGGCAGGGCGGACAGGGTGGAAAGCTCCGGCACCAGGAACAGGTCGGATTCGGTCACGTCGGTGAAGCCCGCAATGGCGCTGGCGTCAAAGGGGATACCCTCGTGATAGGCACGGAGCAGCTCGCTGGGCAGGATCGAAATATTCTTCTGCACCCCGTACAGATCGCAGAACGCAAGGCGGATAAATTTCACATCATTCTCCCGCACAAAGGCGGAGATCTCCTGAATGGTCGGCTTCACCGACAGCACCTCCTGAAAGTCGGGAATACCCCACAGCATCTGTGGGGCATTGCCGTTAGTTCACTGTATACAGCCGCTTGTAGGGGTTCTTGGCGTTGGGGCTCAGCCGGTAAAAGGGCTTTGCCAGAATGGTTTCCACAGAAACCCCGAACAGCTTTGCATAATTCTCGATATAGGGCAGGATCTCCTGGGGGTCTGCCTCCTCCACGCACACCTGGGCTGGCAGATTCGTGGGCTTCACGCTGCTGCGGATCCAGATATGCCCCCCGTGCATACCGGTTCCGGTGAAATTCCCCACCGGCACCTGATCCGTGTCCAGTCCCAGCACGATCATCAGCCCACCGGCAAGATACTCCCCAAGGAAGCTGCCGGTGCTGCCGCCGATGACGATCAAGGGACGCTTTTCCATATACTCCTTCATATGGATCCCTGCCCGGTAGCCTGCGCTGCCCTTGACGTAGATCTCGCCGCCCCGCATAGCATACCCAAGGGCGTCTCCTGCGTTGCCGTGGATCACGATCCTGCCGGCGTTCATGGTATCCCCCACTGCGTCCTGGGCATTGCCCTTGACGATCATGGTAGCGCCGTTCAGATACGCCCCCATGGCGTTGCCCGGGGTGCCGTTGATGGTAATGGTCTTGTCCGCAGCGCCGCAGCCGATGAACCGTTCCCCGAAGCAGTCGTTGATCTGGATCTCTCCGGCGGCATGGCGCACAGCTTCGTTCAGCTTTTCATATCCAAGCTCTTTTGCAGAAAGTGTCATTTCTCACGCCCTCCTAACATAACCTTCCGATCCGCCTGGCTGAACGCCATCAGCTCCGGCTCCCGGCACAGCAGGTCAAAGTCCACGCTGCGCAGGGGGGTGCGGTTGCGGATCATTGCGGTGTAAATGCCTGCCCGGTGGATATCCCCGATGAGGATATAGCCGCACAGCCGGTCGTTCTCGTAAAACAGCTCCTTAAAGCCGGTGCCGTCGTCCTGTACAAAGGTTTCCCCGTGATAGGAACCGGCGGTCATCATATGAAGCCCGAACAGACCGATGGAGTTCATGGGAATGGCAGTGTCAAACACCGCCTCCTGCCCTGCCATATTCGCCCCGGCGCATGCCCCCTGCATATAGGCGTTGGGCAGCAGTGCCATGATCTTGATCTGCTGCTCGGCGCAGTCCATGCTTTCGGTGCAGTCCCCGGCGGCGTATACCTCCGGCAGGCTGGTGCGCATATGGTCATCCACGGTAATGCCCCTGCCCACTGCGCCTCCTGCATCCTTCACCAGGGCGGTATTGGCACGCACGCCCACCGCCAGTACCAGGCAGTCAAACTCGATCTGCCCGCCGCCGGTGAGGATGGCAGTATTGCCGGAAAATTCCTTCACGCTCTCCCCCAGGAAGAATCGCAGGTCATGCTGCTCCAGGTAATGCTTGATCCTTGCGGAGGCTGCATCGTCCAGAATACTGGACAGCACCCGGGGTGCCAGATCCACCACTGTGATGGACTTGACCGTATCCGCAATGCCCTCGGCGCATTTCAGACCGATCAGCCCTGCGCCGATGATGAGCACCCGGCTCCTGCTGTCGATCATGCCGGACAGACGCTTTGCGTCCTCCAGGGAGCCGAAGGTGGTCTTGTGCTCCACCGTATCCAGCCCCGCCATGGGAGGCACGAAGGGGGAGGAACCGGTGGCAACCAGTACCCTGTCGTAGGATTCGGTACTGCCGTCCGCCAGAAGCACCTGCTTCTGTTCCGGATCCAGCTTTACCACCGTGGTATTGGGCCGGAAGTCGCAGTGCATCTTCTCGTAAAAATCCCGATCCCGGTACAGCATCTTCTCCTCTGTGGTTTTCCCCAGCAGCAGGTAGGAGATCAGCGGCCGGGAGTAGGTGTGATAGGGCTCGGAGGAAAGGATCAGGATCTGTCCTGTCCGGTCGGTTTTCCGAATGGCCTCCACTGCGCCGATGGCTGCGGCGGAGTTGCCGATGATCACATATTTCATACTGACACCTTCCTTTCCTCGCTGTCCTCAAATACAATGGCGCCGTTGGGGCAGCCCTGTACGCAGTTGGGCAATCCGGTGGCAGTGTTCACGCACAGCTCACACTTTTTCACCGCTCCGTTGTCGGAGGGGACGATCGCCCCGTAGGGACATGCAAGAATACAGGTGTAGCAGTGAATACACCGGTCGGAGTTGATGCGGATCACCCCGTCCTTCACGGACAGCGCCCCGGTCAGACAGCTTTTGACGCACAGGGGATCCTCACAGTGGCGGCAGGATACGGCAAAATGCACGCCGTTTTCCTCCTCCACATGGATCCGGGGGCGGATGGTCTGATGCTTCAGGGCAAGCGCCATATTGGGCTTGCCGGTTTCCGCAAATGCACAGTAATATTCACAAAGGTGGCATCCCAGACACCATTCCTCATTTACATATACTCGTTTCATGGGTGTTTCTCCTCTTTTCCTGCAAAATTCGACCATCACTCGCCTGCATGCTTGACGCCAAGGATCTCCAGTTCCCGGTCGGTAAGCCCCACGCCCCGGAGCATCAGCCGGTTGCCCCGGAGGCTCTCGATGGAATTGATGCCCATGCCGCCCATCAGCTCCATCAGCTCATGCCGCCAAGCAGTCACCAGGTTCACCAGCCGCTGATAGCCGATCTCCGGATTCAGCCGCTTCACAAGCTCCGGCCGCTGGGTTGCAATGCCCCAGTTGCACTTGCCGGTCTGACAGCTGCGGCACAGGTGACAGCCCAGAGCAAGAAGCGCCGCCGTACCGATGTACACTGCGTCCGCACCCAGTGCAATGGCCTTGACCATATCGGCGCTGGAGCGGATGCTGCCACCCACCACGATGGAAACGTTGTTCCGGATGCCCTCGTCCCGGAGCCGCTTGTCCACGCTGGCAAGGGCAAGCTCAATGGGAATGCCCACATTGTCCCGGATCCGGGTGGGTGCAGCGCCGGTGCCGCCCCGGAAGCCGTCAATGGCGATGATGTCCGCACCGCTGCGGGCAATGCCGCTGGCAATGGCGGAAATATTGTGAACGGCGGCGATCTTCACGATCACCGGCTTGGTGTAGCCGGTCGCCTCCTTCAGAGAGTATACCAACTGCCGCAGATCCTCGATGGAGTAGATGTCGTGGTGGGGCGCCGGAGAAATGGCGTCGCTGCCCACGGGCACCATACGGGTCTTTGCCACATCCCCCACGATCTTTGCGCCGGGCAGGTGTCCCCCGATGCCGGGCTTTGCACCCTGTCCCATCTTGATCTCGATGGCAGCGCCGCTTTCCAGATAGCCCTTGTGGACGCCGAATCTGCCGGATGCCACCTGCACGATGGTGTTTGCCCCGTACTTGACGAAATCCTCGTGGAGTCCCCCCTCGCCGGTGTTGTACAGGATCCCCAGCTCCTGTGCCGCCCGGGCAAGGGATGCATGGGCGTTGTAGCTGATGGAGCCGTAGCTCATGGCGGAGAACATAATGGGCACGGACAGCTTGATCTGGGGGGACAGGTTATTCACCAGCTCCCCCTTTTCGTCCCGTTGCACCCTGGAGGGCTTTGCCCCTAAGAATACCTTGGTTTCCATCGGCTCCCGGAGGGGATCGATGGGGGGATTGGTCACCTGGGAGGCGTTCAGCAGCAGCTTGTCGAAATACACCGGATAGGGCTCCGGATTGCCCATACTGGACAGGAGCACCCCGCCGGTATTGGCTTGCTTGTAGATCTCCTGGATGGTCTTTCCGCTCCAGTTGGCATTTTCCTTGAAGGTGTGATCGTTCTTGACGATCTTCAGCGCATGGGTGGGACACAGGGTCACGCACCGGTGGCAGTTGACGCATTTTGTCTCGTCGGACAGCATTTTGTCCAGCTCCGCATTGTAGCTGTGCACCTCATTGGCGCACTGCCGCTCACAGACACGGCAGCCGATGCACCGATCCTGATTGCGGACTACTTCATAGTCCGGGTAAAGAAAATTGATAGCCATTACGCCTTACCTCCTTCCAGTGTAACCAGCACGCACTCTCCGCCCCTGGGAGACCATACCTTGTCCAGCTCCGGCTGGATGACCCGGATCGCCGACTCCTCGCTGGCAACGTAGAACATATCGTCCTTCTCGCCCACTACCATGCTCCGGAGCTTCAGCCGGTCGTTCAGCGCCATCATGCCCCCGTTGAAGCCCACCAGAATGGAGAAGGGGCCGGTAATCAACTGGGATGCGAACACATTCCGCAGGTACTCGTGCTTTGCCCGCTCCTGCTCCGGCATGGCCGCAATGGTCTGCCAGAAGGGGGCGGCGATGACGGAACAGATCTCCTGCCAGTTCAGCCCCTGCTTCCGGTGCAGGTAGTCGATGATATAGGCAATGACCTCCGTATCCGTCTGGAGGGTACATTTGTAGCCGTACATTTCAATGGCACGGCGGTTTGCGTCATAGGAGGAAATCTCCCCGTTGTGGACAACCGTGTAATCCAGCAGGGCGAAGGGGTGTGCGCCCCCCCACCAGCCCGGGGTATTGGTGGGATATCTGCCGTGGGCGGTGAAGCAGTAGCCGGCGTATTCGTCCAGCCGGTAGAACCTGCCCACATCCTCCGGGAAGCCCACCGCCTTGAATACGCCCATGTTCTTGCCGCTGGAGAAAACGTAGCTGCCCTTGATCCGGGTGTTGATGTGGAACACGCACTTTGCCACGAATTCCCGTTCATCCAGTTGACTCTCCGCCAGCTTGGTGGGCAGGGGGGTCACGAAATACCGCCAGATCAGAGGCACGTCCGTGATCTGGGGCATTTTCCGGGTGGGGATCTTGGACAGGTTGATGATGTCAAAGTGACGCTCCAGGAACCGCTCGCACTCCTGCTTGGTGGAGCTGTCATCATAGAAAATGTGGAATGCGTAATACTCCTTGTATTCCGGATAGATGCCGTAGGCAGCAAAGCCGCCCCCCAGACCGTTGGAACGGTCATGCATCACTTCAATGGAACGGATGATCTGCTCGCCGTTCATCCGTTTGCCTGATTTTGAAAACATGCCGGATACCGCACAGCCGGACGGGATCCGGACCTCTCCTTCTCTTGGTAAACTCATAGCCGTAACCTCCTTATTGATGCCTGCGCCAGCCGCTCTCCTTCTACGTCCGTGCAGGGATAAGGCAACACCGCACAAAGCCCGCCTGTCGGCTATGCGCAGCATCTGCTGACGAATTTTCCGTCATATCACACAGAAACTCCTTGCAATACGCCAGTATTCCTGCGTCGTTTCTATGCAATCTGACGCAAAATCTGTTGGCACATCTACCACACATTCTTTGTGCGGTGTTGCCATAACAAAAAAGAGCTCATTGCACAGGACACACACCGCCCGAGGGCAGTACGCATGCTGCGCAATGAACTCCTTTGTTCATGCCTCTATTATAAATCCACGAATCTGAAAATGTCAACACCGGAGCACAAATTTCTGCACGATTCGTAGAACTTCGACAAGGAAACCCGGCAAAAAACCGTGCATTTTAGTAATTTTCCATGAATTGAAAAAAAGGTGTTGACAATCCGGCTCCCGGATGCTATAATACAAGCATGAACAGCAAAGGCGCTGTGAACCGATAGGGGTTCGCAGTGCCTTTTTTTATTTGCTGTTCCATTCTTGGTCACAGATATGATGCAGAAAGGAGGCGGACGGCGATGGATCAGACCGATATGCACAGCCTGTTCGGCAGCAAGGTATTCAATGACGCCGTCATGCTGGATCGGCTGCCCCGGGATGTATACCGTGCCCTGCGCAAGACCATGGAAAAGGGCACCCACCTGGAGCTTGACATTGCCAACGTGGTGGCAAGTGCCATGAAGGACTGGGCGGTGGAACAGGGCGCGACCCATTTCACCCACTGGTTCCAGCCCATGACCGGGGTCACCGCCGAAAAGCACGACAGCTTCATTACCCCGGACGGCAGCGGTTCCGTCATTATGGAGTTTTCAGGAAGAGAACTGGTGCGGGGCGAGCCGGACGCCTCCTCCTTCCCCTCCGGCGGCCTGCGGGCAACCTTTGAAGCAAGGGGCTACACCGCCTGGGATCCCACCGCATACGCCTTTATCCGTGGGCATACCTTATATATCCCCACGGTGTTCTGCTCCTACGGGGGCGAGGCGCTGGACAAAAAGACCCCCCTGCTCCGTTCCATGGACGCCATCAACCGACAGGCACTGCGGGTGCTGCGGCTGTTCGGCAATACGAACGCCAGCCGGGTCATCACCACGGTGGGGCCGGAACAGGAATACTTCCTCATTGACCGGAAGCTGTACGAAAAGCGCCGGGATCTGAAATGCTGCGGCAGAACCCTGTTCGGGGCAAGACCCCCCAAGGGGCAGGAGCTTGCGGATCACTACTTCGGCTCCATCCCCCCACGGGTCAGCGCCTTTATGGCGCAGCTAGACCGGGAGCTGTGGCGGCTGGGGGTGCTTGCAAAGACGGAGCACAATGAGGTCGCTCCTGCCCAGCATGAGCTTGCCCCCATTTACACCACAACCAATCTGGCATGCGACCACAACCAGCTGACCATGGAGCTGATGAAAACCGTTGCCGCACAGCATGGCATGGCGTGCCTGCTGCACGAAAAGCCCTTTGCCGGGGTGAACGGCTCCGGCAAGCACAATAACTGGTCGATATCCACGGATACGGGCATGAACCTCCTGGAGCCGGGCGGAACGCCCTACGAAAATGCCCAATTTCTCCTTTTCCTGTGCGCAGTGATCGAGGCTGTGGACGAGTACCAGGATCTGCTCCGGGTCTCGGTTGCCAGCGCCGGGAACGATCACCGGCTGGGCGCCAACGAAGCGCCCCCCGCAATCGTTTCCATGTTCCTGGGGGATGAACTGACGGATATCCTCCACGCCATCGAAAGCGGAACCCTTTATGTGGGCAAGGAACAGGTACAGATGGAGATCGGCGCCACGGTGCTGCCCCACTTCTTCCGGGACGCCACCGACCGGAACCGCACATCTCCCTTTGCCTTTACCGGCAATAAATTTGAATTCCGGATGCTTGGCTCCGCCCAGTCCATTGCCGGCCCCAACACGGTGCTGAACACCATTGTGGCAGACGTGCTTGGGAAGTATGCAGACAGGCTGGAGCACAGCG
Organism: Ruminococcus champanellensis 18P13 = JCM 17042; assembly: GCF_000210095.1. Taxonomy (NCBI): domain Bacteria; kingdom Bacillati; phylum Bacillota; class Clostridia; order Eubacteriales; family Oscillospiraceae; genus Ruminococcus; species Ruminococcus champanellensis. The sequence continues at coordinate 259,580 of NC_021039.1, forward strand.
TACAGTTCCAGAAGGATCTGGACGAGCTGATCCGAACCGTGATCCACGATCACAAGCGGATCATCTTCAACGGCAACAACTACTCCCCCCAGTGGGTGGCAGAGGCGGAACAGCGTGGGCTGACCAATCTGCCCGGCACGCCGGAGGCGCTGCGGACTCTGATCGATCCGAAAAACATCGCCCTGTTTACCCGGCATGGGGTATTCACCGAAGCGGAGGTTCGCTCCCGGTACGCCATCCTGCTGGAGAATTACAGCAAGATCGGGCATATCGAGGCGCTGACCATGATCGACATGGTCAACCAGGAGATCATCCCGGCGGTCGTCACATACCAGAGTCAGTTAGCGCAGTTGGCTGCCAACAAGAAGCTGGCACAATCGGAGGCGTCCATCGCTCTGGAGGACGGGCTTTTGAAAAAGCTCAGCCGCTTGAGCGAATGCCTGGTCAAGCGTACCCAGAGCCTGTCGGACTGCTTGATGGAAATCAAGCCCATCCAGGATCCCTACCAGTTGGCAAGCGCCTACCGGGAACGGATCTACCCCGCCATGACCGAGCTTCGGTGCGTGGCAGACAACCTGGAGCTGATCTGCGGCAGAGATCACTGGCCGCTGCCCTCCTACGGAGATATGCTTTTCTCCATTGAATAAAATATCGGCACAATGGCGTGCATAACCTTACCACCTAAAACGGCGGGTGTTGAGGGTATGTACGCCTTTTTGTATTTGCGGAAAATCCGCAACATCACAGGCTGGCTGCTTGCCGGGATACAAAAGCAGTGTTCTGCACCGGATGTGCAGAAAGAAGGGGGTTTCTATGAATGCTGAAGCAATCTTTGAAGCCGTGGACAAGGAATTATGGGGCGTTTGGTTTCTGATCGGCGCTGCGCTGGTATTCTTTATGCAGTGCGGCTTCGCCATGGTGGAAACCGGCTTCACCCGTGCGAAAAACGCGGGCAACATCATCATGAAGAACCTGATGGACTTCTGTATCGGTACCGTAGTGTTCATCCTCATCGGCTTTGGCTTATTCCTGGGGGAGGATATGGTAGGTCTGATCGGTAAGCCGGGTCTGGATATCTTCACCGCATACGAAAACTTTGACTACTCCAACTTTGTATTCAACCTGGTATTCTGCGCAACCGCCGCAACCATCGTTTCCGGCGCAATGGCAGAGCGTACCAAGTTCCTGTCCTACTGTGTATACTCCGGCGTGATCTCCGCTTTGATCTACCCGGTGGAAGCACACTGGATCTGGGGCGGCGGCTGGCTGGCTCAACTGGGCTTCCACGATTTCGCCGGCTCCACTGCTATCCACATGGTAGGCGGTCTGTCCGCCCTGATCGGCGCCAAGATCCTTGGACCCAGAATCGGCAAATTTGAAACCGACAAGGACGGCAAGGTCACAAAGGTCAACGCAATCCCCGGTCACTCCCTGACCCTGGGCGCTCTGGGCGTGTTCATCCTCTGGTTCGGCTGGTACGGCTTCAACGGCGCTGCTGCCAAGTCCATCGATCAGCTTGGCTCCGTATTTATGGCAACCACCATCGCACCTGCCATCGCAACCGTAACCTGCATGATCTTTACATGGCTCAAGTACGGCAAGCCGGATGTTTCCATGTGTCTGAACGCATCCCTGGCTGGTCTGGTAGGCGTAACCGCTCCCTGCGACGTGGTGGACTGCCTGGGCGCATCCATCATCGGTATCGTTTCCGGTCTGCTGGTGGTATTCGGCGTATGGCTCCTGGACTACAAGCTCCACATCGATGACCCGGTAGGCGCTGTAGCAGTACACTTCTGCAACGGTATCTGGGGCACAGTGGCAGTTGGTCTGTTTGCAAATCCGAAGGTTCCGGGCTACTCCCTGGCAAACGCAGACGGCAAGCAGCTTGCAGGTGTATTCTACGGCGGCGGCTTTGAGCTGTTCGGCTATCAGTTGCTGGGTATGGTTTCCGTTATCGCCTGGACAGCAGTTACCATCACCATCACATTCTTGATTATCAAGCACACCATCGGTCTGCGGGCAAGCCGTCACGAGGAAGTCGTTGGTCTGGATATCACAGAGCACGGTCTGGCATCCTCCTACGCTGACTTTATCCCCACAACACACATTGAAACTACCGCCTCCGGCAAGGAGAAGGAAGTTGCCAACGTAATTCCGGCTGCTCCTGTTGAAAAGTCCGTACCGGTAGAGCATAAGAAGTCCGTCAGCATCGCATCCGATGCAGGCGTAAAGATGACCAAGGTGGATATCATCACCAACATCGAGCGGTTCGACGCCCTCAAGAACGCATTGTACGGCATCGGCATCACCGGTATGACCGTCACCAACGCAATGGGCTGCGGCATGCAGAAGGGCGCAGCGGAGTATTACCGTGGCGTTCCCGTAGAAGCAAGACTGCTGCCCAAGGTTAAGGTGGAAGTGGTCGTATGCAAGGTCCCGGTTGAGACAGTGGTTGAAACCGTAAAGCAGGCATTGTACACCGGCAAGATCGGCGATGGCAAGATCTTCGTTTACGACGTAGAGAATGTACTCAAGGTCAGAACCGGTGAATCCGGCTACGATGCATTGCAGGATGACTAAAGGCGCATCCTGGCCGCACAGTGCGGTATGAATTTGCTGCCCCTTCTATCTCACAGAACGTCTGCACCCTCCGGGGTGTGGGCGTTCTTTTTTCTGTATTTTCGATTGTTTTTCTTCTGCATTACTCTATTTACTTAACCGGATGGGTCACGCAGGACCTCCTTACCGGATGCTTGGGGAGACAACCCAGGGAGTAATCATACTCTATTTA
>NC_021039.1:262708-265697 GCF_000210095.1 Ruminococcus champanellensis 18P13 = JCM 17042
GATAACGGTAAACCCGTACTGCGTATGTTCAGCACGCAGAGCATCAAAGACAACATAAAAGAAAAAGGTCACTTCGTAAAGCGGTACTGCGTGACCCAAGCACGCAGAGCATAAAAGACAAGTCCGGAAAAGATGGTCACTGAAGGGTAGAAAAGGAAAACGCAAACAGCCGCCGTCCCTGCCGGAACGGCGGCTATGCCTAAAGCCGATACCCCTGCTGCCGCAGGCTGTCGATCACATCCCCCAGCACGGCGCAATTGGTGGCGGACACGGAATGCAGCAGATAAATGCCGCCTCCGTGGGCTGCCTCCGTCATGCGGCTGTATGCCTGTGCCGGATCCGGCTGCTGATCCACCAGCCAGTCCACATAGGCAAAGCTCCAGAACACCGTCTTGTACCCCAGCCTCTGGGCTGCCGCCAGAGACGCCTCCGAGTACTCCCCGCAGGGGGGCCGCAGATACTGCATCTCATACCCGTAGGTGTCCTGCACATACCGGTGCAGGCTCATGATCTCCTCCTCCAGCGCCGCTCCCTCCAGCTTGGGCATGGAAGCGTGGGTCATGCCGTGGTTCCCCAGTACATGCCCCTCGTCCACCATCCGCTGCACCAGCGCCGTCTCCTTCCTGGCGTAATCCCCCGTCAGAAAGAAGATCGCCTTCACATTCTTTTCCTTCAGCGTATCCAGGATCTGCGCCGTGTAACCGTTTTCATACCCCTGGTCAAAGGTCAGCAGAATATACCGGCTGTCCCCGGACAGGGCGCAGGCGTCGTAGCCTCCGTACTGCTGGTTGAATTCCACCGCCCCGATGGGTCTGTTCTGCCCGTCATACCGGCAGCCCTGCCCATAGCCGTGTACGTCCCCGGCATGCACCGTGCCGCTGAGTATGCACACCGCCGCCAAGCCTGCAATGCAGGCGCTCCATCTTCTCATTCCCATTCCATCCTTGCATCAAACTTCGGGCAGCACCCACAAAGTCCTGCGGCGCTGCCCAAGGTTAGTATGCGTGGGGATGCCGGGTACATACCCGGAGAAAAACGGAAACGGCAGCAGATTCCTCTGCCGCCGTGTGCCGTCCTAATCTTCCAGGTAGTTTCTGACGAGAACCTGAAGAAGCTCGTCCCGGTCAATGTGCCGGATCAGACTGCGTGCGTTGTTGTAGGTGGTTATGTAGGTGGGATCCTCGGACAGGATGTAGCCTACAATCTGGTTGATGGGGTTGTAGCCCTTCTGCACCAGTGCGTCGTATACAATGGTGAGGTTCCGCTTCAGCTCGTTTTCACGCTCCTGGTTTACGGAAAATGTCATGGTCTTGTCACACATAGCAATCCAATGGGATCAGAGCCTATTGCTCTGTCCACGCTCCTTTCTTTCAGTTTTCCCTTACTTCTCATGTTCTATTATACTATATTTGAATGCATTTCACAAGTGAAAATTTTTCAAATTGGCGTTTTGCTGTGTTTCATGTAATCTTTTTGTACAAAATAAACAAGGGGAAGCGGAGCATAGGCTCCGCCTCCGGCATCCCTGTTTAGCCGCAGCAGTTGCTGCGCAGCTCGAAGGAGTTGCAATCTGTGCATTCCGCCATGGTGGGGTTCTGCTCATGTGTGCCGATCCGGATCACGTCCAGAGAACACAGGTTGCAGCAAGCGTTGTTGTGCTTGCACTGCTGTACGGTACACTGAATGTGAGAATTCTTTTCCATTTTGTTCATCCTTCTTTCTTCATACTGTTCGCTTCCGAACAATCCTAGTATGACCACCGATCCGGGGAATATACGCATCAATCCTATACAATCTGTACAAGGAATGAAGCATTTCCTTGTCCAAGAAGCCGAAATTTGCGATTTTCTGTTGAAAAACTGTGCAAAACAGAGTACAATACCATTAGAAGTAGTCAAAATCATTATGAGTCAACCAAAATGGAAAAGGAAGGATATTTGTATGGAGTTGAGTACGAAAAAAACACGTCCCCGCCTGACGTTTGAGATTTATATTCCGGAACAGGCTGCACCTATCTCCAAGATGATGCAAACGGTGGATGTGCTGCGCAGTGCCAAGCCGGATTTCGTGCTGGCAACGGCGGATCACCGGCACGGCACCGGGCTGGAACGGGCAGTGGAGTTCGCCTCTATGATCCAGTCCGAGGGCGGCATCCCCGGAGCGGTGCTGATCCCCTCCATCTGCTACACCCGCACCCGGCTGAAGCTGCAGCTCCAGCAGATGAAGCGCCGGGGCATCACCCGGATCCTGGCGGTGCGTGGGGACGGCATGCGCCCGGATTTTGAACATGCAGACTTTCCCAGCGCAGCGGAGCTGATCGAATTCATCAAGGAAGTGGATCCGGAATTCCGGGTGGCTTCCGGATGCTTCCCGGAGAACCATCCCGAATCCCTGGGCATCGTCACGGACGTATGGCAGCTACGGCGGCAGGCGGACGCAGGTGCCTGCCGGATGATTACCCGGATGTTCTACAGCTTCCGGTACTTTGAGGCAGTGCAGAACCGACTGGAAATTGCCGGAGTGTACCTGCCCATGGACGCCGGGATCATGCCCATTCTCCGGAAGGAAGCGGTATCCCTGCTGCGACAGGATTTCGGGGTACGGCTGCCCCGTTCCTTTGCACAGCGGCTGGCACAGTATGAGGACGATCCCAAGGGCTTTTACGAGGAAGGGGTCAAGTATGCCAATGAGCAGATCCGGCGGCTGGTTGCCACGAGTGCCCCCGGGGTACATATTTTCAGCCACAATGACTCGGAGCTGATCACCCGGCTGTCCCACGGATTTTACGATGCCGTTTCAGATTTCCAGGCAGGCACGCTGGCGCAGGAATTTCTCTCCAAAGCATAAGGCAGGCACCGCACGATTTGTGCGGTGCTTTTGTTTTCCGTGTATTTTTCGTGACAGCTTTTTCCGGATTTATCTTTTATACTCTGCGTGCTCCATCCACGCAATACCGTTCTACCGGAATCTTGGGGGGATGCGTGTAACT
>NC_021039.1:266246-268991 GCF_000210095.1 Ruminococcus champanellensis 18P13 = JCM 17042
GCTCTGGTTAAACAAATAGAACAACACACATCTCCCCAGACATTAGCAAACCCCTACTGCGTATCCCCAGCACGCAGAGCATAAAGAACAAGCCCGGAAAAATGGTCACCCGGCAGAACACACACAAAGCAAAAAGTCACAAAAAAGCCGGAGCATCCGCTCCGGCTTTTCCGCTTATTCTACAGAAATAATATAATAGTACACCGGCTGTCCGCCATTGACCAGCATAACCTCGATCTTGTCGCTGAGCTTTGCAGAAAGCAGCGCCTGTACATGCTCCGCCTGCTCGTCGGTTACATCCGCCCCGTAGATCAGGGTCACATAGCTTGTGTCCCCCTTCACCAGCCGCCGGGTCAGCTTCACCGCCGCCTTCTCCACGTCCTTGTCCGTAAAGGACAGCTTGCTGTTGTCCAGCGCCAGGATCTCGCCCTTCTTGATCTGGTGCCCTTCGTAGTCGGAATCCCGTGCCGCAAAGGTGATCTGTCCGGTGGATACCCGCTCGAACGCCTTGGTCATATTGATCCGGTTGTCCGCCAGGGATGCGCTCTCGTCAAAGGCAAGCATGGCAGCAAACCCCTGGGGGATGGTTCTGGTCTGCAGCACGCATACATTCCGGTCTGCCAGCTTGATGGCCTGCTCCGCCGCCATGATGATGTTCTTGTTGTTGGGCAGCACGAACACGGTCTTTGCCGGCGTCGCCATAATCGCCTTGAGGATATCGTCCGTAGAGGGGTTCATGGTCTGTCCGCCCCGGACAACCTGGTCAACCCCCAGATCCGTAAACATGGACTCCACACCCAGCCCTGCGGCAACTGCCACAAAGCCGAATTCCTTCTCCTGCTCCGCCGGGCGGAATTCCTGCTGCTTGGTGATCTTTGCCTCCAGCACCTTGTTTTCATGCTGGATCCGCATATTCTCGATCTTGGGCTTGGGATCGTTGATAAAGCAGCCAAACTCCAGCGCCTTGGTCAGCGCCATGCCCGGGCTGTCCGTGTGCACATGCACCTTGATGATCTCCTCATCGTCCACTACCACCACGCAGTCCCCGATGGTTTCCAGGTATGCCCGCAGCTTGGAGGCGTCCGGAGAATCCGGATGCTTCTGGACGATGAATTCCGTACAGTAAGTAAAGTTGATGACCTCGTCAAACTCGCCCACAGCGGTGCTGAACTCGACCTTCTTTTCTTCCTTTGCCTTTTCCGCCGGAACCGCAATGCTGCCCCCGTGGAATACCTCCAGCATAGCCTGGAAGATCAGCAGCAGTCCCTGTCCGCCGGCATCCACAACGCCCGCCTTTTTCAGCACCGGCAGCATATCCGGGGTCTTTGCCAGGGTGGCTTCCGCCTCCTTGCAGACCTCCTCCCACAGGATCACCGGGTCATTGGTGGTGTGTACGCATTCCTGTGCCTTGACGCTTGCCATCCGTGCAACGGTGAGGATGGTACCCTCCGTAGGCTTCATCACCGCCTTGTATGCTGCGGACACGCCCAGCTCCAGTGCGTTTGCCATGCTCTCACAGTCCGCCTCGGTCAGACCGTTCAGCCCCTTGGCAATGCCCCGGAACAACAGGGACAGAATGACGCCGGAGTTCCCCCGGGCGCCCCGGAGCAGCGCAGATGCCGCCGTATCCGCCACCTGGGAAACGGTTACGTCCTCCCCCATCAGCTCCAGGGCACGGAGCGCCGCCCCCATGGTCATGGACATATTGGTGCCGGTGTCCCCGTCCGGTACGGGGTATACGTTCAGCTCATCCACCGAGCGTTTTTTGTTTGCAATGCTGATCGCTGCGGACATCATAGCGTCCTTGAGCAGTTTTCCGTTTATCACTGTGTGCTCCCCCTTACGAATTCATACCGTCAATGAACACATTGACCTTGGACACGGTAATGCCCGTTGCTTCCTCCACCGCAAAGCGCACCTTGTTGGAGATGCTGTCGGCGATGGCGGAGATATTGGTGCCGAAGGTCACGGAAATGTGCAGGTTGACGATCAGCTTTTTGTCCTTGGACTGAATGGTAACGCCCTTATCGATCTGTTTTGCACGGCGCAGCACGGACAGCAGCGCTTCCTTGGGGGAAGCGTCGTTCATATCCGAAACCCCGAAACAGCTGGTGACAGTATAACCCACCAGGGCGGAAAGATATGCGGCGGTGATGGTGATTTTCCCGATGTGGTTTTCGACGATAATCATGAGATCACTCCTTATTCAGAAAGTACGATACGCTCCCGGCGGCATCCGCCCCGGACAGCACCCTGCACAGGCTGCACCGCATGCCCCGAACGCAGGTGTTCCGGCAAAAGCGTCCATATATTCTTATTATAGCACGGACCTTTGCGTTTTACAAGTGTTTTTTCGCCCATGCTGTTTCCTTTTGGGAGCAGCTTCTTTTGGCGGCCATCTTTTCTGCTTGTTCTTTATGCTCTGGGTGCTATGCACACGCTTTGCCGTTCTACCCTTCAGTGACCATCTTTTCCGGACTTGTCCTTTATACTCTGCGTGCTTGGCACACGCTTTGCCGTTCTACTCTTCAGTGACCATCTTTTCTGGGCTTGTCCTTTATACTCTGCGTGCTAGGGTCACGCATGACCCATCTACCTTTCAGTGACCATCTTTTCCGGACTTGTCTTTTATACTCTGCGTGCTTGGCACATGCTCTGCCGTTCTACCCTTCAGTGACCATCTTTTCCGGGCGTTTTCTTCATAGTCTGCGTGCTAGGGTCACGCAGTACCGTTCTACCAACCTC
>NC_021039.1:269606-271416 GCF_000210095.1 Ruminococcus champanellensis 18P13 = JCM 17042
CCGCCCTGGTTAAACAAATAGAGTCGCACACATCTCCCCAAGACACCGGTAAAACGCTCCTGCGTATCCCCAGCACGCAGACCATAAGGAAATGCACGAAAGTAACAGGTCACATAAAAAAGAAAAACAGGGCTTGCGCCCTGTTCCTCACCCTACGGCAATCTTCTCCTGCGGCAGCTTCGCCGGACTCAGATGCTTCCCGGACACCGCCGCATAAATCAGCGTCAGACTCCCCACTCTGCCCATGTACATCAGCAGGATCAGCACGATTTTGGACACCAGCCCCAGCTCCGGCGTGATCCCCAGGGTCAGTCCCACCGTGCCCACGGCGGATGCGGTTTCGTACAGACACAGGGACAGGGGCAGCTGCTCACAAAGGCTGATAATCACGGCGCCCCCGAAAAACAGGCTCATGTACAGCATCAGAATGGTTGCAGCACTGCGGATCGCCCCCGGTTCAATGCGTCTGCCGAACATTTGTGCGTCCTCTCGCTTCCGGAATGTGGCAAATGCATTGGCGAACAGCACCGCCACCGTGGTGATCTTCATACCCCCGGCGGTAGACCCGGGCGCACCGCCGATGAGCATCAGCACCATCGTCACCGCATTGGACGCACCCCCCAAGGACAACAGATTCACCGTGTTGAACCCGGCGGTTCGGGGCGTCACAGCCTGAAAGCATGCGGCAAGGATCCGCTGTCCCGTGGGCAGCTCCGTCAGATCCGTGTAGAAAAACACCGCCGGGATCGCCATCAGCAGCACCGTCATCAGCAGGATCACCTTGCTCTGCATCCGGTACCGGCGCAGCCGCCACTTGTTCACCACAATGTCCTCCCAGGTGAGGAACCCGATGCCCCCGATGAGGATCAGCAGCATGATAATGATATTCACTGCCGGATTTGCCGCATATTCCGTCAGAGAGGGGAAGGGGTTCTGGTCGGTGCCCAGAATATCGAAGCCCGCATTGCAGAAGGCGGACACCGAGTGGAACACCGCCATCCAGATGCCCCGTGCCCCATGATCCCGGCAGAACACCGGCAGCAGCGCCAACGCCCCCAGCAGCTCGATCAGAAACGTGCCCCGGAGGATGAAGCCGGTAAGCCGGACGATGCCTCCCACCTTGGGGGCGGCGATCGCCTCCTGCATGGTGCTCCGCTGCATCAGAGAGATCCGCCTGCCGGACAGCAGGGAGAAGGACACTGCAATGGTCACCACCCCAAGACCGCCGATCTGGATCAAACTCAGGATCACCCCCTGGCCAAAGGCGGACCAGTAACAGCCGGTGCCCTGGACGATCAGTCCGGTTACGCATACAGCGGAGGTGGCGGTAAACAACGCCTCGCTGAAGGGAGTGAACTGGCGAAGCTGGGAGGAAATGGGCAGCATCAGCACGCAGGCGCCCAGCAGAATCACTCCTGCGAAGCCCAGAATGATGAGCTGGAAGGAGGATAGTTGGATTTTCTTGTGCAGTAGGTCGAACATGGAAATGCTCCTTTTTTCGGCAATGCCGTACAAAATTTGTGTGCTATCACCTTTGTATGAAACGCTGGGTATCCTGCCCGGCAGAAGTCACTTATCTTTTTATTATACCCGGATAATATGAAAAATGTGTAGCGGTTTTATGGTTTTTGTTTGAATTACATAAATTTTTTGCGGCTCATGCATGTTTGCAGCCGATTGCTTTTGTACGTTCTTTTATGCTCTGGGTGCTGAAGTTGCTTTGTGGGGTTTATTTTTTTGCGTAACCATTTGTTTGCGACTTATCTTTTATACTCTGCATGCTGTTTCTACGCAGTACCGTTCCACGGTC
>NC_021039.1:271988-276734 GCF_000210095.1 Ruminococcus champanellensis 18P13 = JCM 17042
TGGTAGAGTGGTACTGCGTGGATGAAGCACGCAGATTATCAAAAACAAGTCACAAGCAAATGGTCACTCCGGTAAAACGCTCCTGCGTAAGCGGAGCACCCAGACCATAAAAGATCACACGAAAGAAAACGGTCACTAAAAAATAAACCAACACGCAAAAAGAGCATCCACCAGGGATGCTCTTTTTATGTGGAGAAAGAGGTTAAATTGGCGTATTGAGCGTCAGCGTGGTCTCATTCTGCCCATAGGCACCGTCATGCACGGTGAACCACCCATCCAGCAGGCTGCTGCAAAACAGATCCTTACTGTCCGCCTGCTCGCTGTGTTCCTGTTTCCTGTTGTCCATTGTTTCCATCGCTACCATCCTTTCGCTGTCTGAGGTTTCTGTCCGCTGCCCGAATCACTGGGCAGAACTAAGTACGATCGAAGATTCCTTCAGCATCTCGTCGGCTTCCAGGGTCACATACAGATATATACTCTTGCCGGCCTGGATCTCATTGCCGGAAGTGATGCTCAGATACTTGCCGCTGACATAAGCGGAGCTGCCGTCCGGCGCTTCCTTGACGATCGTGCCGGAGGGAACGGTAAACAAAAGCTTCTGCTTGCTGGAAACGCTGCCGGCGGTGTTGGTCAGCCGGATCCGGAAGGTGGTGCTGTAGCGGCCGCCCACCCGGGTAGGGGATCCGCTCTGGGACAGGGACACATACAGTCCCTTGAGCACCGGTGCCGGAGGCGCTGCGGTGGTAACAACCGGCGGCTCCGTCCGAACCGGGGCTGCGGTGGTGCGTATGACCGGCGGCTCCGTCTCTGCCGGGGTTGTGCGCCGGGGCGTGGTCTGCCGGGGAGTCGTCTGCCTGGGGCTGGTCTGTACCGATGCCGGCTCGTCATCGTCGTCATCCGGCTCATCATAGCCCGGATCATTTTCCCAGGAGGGATTCTGCCGGGGGGTGGTGCGTGCCGGGGTGGGGTTGTTGGGATTTTCCGGCTCGTTGGGCAAAACCTCCGGTTTCTCCTCCTCCGGTACGGTGGTCACCGGGGCTGTGGGGCTATCCTCCCCCTGGATCCCCGGTGTGGTCTGCTTGATATCCGTCTGGACAGGAGTGGTTCCATCCGGGGGGATCTCCGCCCTGTATTCTGTGGTCAGCGCCGCATCCGTTGCCTGCTCCGGGGAATTCTCCACAGACAGCGTGCCCCCGTCCCGGGATGCTCTCCAGCTCCAGCCGATGAGAATGCCCACCAGCAGGGAGATCACTGCCACGATAATGAGCAGATAGGGACCCAATACGTCCCAGATATCCCGCAGCACAAAGCCCTTGCAGCCCATTTCCTTCATCTGATCGCCGTAGAACTTTTTTTCTGCATGTTCTAAATTTTCAATGTCATTGTAATTGCTGCGCTTGCCGCGTTTCATACTGTCGCCCCCCGGGAACTTTTCAGGAATCCCTTGCAGGATCCCCAAACAAGGCTATGCCGCCCTGGTTATGATTCATACTGTACAAAGTATAGCACATTGCGTACAAAATGTCAATGAATCCGTATTATAAGCGCTCGTTTTTGTAGCATATGTACAAATCCCAAACAGTAAAAATGGCACAATTGCTCTGTCTGAAGGGCAATATATGCCGAAAAAAATGGGGCTGCTGAAAATCCGCAGTCCCATTTGTGCAAATTGACCAATGTAATCAGCTCAGCCCGAAGCTGATCTCCAGGGCATTGTTCACCTGGCTCATGGAGGGAGCGTCCAGCTCTCCCATCCGCTCCTTCAGCCGGCGCTTGTCGATGGTGCGGATCTGCTCCAGCAGCACCACGCTGTCCCGGGACAGACCGCAGCTTGCCGCCCGCAGCTCGATGTGGGTGGGCAGCTTTGCCTTCTCCCGCTGGCTGGTAATGGCAGCGGCGATCACCGTGGGGCTGTGCTTGTTGCCCACATCGTTCTGGACGATCAGCACCGGACGGACGCCCCCCTGCTCGGAGCCCACCACCGGGCTGAGATCTGCGTAGTAAATTTCTCCTCTTCTGACCATGCGGAGTCTCCCCTTTTCCTGATTTCACGCTTGCGCGTCTGTATGTAGTATGACCATCCCTGCCGGGTTTAATCACCCTTTGCAGTATATGCTGCCGCCGCCGGATGGGTCGGGACAAGCCCGGGGCGGCAAATGACAAATTTATCTGAAACCCTGTGAAAAGTCTGTAAAATCGGTTGACGAAGCCGCCGGATAAGGCTATAATAAAAGGAAGAAAAAATTGCGGCACCGCCGCAGGAAGGAACCGATATGGGATTTCAAGGCTATGACAACCGGGAGCTCTCCTGGCTCAAATTCAACCAGCGTGTACTGGAGGAGGCATGCAATCCGGATGCCCCCCTGCTGGAGCGACTGAAATTCACCGCCATTTTCCAGTCCAATCTGGACGAATTTTTCCGGGTGCGGGTTGGCTCCCTGTACGATCAGCATCTCGCCGACCCGGACAAGTCCGACTCCCGCAGCGGCATGACCGCCAAGGAGCAGCTAAAGGCCATCTTCCGCCGGGTTCGGGAGTTGGAGCCCCAGCGGGACAATGCCTACGGGGAGATCATGCAGGCACTGGGGGCACATGGGGTCATGCAGGTCACCTACCCCACCGCCACCGACGAGGAGCGCCGCTTTCTGGACACCTACTTCAAGAAGGAGATCCGCCCTCTGATCGTACCCATGGTGGTGGACAAGGAGCATCCCTTCCCCTTTCTGAAAAACCAGGAGATCTACGCCGTGCTGCACCTGGAATCCAAATCCGGCGTCCGGCTGGGCATCATCCCCGTAAACGAGCAGTTCAAGCGGGTGATCCCTCTGGGGGAAAACGGCAAGCGTTTCATTCTGGCGGAGGATCTGATTCTGAGCCTGTCCCCCTCCATCTTCAAGAATTTCAAGGTCATTGACCGTACCCTGCTGCGGATCACCCGCAGTGCGGACATTGCGGTAACGGATGCCTTCTACGATTACTCCAACGACTTCCGGCAGATCATGGAGGAGCTTGTAAAGCAGCGGCAGAAGCTGATGCCGGTGCGGATCCAGTTGTCCGCCAGCTTCAACCAGACCGCCACGGACTTCCTCCGGAAGCAGATGGGCATCAAGAACAGTCAGATCTTCCCGGCAAAAGCCCCCCTGGATCTGTCCTTCGTGTACGGCATCCAGGACGTGACCCGGGAGGATACCCTGCTGTACCCCAAACGGGTGCCCCAGAATTCCCCCCAGGTGTCCGAGACCCGTCCCATGCTTGCCCAGATCAAAAAGCAGGACATCCTCCTGCACTACCCCTACCAGTCCATCCGCCCCTTCCTGCGGCTGCTGCAAGAGGCGGCAGAGGATGAAACCGTCCTGTCCATCAAGATCACCCTGTACCGGGTTGCCCGGAACAGCCAGGTGATCGACGCCCTGTGCCGGGCGGCGGAAAACGGCATCCGGGTACTGGTGCTGGTGGAGCTGCGTGCCCGGTTCGATGAGGAAAACAACATCGGCTGGTCCCGGCGGCTACAGCGTGCAGGCTGCGAGGTGATCTACGGCTCCCGGGCGTTCAAGGTGCATTCCAAGCTGCTGCTCATCACCCAGAAGAGCCGCACCGGCGTTCACTACACCACCCAGATCGGCACCGGCAACTACAACGAGAAAACCTCCCTGCTGTACACGGATCTGTCCCTGATGACCGCAAATCAAGCCATCGGCGCAGAGGCGGAGAAGGTGTTTGACGCCCTGTGTGCGGATACCCAGATCGAGGAAAACGGCATGCTGCTGGTAGCGCCCCACACCCTGCGGAACCAGGTGTTACAACTGATCGACCAGGAGATCCGCCGGGCATCCGAAGGACTGGACAGCTACATCGGGCTGAAGCTCAATTCCATTTCCGACAAGATCCTCATCGAAAAACTCATGGAGGCGTCGGATGCCGGGGTGCATGTGGATCTCATCGTCCGGGGTATCTGCTGCGTCATCGGGGGCATTCCCGGCAGAACGGAGCATATCCATGTACGGAGCATCGTAGGCAGGTACTTAGAGCACAGCCGGATCTATATGTTCGGCACCCCTGACCGGGCGAGGGTGTATATTGGCTCGGCGGACTACATGCCCCGGAACACCATCCACCGGGTGGAGGTGGCAGTGCCCCTGCTGGATCCGGCGATCCGGGCACGGGTGCTGCACATTTTCGATGTGTATCTGCATGACAACTGCAAGGCACGGCTCCAGCAGCCGGACGGCACTTATGTGCTGACCGCTCCGGCGGAGGGGGAGGAATCCCGGAACGCCCAGGAACAATTGTTCGATGAGGCATACGCCGCCGCCCCCAAACGCCGCACCAGAAAGCCTGCGGCGAAGCCGGATGCGCCCAACCCTGCGGATGCTGCAACCGCCACGGCGGAAAAGCCCAAACGTGGCAGAAAGCCCAAGGCAAAGCCGAATGCGCCCAACTCTGCGGATGCTGCAACCGCCCCGGCAGAGAAGTCAAAGCGTGGCAGAAAGCCCAAGGCGAAGCCGGATGCTCCCAACTTTGCGGATGCTGCAACCGCCACGGCGGAAAAGCCCAAGCGTGGCAGAAAGCCTCGGGCAAAGAAGGAAGAGCCGGAAACATAAGAAACAGCCGTCTTGCAGAATGCAGGGCGGCTTTTTGCGGCTGTACGCCGGGGTTTGGAGAGAATGTTCTGCTTTGGTGACCATTTTCTTCTGTGCGTTTCTTGATACTCTGCGTGCTTGGCACACGCAGTACCGTCTTACCGAT
>NC_021039.1:277201-279289 GCF_000210095.1 Ruminococcus champanellensis 18P13 = JCM 17042
AACCCATTTGGTTTATCAAATGGAACAACCCAAAAGAAAATCATACCCCTATAACCGCCCTGGTGCAGAAAATAGCACATCGAACATACGTTCCCCACATCCACAAAAAAAGACAGGGCATCCGCCCTGTCTTTGCACTGTAAACATTACGGCAGCTTTTTGAGGCTCTCCGCCAGTTCCTCATCCGTGGGAATATAATCGTTCATCTTGCCATCGTTGTACTTTTCGTATGCCACCATATCGAAATAGCCCGTACCGGTCAGACCGAACACAATGGTCTTCTCCTCCCCGGTCTCCTTGCACTTGAGCGCCTCGTCAATGGCAACCCGGATGGCGTGGCTGCTCTCCGGTGCCGGCAGGATGCCCTCCACTCTTGCGAAATACTCCGCTGCCTCGAATACCTTGGTCTGGGTCACGGAGGTTGCCTCCATCAGCCCGTCCGCATACAACTGGGACAGGGTGGAGCTCATGCCGTGGTACCGGAGCCCGCCTGCATGGTTGGGTGCCGGAATGAAATCACAGCCCAGAGTGTACATCTTCGCCAGGGGGCAGACCTTCCCCGTGTCGCAGAAGTCGTATGCAAACTTGCCTCTGGTCAGGCTGGGGCAGGATGCAGGCTCTACCGCAATGATCCGGTAATCCGCCTCGCCCCGGAGCTTCTCGCCCATGAAGGGTGCAATCAGACCACCCAGATTGGAACCACCGCCGGCACAGCCGATGATGATATCCGCCTTGACGCCGTACTTATCCAGCGCCGCCTTGGTTTCCAGACCGATGACGGACTGATGCAGCAGCACCTGGTTCAGCACACTGCCCAGCACATACCGGTATCCCTCCGTGGTAGTCGCCTTCTCCACTGCTTCGGAAATGGCGCAGCCCAGGCTTCCCGTGGTGCCCGGATGCTCCTCCAGGATCTTTCTGCCCACTGCGGTCTCCGTAGAGGGAGAGGGGGTCACGGACGCCCCGTAGGTACGCATAACCTCCCGGCGGAAGGGCTTCTGCTCGTAGGAAACCTTTACCATATATACCTTGCAGTCCAGATCAAAGTAGGAGCAAGCCATGGACAGAGCGGTACCCCACTGACCTGCGCCGGTCTCGGTGGTCACGCCCTTCAGCCCCTGCTGCTTTGCGTAGTATGCCTGGGCAATGGCGGAATTCAGCTTGTGACTGCCGCTGGTGTTGTTGCCCTCAAACTTGTAGTAGATCTTTGCCGGCGTGCCCAGCTTCTTCTCCAGGCAGTATGCCCGTACCAGGGGGGAGGGACGGTACATCTTGTAGAAGTCCCGGATCTCCTGGGGAATCTCAAAATAGGGGGTGGTATCGTCCAGTTCCTGCTTGACCAGCTCCTCGCAGAACACCGGTGCCAGATCCGCCGCCGTACAGGGCTGTCTGGTGGCCGGATTCAGCAGGGGTGCCGGCTTGTTCTTCATATCCGCCCGCAGGTTGTACCAAGCTGTGGGCATCTCGCTTTCGTCCAGATAGATTTTGTAGGGAATTTCCTTTGCCATCGTTCTGACTCCTTTCAACGGGGGACAGAATAAAAAAACTCCTGTCCCACAACAATTTTCGTTGCCGGGACAGGAGATTGGTCTTCCTGCGGTGCCACCCTGCTTGACGCTGTATGCGTCCTCTCAGCGCGTACTGTCATACGCCGACATTTGTTGACGGAGCGTCATACTCCGGCGCACATACTCGGGAAAACCCTTTCCGCTTGCCCTTAGAAGTCCATTCGATCCAGCCTGTGACCGCCGCAATCCCACCGCCTGCGACTCTCTGAATGCTCAGTATCCAAATCTACTTACTCTTCCTCATCGGTTTATAGGTTTAGTATAGCACCTCTGTTGGGATTTGTCAAGGGGGTAGGGGGAATTTTTTTGCGGTCTTTTTGTGACCATCTTTTTTCTGCGGTTTTGGATGCTCTGGGTGCTGAAGTTGCTTTGTGGGGTTTATTTTTTTGCGTAACCATTTGTTTGCGACTTATCTTTTATACTCTGCGTGCTTGACATACGCTTTGCCGGTTTACCTTTGGTGACCAGTTTCTTTTGTGCATTCTTTTATAATCTGCGTGCTTGGCATACGCAGTATGGG
>NC_021039.1:279925-282486 GCF_000210095.1 Ruminococcus champanellensis 18P13 = JCM 17042
TAGGTGGAGCACGCAGAGCATAAAGGACAAGCCCAGAAAAGATGGTCACTGAAAGGTAGATGGGTCATGCGTGACCCATCCGGTTAAGTAGGTAGAGTATGATATACTCCCTGGGTTGTCTCCCCAAGACACCAGTAAGGAGGTCATGCGTGACCCATTTGGTTAAGGAGATAGAGTCATACACATCTCCCCAAGACACCGGTAGATGGGTCATGCGTGACCCATCCGGTTCATCAAATAGAACAACACGCATCTCCCCAATACACCGGTAAACCTCTACTGCGTAAATGGCTCGGTTCAACAAATGAAACAACACAAAAGAAACCCACAGCAGGCAATAAACAAAAACACCCCCGGAAATACCGGGGGTGCGCATCCTCTGGAAGGATTAGTTCATAATGGTGTTCTCGGTTTCCTTGTCGAACAGGTGAATCCGGTTCGGATCGATGGCAATATCGATCTCGTCCTGGGGACGAGCAGTGGAACGAGGAGATACACGAGCAGTCAGCGGATAACCCTCGCAGGTCAGGTACAGATAGGTCTCTGCGCCCATCAGCTCAGTGATATCCACAGTACACTTGATGACGCCTGTAGTTGCATTGGACAGATACATTTCCTCATCATGTACGTTCTCCGGACGAATGCCCAGGATGACTTCCTTGTCCACATAGTGCGCCAGGTTCTCATTGACCTTAGCCTCCGGAATTACGATCTCATACTTCACGCCGCGGGTAGTCTTTGTGTCGTTGGAGCCGAACTCAACCACATACTTGCCGTCACGCTGGTGCAGCATTGCTTCGATGAAGTTCATCTGGGGAGAACCCAGGAATCCAGCAACGAACTTGTTGACCGGCTGATCATACAGCACCTGCGGTGTATCGATCTGCTGAACAAAACCATCCTTCATAACAACGATCCGGTCGCCCATGGTCATTGCCTCGGTCTGGTCGTGGGTTACATAAATGAATGTAGTACCCAGCTTCTTGTGGATCTTGGAGATCTCGGTTCTCATCTGGGCACGGAGCTTTGCGTCCAGGTTGGACAGCGGCTCGTCGAGGAGGAATACCTGGGGCTGACGCACGATTGCACGACCCAGCGCAACTCTCTGACGCTGACCACCGGACATGGCCTTCGGCTTTCTGTCCAGCAGATGGGTCAGATCCAGGATTCTTGCAGCTTCCTCTACCTTGCGGGCGATCTCATCCTTGGGCACCTTGCGGAGCTTCAGACCGAACGCCATGTTCTCGAATACGGTCATGTGGGGATACAGCGCATAGTTCTGGAACACCATTGCGATATCTCTGTCCTTCGGCGCAATGTCGTTTACCAGACGGTCGCCGATGTACAGCTCGCCCTCGGAAATTTCCTCCAGACCAGCGATCATTCTCAGGGTTGTGGACTTACCACAGCCAGAGGGCCCTACCAATACGATAAATTCCTTATCTCTGATTTCCAGATTTACGTCTGAAACAGCTACGACGCCACCCGGATATTTTTTATAAATCCCGCGCAAAGACAAACCTGCCATTTCTTCCAGTCCTCCAATTATCAAAATTTTATTATTCTGTCCCCCAGAATAAGCTATGCATTTATCATACCAAATTTCACGGCATTTTGCAAGTCACTAATTACCCAAAGTTCAAGTTACTCATTTATCCAATATGAACAAAAAAAACAAGCGCAAAATCGCAGCACCTCGGAAAAATCGGGAGTTTTAAACAGCCGCTCGATATCTTTGTGCAAAAGCAACAGATAGTCTCCTTTTCCCAATTTTACGTCGATGGGCAGACCTCCCATCTGCACCCGGAGCAATTGTTCCACATGGTTTTCCACAGCGGCGAACATACGTTTCACCTGGTGAAATTTCCCTTCATGTAACTCCACCAGCGCCGTATTTTCCACGCCCGGCAATGCTGCCACCCTTGCCGGCAGGCACCGGGTACCATCCTCCAGCACCACCCCGTTTTCAAAAGTTTCAACAGTTTTTTCAACAACCGGCTTGGCAAGCTGCACAAGATAATACTTGGGGATGTGCCGCCGGGGGGATAAAATCCGGTGGGCAAGGTCTCCGTCGTTGGTCAGAAGCAGCATGCCCTCCGTGTCCACATCCAGCCGCCCGGCAGGGAAGATCCCCTTCCGCAGCTCCGGCGGCAGGAACTCCACCACCGTCTTGGTTTTTCCGGTTCGGGTGGAGGAAATGCAGCCCTTGGGCTTGTTGAGCATGTAGGTGCGATGGAGGGCGGTGGGCAGGATCACCCCTGCCAGCATGATCTCGTCCCCCTCCGGATCCACCTGCCGCCCCGGATCCTGTTCCGGCGCACCGTTGACCCGGACGCTGCCCCGGCGCAGCAGCTCCTTGACCTCCTTCCGGGAATAGGCGCTGTGATCTGCAATACATTTGTCAAGCCGCATATTTGTACTCCTTCCGGCGTAAATTGAAACAGAATGTCCCGCCCGCCGCCCTTTCTTTGGATTGGTTTTCTGTTCCGTTGCTCCATTTGTTTAACCAAACCACCTACGCAGTACGGGTTTACCGATGTCTTGGGGAGATGCATATGACT
>NC_021039.1:283307-289879 GCF_000210095.1 Ruminococcus champanellensis 18P13 = JCM 17042
TCTATGCAGCACCCAAAGCTGCACATTCCCACAATGCTGCACAGAACGGAAATAAACAAATCTATGTCATGAAATCGTGGGAACAATCGAAGAACATTCGTTCTCCACAAGAGTGGGGTGGGTTGTGGAAAAGAGAGCGCGAGAGAAAACCGTTGGGAGGGGAGAGAATAAGCAGTTTACTGCGCTCGCTCCCCTCCCAAAGAGGTTGTCGCTCGCACACCGGTAGATGGGTCATGCGTGACCCGTCCGGTTAATCAAATAGAACAACACACATCTCCCCAAGACTCCGGTAAACCCGTACTGCGTATGTCAAGCACGCAGAGCATAAAAGACAACGTAAAAGAAAAAGGTCACAAAGGTAAAAAGGAAACGCACAAAAGAAAAAAGGCAGCCTCCCCGGCTGCCTCTCTGTCATCACTGGAACGCAGTGAACAGTCCGCCCACGATGGGCATCTCCTTCGCCTTGCCGTTTGCCGCATTCACCAACAGGAACACGAACAGCCCCAGGGATGCCAGACTCAGTATCATCCGCAAAACAAAACCTATAAAGGGAATATTCGCCAGGATCCCCCCTGCCACGTTCAGCACGATGGTAGTCAGAAACAGGATTAACCCCTGGTTTGCGTAAAACTTCGCAAAGCCGGAGTCCTTTGCCGCAACCAGCGGCACAAAGAACAGCACCCAGAAGCAGGCAACGATCGCCACTGCCTTGTTCTTGTTGATGTCCTCCGCCGTGAACTCATCGCTGTGATCCTTGGTATCCAGCAGATTCTTGAAAAAATCGTCCATGTAAATCATCCTTTCCCGGGCAATCGCCCTATGTATGCTTCGGCTGTTCAGCCGTCAAGCTCCCGAATGGCACGGATAAAGCCCTCCACGTCGGTAAAATCCTTGTACACCGACGCAAACCGCACATAGGCAATGGGGTCGATCCGCTTGAGCCGCTCCAGCACCATATCCCCGATCTCCGCCGAGGTGACCTGGGTTTTCATTTCGTTTGCGTAGTAATTCTCGATCTCATCCACCAGCCGGGAAACCGCATCCACCGAAACCGGACGCTTTTTCACGGCGCTGTAAATGCCGGCAATCAGCTTCTGCCGGTCAAAGGGCTCAAAGCTGCCGTCCCGCTTCACCACCATCAGCAAGGGCCGCTCCACCACCTCAAAGGTGGTAAACCGCTTCTGACAGTTGGTGCATTCCCGGCGGCGGCGCTTTTTTCCGTCCGCCGGACGGGAGTCGATGACCTTGGTGTCCTCATAGCCGCAGAAGGGACATCGCATACTGATTCCTCCTCAGCGCCCGGCAGGCTCCAGAGAGCCGATCATATGCACGAGCGTGTTATAATTGCTGACAAGATCCGTCAGATTGCTGAAATTGGAGCGATACAGCTCCAGCATAATGGAGCAGTCCGCCCCCTCCTGCCGCAGCAGCCGCAGAAACCGGCGGATGTCGAATCTGCCCTTGCCGATCTGCAAGCAGTCCCCCCGTTCCCCATGGTCGCTGATGTGCACATGCACAATGGAGCTGCCCAGGGCATGCACCACGTCGAAAATATTCTCCTTGCTGCGGATTGCCTGCTTGGTATCCAGCACGAAATGGGCGTCATCCCCCAGGGCACGCTTCATCTCCTTCAGAAACCGGAGGGAGCCGCTGGTACACCGGGACACATTCTCCTGCGCCACGGTCACGCCGAACTCCTTCCCCAGCTTTGCCAACCGGTAGAACCGCTCAAAGTACAGCTCCTGGGGGATGCTGCTGCCTGCCTGGTTGCCGTGGAACACGAAGATCTCCGCCCCCAGCCAGTTCATAGCCTGGAAATACATCCTGTGAAATTCCAGGGCATCCGCCACCCGGCGCTCATACTCGCTGAAAAACAGCATGGGCTCGATGGGACAGGTAAAGGGATGCAGGGCACGGCAGGTCATGTCGAACCGCTTCATGGTGTCCGCCATGCCGCTGACAAAGGTTCGGGTGCATTCGCTCACCGTGTTGACAAAAATCTCGGTATGGGCAATGCCGCTGACCGCCAGGTCATATACCGACTCCTCCAGCAGCCGGGGGTATAGGCACGCTGTGGATACGCCAGCCTGCATGGTTTTCTTCCCTCCTGTTTTTTATCGTCTTCTTATCATAGCACAAAACACTGTAATTTGCAAGGGTCGGGCAAAAGAAAACGGCAGGATACCCTGCCGTTTACGCTGATTATTTTCTGATCTGGAGATCTGCCACGGTTTTCTTGCCCCGCTTTTCCGTCCACCAGACCCACACCACCGGTGCGATGCAGATGGAGGAATAGGTACCGGAAATCAGACCCACCGTCAGCGGTATAGAGAAGCTGAGAATGGAATCTACCTGCATGATCACTGCCACAATGGAAATGATGAGCATGGTGGAAATGGTGGTCACAGAGGTGCGGATGCTCCGGCTCATGGTCTGACTGATACTGGTGTTCACCAGTTCCCGGATGGAAGTTTTCTTGTCCATCAGCTTCTGGTTCTCACGGATCCGGTCGTAGATGACCATGGTATTGTTGACGGAGTAGCCCAGAATGGTCAGCAGCACCGCCATAAAGTTGGAGTTGATCTCGAACCCGGCAATGACGAAGGTGCCGTATGCGGCGATCAGGTCATGCACCAGGGCGAGAATTGCGCACATGCCGGCAGACCAGCCGCTGATGCGCTTGAACCGCAGTGCGATGTAGATGATCAGAATCACGGAAGCCGCCAGCGCTGCCACCAGGCACTTGTAGAAGAACTGCTTGCCGGAGGTGGGGGAAACGTCGTTGGATTCCAGCAGCTTGATCTGGTTATCCGGGAACTTGCCCTGGATGGAGGTGGTCAGCTGCCCCTGTACCTCCGGGGTAAAGGAGCCCTCTGCACAGCTAAAGGAAATGGTCATGGTCTTGCCGCTGCCGTCCCCCAGCGCCTCGCCGGTCTGGATGGTAACGGGGGTGTTGAGGATCCCCTTCGCCAGGGTCTCCACCTGTGCAGTGTCCACGTCCCCGGTGTAGCTGTAGTTGAGGATGGTACCGCCCTTGAATTCAATCGCCACTTCTACACCGAAGATCAGAGAGCCTGCAATGGCACACAGGATCATGATGGCGGAGATGATGATGTAAATGTGCATGTGTCCTACATAGTCACGGACTTTTTTCTGCTTGCTCATGCCTGCTCACCTCCGTACAGCTTCTTGTTCTGGAAAATCTTGAAGTTCGACAGGGACATCACCATCAGCCTGGATGCAAGTACGCCCATGACAAAGTTCAGCAGTACGCCTACCATGAGGGTATAGCCGAAGGAGTAGATGACGCCCTCCGTGCTTGCGCCGAATGCGAAGAACAGGGGTCTGAGCAGCCTTGCGAATACGCTGGTGGGCACGCCGAATGCGCCCATGAGGATGATTGCCACGATGATGGTGGTAATGTTGCCGTCAATGATGGCGGACAGGGCACGCTGATAGCCGGAACGCAGGGCAGCATTCAGATTCTTGCCCCGGTTCAGCTCCTCCTTGATGCGCTCGCCGGTGATGATGTTGGCATCCACGCCCATGCCCACCGCAAGGATGATACCTGCGATACCGGGGATGGTCAGAGTGGAGCTGTCCATAAAGCCGAACCAGCCGGTAATGGCAGCCAGAGTGCCGGCGATCTGTCCCGCCAGGGTAATCACTGCAACGGTACCCGGCAGACGGTAGAGGATTATCATGTAAATGGCGATCAGTACAAAGGCGATGATGCCGCTGATGACCATCGCCCGCAGCGCCCCGGTACCCAGGGTGGGAGAAATGGTCTTGAAGCTGGAGGTGGTCAGCTTAAAGGGCAGTGCGCCGGAATTGATCTTGTCCGCCAGTTCCTTTGCTTCCTCGTAGCTCTGGGAACCGGTGATGACTGCGTTGCCGTCGGTAATGGCAGAGCTGACAGTGGGTGCGGAAATACAGTAGTTGTCCATCCAGATGGCAATGGTGCCCTTCTTGGATGCCAGCTGGGTGGTGGCGTCCGCAAACGCCTGCTTGCCCTCGTCGGTCAGCTTCAGGGTAACCACCCAGTCTGCGCCGCCCTGGTTGTTGGGCTGCTGACCGGTGCCTGCCTCTGCCACATCGGCGCCCTGGAGGATGATCTCCCCGTTGGGATTGCCGTTCTCGTCCACATTTTTCTGGTTTCCGTGCCGGAAGGTGAGCACAGCGGTCTCACCCAGCTCGTCCACCGCAGCCTCCGGGTCGAAATTCTTCTCCCCTGCCTGCCAGGGGAACCGCACGATGATCCGGTTGCTCTTGGCATCGGAATAAACCTCACTGTCGTTGATGTTGAGCGTTGCCAGCCGCAGCTTGATGACCTCGGTAGCGGCAGCCAGCTGCTGCTCCGTTGCCTCAATGCCATTTTCCGGCTCAAAGGTAACGTCCACACCGCCCTGGATATCAATACCCAGACGAATGTCGTCCAGTCCGTGTATGTAGGTCGTGGAGATATCACCGTACTGATAATCCAGACCCACGATTGTGGATGCGGCAAATGCCAGGATCAGCGCAAACACAATGAAAAACACGGCTTTGTTTCCTTTTTTCACTGTCAAGCCTCCTAAACTTATTCTGTTTCTGTCGGGGGATCTCATCCCGCAAACCGACAATTAACAATATTATAACTTATCCGCAAAGGAAAGTCAATAGATTTGTACATACCTTTACACGGAAAGCTCCGCTGTTTCGTTGAGAATGTCCTGGTTGGCATCCAGAACGGGCTGCACAAATTCCTGTAAAAACTCGGTGACCTGTTCCTGGCTGCGGCCGGTAAACTGCTCCGGCTGCATGATTTTGTCCATTTCCTCTCTGGAAATCATAAACATTTCGTCCGCCAGGATCAGCTCGCACAGATCGTTCTCCAGACCGTCCTCCTTCACATGCTTCCCGGCGATCATGGAGTATTCCCGGATCCGCTCGTGGAGCGCCTGCCGGTCGCCCCCCTTCTTCACTGCGTCCATCATGATGTTCTCCGTTGCCATAAAGGGCAGCTCCTGCATCACTCTCCGGCGCACGATCTTGGGATATACCACCAGTCCGTCGGTTACGTTCATCATGATATTCAGAATGGCATCCACACCCAGGAAGCCCTCTGCCACGGAGATCCGCTTGTTGGCAGAATCGTCCAGGGTCCGCTCGAACCACTGGGTGCCGGCGGTGAATGCAGGATTCAGGGTGTCGATCATTACATATCTTGCCAGTGCGGTGATCCGCTCACAGCGCATGGGGTTCCGCTTGTACGCCATGGCGGAGGAGCCGATCTGCCCCTTCTCAAAGGGTTCTTCCATTTCCTTGAAGCTCTGCAAAATCCGCATATCGTTGGCGAATTTGCTTGCGGACTGGGCAACGCCGCCCAATGCCGCCAGCACCTGTGCGTCCACCTTCCGGGAATAGGTCTGACCGGACACGGGAACCACTGCGTCAAAGCCCATTTCCTCTGCGATCATCTGCTCCAACTGCTTGACCTTGGAGGAATCCCCCTCAAACAGCTCCATGAAGGATGCCTGGGTGCCGGTGGTGCCCTTGGAGCCCAGCAGCTTCAGGGATGCGATCCGATGATCGATCTCCTCCAGATCCATCAGCAGCTCGTTGATCCACAGGGTGGCACGCTTGCCCACGGTGGTCAGTTGTGCAGGCTGAAGATGGGTATACGCCAGGGCAGGCATGGCCTTGTAGCTGTCCGCAAACCGGGCAAGATTGCCGATCACGTTGATGAGCTTCCGGCGCACCACCTGCAAGGCGTCCCGCATGATAATCACGTCCGTGTTATCCCCCACATAGCAGGAGGTTGCCCCCAGGTGGATGATGCCCTTTGCCTCCGGGCATGCCACACCGTAGGCGTACACATGGCTCATTACGTCGTGGCGGCAGACCTTTTCCCGTTCTCTCGCCACGTCATAGTCAATGTTTTCCACATTGGCTTCCAGTTGATCCACCTGTGCCTGGGTCACCGGCAAGCCAAGCTGATGCTCCGCCCGTGCCAGCGCCACCCAAAGCCGCCGCCAGGTGGTGAATTTCTTGTCCGCCGAGAATAAATACTGCATTTCCGGGCTGGCATACCGGGTGCAGAAAGGGGACTCGTAAGAATTTGTATGAGACATAATCGCCGCTCCTTTATTTCAAATAACACTTTATTATAGCACGAAAGGCACTGGCTCGTCAATTGTTTTGTTGGAAATTCTGCGGACGCTGGCGTTTCCTTTTTCAGTGACCATCTTTTCCGGGGTTGCTCTTTATGCTCTGCGTGCTCCACCTACGCAGGAGCGTTCTACCGCTGTCTTGGGGAGACAACCCAAGGGTATATCATGCTCCACTTACTTAACCGGATGGGTCACGCATGACACCCTTATCTTTTGTGACCATCTTTTCCGGACTTGTTCTTTATGCTCTGCGTGCTCCACCCACGCAGGAGCGTTTTACCGATGTCTTGGGGAGATGTTTGTTGTTCTATTTGTTTAACCGGATGGGTCACGCATGACACCCTTATCTTCTGTGACCATCTTTTCCGGGCTTGTTCTTTATGCTCTGCGTGCTACATTTACGCAGTACGGGTTTACCAA
>NC_021039.1:290279-301516 GCF_000210095.1 Ruminococcus champanellensis 18P13 = JCM 17042
TCTGTACTGCGTGACCCCAGCACGCAGATTATAAAAGACAAGCCCGAAAAAGATGGTCACTGAAAGGTAAACCTCTACTGCGTGTACCAAGCACGCAGAACATCAAAGACAACGTAAAAGAAAAAGGTCACCAAAAATAACCCACAGAGCATAAAAAACCCACAAAAAGAAAACAGGGCTTGCGCCCTGTCCTCATGTTCGCCGCAAAAAATACACCGCATCCAACCCGGCGAACAGGATCAGATACCCGGAGGTCAACAGATACCGGGCGGAGTACTTGGCAATGATCTCCTGGATCACGCCGCCGCCCCAGCCGGTACCGCCGAACACCTCCAGCCCCGGATACTTCCAGTACATCCACAAGCCCAGCGCCGCCCCCAGCAACAGGGGCAATAGACACGCCCCGGCAAACACGAACCGCCTGCCCATCAGCTTGTCCGCACCGGAATCCAGTTGCACGGCGTGATACAGCAGGCAGATCAGCAGGGGCAGCGCCCCCATGACCCACACCTGCATCTGGAAATAGTCATAAGCCACCCACAGCAGGGTCTGGGCAAACAGGCTCCCTGCCGTCAGCAGTGCAAGCATGCCGAGCTTCTTGGGAATGGACTGTTCCATGGGCTGCTTACTCCTCCGCTTCCTCACCGGAATCCTCCGGGATCACTTCGTTTTTCTCCGCTGCGGCAGCGTCCGCCTGCTGTGCCTGAAGCTCCTCCTCCGACAACTGCTCCACCGACTGGATCTCTGCGGAATCGTCATGCTCCGCCCGGGTAAAGGTCACCACCTTGGCGTCCTCGCTGACCCGCATCACCCGAACGCCCTTGGCGTATCTGCTCATGATCCGGATATCGCTGGTGCGGATCCGGATGATGATCCCGTCGCTGGCAATGAGGATGATGTCGTCCGCCTCATCCACCACCTTGATGCCGCATACATAGCCACGCTCCGCATCCACCTTGTAGTTGCTCAGACCATAGCCGCCCCGGTTCTGAAGCCGGTAAGCGTCAAGCTCCGTCCGTCTGCCAAAGCCCTGCTCGGTGACGGTGAGGACGGTTGCCCCCTCCCGGACTCTCGCCATGGATACGACCTGATCCTCCTCCCGCAGGTGGATCGCCCGGACGCCGTGTGCAGACCGGGACATTTGCCGGATGCAGCTTTCCTCCATCCGCAGCGTCATGCCGTTCCGGGTGGCAACCATCAGTTGGCTGCTGCCGTCGGTCATGCGCACTGCCGCAATTTCGTCCCCATCGTCCAGACCAATGGCGATCAGACCGTTTTTCCGCACATTCCGATATGCGGACAGGGGAGTACGCTTGATCTTGCCGTTCTTGGTGACGATCACCACGAATTTATCGTCCTCAAAGTCCGTGGTTTTCAGCATAGCGGCGATCTTCTCCCCTTCTGCCAGGGGCAGCAGGTTCACCAGATTCACCCCACGGGACGCCTTGGAGCCTTCCGTAATTTCATAGCACTTGAGCCGGTACATGAGCCCCTTATTGCTGATAAACAGCAGATGGTCGTGGGTGGAGGCAATGAACAGCTCCTCCACGAAATCCTCCTCCCGCTGCTTCATGCCGCTGACGCCCTTGCCGCCCCGCTTCTGGGTCTTGTAGGTGTCCACGGGGGCACGCTTGATGTACCCGTTGTGGGTATAGGTCACCACGCTGTCCTCCACCGGGATCAGATCCTCAATGTCCACTTCTCCGCTGATGGTCTCGATCTGGGTGCGCCGGTCGTCCCCGAACTTCTTCCGGATCACTTCCAGTTCCTCCCGGATCACCCCGTACATTTTGCTCCGATCCTCCAGCAGCTCCTCCAGCTCTGCGATCCTTCCGCAGATCTGCTCCAACTCGTCCATGATCTTTTCCCGTTCCAGACCGGTCAGCTGTCCCAGGCGCATCTGTACAATGGCTTCCGCCTGTACATCCGTCAGACCCACGCCGATCTCGATCTTGTTGGCATAGGGGTACTGGGCACGATCCAGCAGGGTGGACATATCCGTATCCTTGAACCGCTCCATCAGCCGCTGCTTGCCCTCTGCCACATTCTTGGAGGAACGGAGGATATCGATGACCTCGTCGATGTAGTCAATGGCAAGCGCAAAGCCCTGGAGCACATGCGCCCGGTTCTTGCACTTGTTCAGATCATACAGGGTGCGCTTGGTGACAACCTCCACCTGGAAGTTCAGATACTCCTCCAGCATCTGCTTCAGGTTCAGCACCTTTGGCTCCCCGTTCACCAGTGCCAGCATGGTCACGCCCACCGTATCCTGCAACTGGGTATAGCTGAACAGCTTGTTCCGGATGATCTCCGGAATGGCGTCCTTTTTCAGCTCGATGACGATCCGCATACCGGAACGGTCGGACTCATCCCGCAGGTTGTGAATACCGTCAATGCGCTTGTCCTTCACCAGATCCGCAATGCTCTCAATGAGCCGTGCCTTGTTGACCATGTAGGGGATCTCGTGGACGATGATGCAGTTTCTGCCCTTGATCTCCTCAAAGGAGGTGTTGGCACGGAGGGTCAGCTTTGCCCGTCCGGTGGCGTATGCCGCCCGGATGGCTGCTCTGCCCATGAGGATGCCCCCGGTGGGGAAATCCGGCCCCTTGATATGCTCCATCAGATCGTCCAGGGTACAGTCCGGATTGTCGATCAGGGTGCTGATGCCGTCAATGACCTCTCCCAGATTGTGGGGCGGAATGTTGGTTGCCATACCCACGGCAATGCCCACGGAGCCGTTCACCAGCAGGTTCGGGAACCGGGAGGGCAGCACCACAGGCTCCTTGAGCCGGTCGTCGTAGTTGGACATGAAGGGTACCGTGTCCTTGCCGATGTCCGTCAGCATCTCCACAGCGATTTTCGCCATTCTCGCTTCCGTATAACGATATGCCGCCGGCGGATCTCCGTCCACGGAGCCGAAGTTGCCGTGGCCGTCCACCAGAGGATACCGCAAAGAGAAGGGCTGCGCCAGCCGCACCAGTGCGTCATACACGGAGGCGTCTCCGTGGGGATGGTACCGGCCCAGCACGGCGCCCACCGTATCGGCGCATTTTCTGTATGCCTTGTCCGGGGTCAGTCCGTTTTCGTGGAGGGTGTACAGGATCCGGCGGTGTACGGGCTTCAACCCGTCCCGCACATCCGGCAGCGCCCGGGACACGATAACGGACATGGAATATTCGATAAAGGATTTTTTCATTTCCCTTTCGATATCCACGGGCAGCACAATTTCAGTTTCGCTGAACAAATCGATCAGTTCCTTTCTGTCTGTTTATCCGGGCAGAACTGCCGTCCCAGCTTTTCGGCAAACAAGCCGGCAAGCTGGCGGTTCTCCTCCGGGGAAAAAGCCTGTTTTGGGATCACATAAAACATGGCACGAACCTGGTACACCAGGAAAAATTCCGCTGATTCCACAATTTTTACTTGCTTGTTGAAGGGGATCACCGTATCCGCCAGTTGGGGCGGCTCCTCCGGGAAAATGTCGTGGAACCCGTCTCCGGACTCCTGTTCCGCATCCTCCTCCGGTTCCGGCAGGATCGTGCCGATGGTCAGCCCATCCTCCTCCACCGTCAGCCGATAGGTTTCGTCCCCCAGATCCTTGATGGCGTTCAGAAGCTGCCGCCGGATCTTTTTCGGGTTGTACCACTGGATGAAAATCACCGCCAGGCACGCAAAGATCAGCACATAAGTCAGGGTATTCCCCGGATCCTGCAAGGCGGCGCTGACGTAAAACACGATCACAGCCCCTAAAAATGCGGTGATGATCCAGCACCGGGGGTAGACGAATTTCCGCTGGAACAGGGTAAAGGCTTTGGCAAATAATTCAAAGGGAATGCTGTATTCCCGCTGCATTTTTTCCTTCATGAACCCTCCGTTTAAATATCCAGATTCTGTGCGTATTTTGCATTCTTCTCGATAAATTCCCGTCTGGGGGCAACCTTATCCCCCATGAGGATGGAAAAGGTCTCGTCCGCCTTCACTGCGTCCGCCATTTCCACCTTGATCATGGTTCTGGTGTCCGGGTTCATGGTGGTGTCCCAGAGCTGGTGTGCGTCCATCTCGCCAAGACCCTTGTACCGCTGCACCTCCACCTTGGCGTTGGGGGATTCCGCATTGAACTGGGCGATGTATTTGTCACGCTCCTCGTCGGAGAAGGCATACTTGAAGGTCTTCCCCTTTGCCACCCGGAACAGGGGCGGCTGGGCAATGTAAATATTTCCATTTGTGATCAGGGGACGCATGAACCGGAAGAAGAAGGTCAGCAGCAGCGTCCGGATATGGGAACCGTCCACATCCGCATCCGCCATGATGATGACCTTTCCGTACCGGAGCTTGGAAATGTCGAAATCCTCCCCGATGCTGGTGCCCAGGGCAGTCACCACCGGCATGAGCTTTTCGTTGCAGTATACCTTGTCGATCCGTGCCTTCTCCACGTTCAGCATCTTGCCCCACAGGGGAAGGATCGCCTGGTACCGGCGGTCTCTGCCCTCCTTGGCGGAGCCTCCCGCAGAATCACCCTCGACAATGTAAATTTCCGTCATTTCAATATCCCGCTCGGAGCAGTCCGCCAGCTTTCCCGGCAGGCTTGCGCTTTCCATAGCGGTTTTCCGCCGGGCAGTTTCTCTCGCCTTTTTGGCAGCCTCCCTGGCACGCTGCGCCGCCAGGCTCTTGTCGAAAATCGCCCGTGCCACCGCCGGATTCTCCTCCAGGTAGTTCATGAGCTTTTCGGACACGATGGACTCCACAAAGGGCTTGATCTCCGGATTTCCCAGCTTCACCTTGGTCTGGCTCTCGAACTGGCAGTCCGTCAGCTTGACGGAGATGATGGCGGTCAAGCCTTCCCGCACGTCCTCCCCCATCAGCTTGGAGTCATCCTTCAGCAGGCCGAACCGCTTGCCGTATTCGTTCAGGGTCTTGGTCAGCGCATTCCGGAAGCCCAGCTCGTGCATGCCCCCGTCGATGGTATGCACATTGTTGGCAAAGGACAGGATCAGCTCGTTGTAGCTGTCGTTGTACTGCATGGCGATCTCCACCGCATTGTCCCCCTTGGACCCTGTAAAGTAGATCACCTGCTCGGACAGGCTTTCCAGTCCCCGTGTTTTGTGGATATGCTCGATAAACTGGCGGATGCCCCCTTCGTAGCACATCTTCTCCCCCTGGGGATTCGCCGGATCCCGCTGATCCGACAGCTCGATGGTCAGCCCCGCATTCAGAAACGCCTGTTCCCGCATGCGCTTGAGGAGGACCTCGTAGTCAAACACGGTGGTTTCCTCAAAGATCTCTGCGTCCGGCTTGAACATGACGGAGGTGCCGTGCTCTGTGGTGTCCCCGATGATTTTCAGAGGCTCCGCATAATTCCCCCGTTCAAACCGCTGGAAGTGTACATGGCTCCCGTCCTTGACGGTCAGCTCCAGCCATTCCGACAGCGCATTGACAACGGATGCTCCCACGCCATGGAGACCGCCGGCGACCTTGTAGCCGCCGCCGCCGAATTTTCCCCCTGCATGCAGCACTGTATACACCACCGTTGCAGCGGAGATCCCCTCCTTGGGGTGGATGCCTGTGGGAATGCCCCGTCCGTTATCCGTAACCCGGATGATATCCCCCGGCAGAATTTCTACCTGAATATGGGTACAATACCCGGCAAGCGCCTCGTCAATGGAGTTATCCACGATCTCGTACACCAGGTGATGCAGTCCGCCGGAACCGGTGGTGCCGATGTACATGCCCGGACGCTTCCGTACAGCCTCCAGCCCCTCCAGCACCTGGATCTGGCTTTCGTCATACTGCTGTGCTCCCGGTTTTATCTGTTCTGTTTCGCTCATGATTCCATCCTTTCCTCAAAACAGCGTGTTTGCACGCTTGCGCAGTGTTGCAACGGAGATCTGGGAAATATAAACCACTTCTCTGCCCCGCTCGTTGCAGACAATGAAGCTTTTGGGCATTTCATAGCTGACATTCACCACCCGTTTCTCCCGTTCCGCCCGTTCCAGAAACTCCTTGGTGGCTTTGCCGATGGTGGTATTCTCCAGATCGAAAATGCCGGTGACGCATTTGTCCGACACAGAGATCTCATTGCCCAGGTGTATATACATCCCACGCCTCCGTTACAATATTTTTCCGTTTTCTATGGTGATCCGCATGCCCCGGTCACTGCCCAATACAGCCCCTTCGTTGCATGTGGTAATAAATACCTGCATTTCCTGCACGATGCTGTACACCAATTCCTGCCGGCTCTTGTCCAGCTCTCCCATCACATCGTCCAGCAGCACCACCGGGGACTGCCCCTGACTGTGCCGATAGATCTCCGCCTGGGCAAGCTTCAGCACCAGCGCCGTGCTTTTCTTCTGTCCCTGGGAGCCGAAATCCCGGACGGGCTTGCCGTTGATCTTGAACAGCAGATCATCCCGGCTTGCCCCGATGCTGGTGTACCCCAGCCGGATATCGTCCGTGGAGGACATGGTCAGCTTCCGCAGATAGTAATCCTGCATCGGCTCGGTGACGGTTTCCGGCATCTCATAGTCCCGGTACATGCCGGACTGGTATTCCACCGTCAGCTGCTCCCGTCCCCCGGTGATGATGTTGTACAGCCGGGCGCAAACCGGCGCAAACCGCTGCACATAGCTGTGCCGGATGTGGGACAGATGCGCCCCTGCCACCGCCAGCTGCGCGTCCCAGATGGCAAGATCCAGAGGGGTGCCGTTTCCGGCGCCGATGCTCCGGAGCACCTGGTTCCGCTGAATGGTCAGATTCTCGAACCGGCGCAGCACGTCCATATTTTTCGGCCGGATCTGGGCGCAGCAGAGATCCAGGAAATTCCGCCGCTTGTCCGGCAGTCCCTTGATGAGCATGGTATCGTCCGGGGTGAACACCACGCACTGGAACTGGGCAAAGAGCCGGCTGCCCCCCCGCAGAGGCACCCCATTCAGGGTGATTTTCTTTTCCCGGCTGCTTTTCTGAATGGCGTAGGTGATGTGCTGCTCCCGGCGGCTGTCCCGGAATGCAGCCTGCATCCGCATGACCTCCTGGTCAAAGCTCACCAGATCCCGTTCCCGGACGCCCCGGAAGCTCCTGCACCCGGTCAGCAGCCAGATCGCCTCCAGCAGATTGGTTTTCCCCTGGGCATTCTGCCCCACAATGAGGTTATACCGGGGGTCCGGCTCCAACTGAATATGCTCCAGATTCCGGAAATGCTCCGCCTCCAGCCCGGTCAGATGCATTGCTCCACCGTCAGCCGGTATTCTCCGGCCTCTACCACGTCGCCGCTGCGGATTTTCTTCCCCCGCATGGTGCAGATTTCGCCGTTTACCTTCACCTGTCCCCCCTGGATCAGCTCCTTGGCGAAGCCCCCGGTGTCGGTCAGCCCGGCATATTTCAGCAGGGAGTCCAGCTTGATGAACTCCGTGCGGATGGAAACCCGTTGGTTCTGCATGGAAACGCCCCCTTGCTTAGTATTTCAGATCCACCGGCATCACCAGGAACACAAAGCTGTCCCCCTCCGGCGGAATGATCTTCACAACCCGGTTGCCGCCGCTGAGATGGATCCTAAGCTTGTCGCATTCAGACGCCCGCAGCGCATCCAGCATGAATTTGTTGTTGAAGCCGATGGTGACGGCATCGCCGCTGAGATCCACCGGAATGGTATCGGAAATGCTGCCGATGCCGGTCTTGCAGCTGACCTTCACGGTGCCGTTTTCAAAGACGCAGCGCACCGGTGCCTTGTTTTTCTCGTTGATGAGCAGTGCGCACCGCTCCAGACAGTTCACCAGCTCTCTGGTACGGACGATGACCTCCGTCCGCTTGTCCGGGGGAATGGAAGCCCGGTAGTTGTGGAAATCCCCCTCCAGCAGCCGGGAGAATACAGTGATCTCTCCCAATTCAAAGACAATGTGCTTGAAATTGTTGTAAATGCCGCAGGGTGCCTTGGCATCCTCCTTCAGCAGTCTGGATACTTCTGACAGTGTTCTGGCAGGCACCACGAACCGGTGCACCTCCGCCGTGTCGATATGCTCCGTCCGCAGGGCAAGCCGGTACCCGTCGCTGGTGACCATGTTGAAATTCCCGTCCTCGGTAATGTCGAACAGGGCGCCGGTCATGACCGGCTTGTTCTCGTTCAGGGAAACTGCATGGGCAGTCTGGTTGATCATGGATTTCAGCTGATCCTGGGGCACCAGGAACCGGTGCTCATCGCTGACCTCCGGCAGATCCGGATACTCCTCCGCAGACATGGCGGAAATGCAGTACTCGGTTACAGCGCCGGTGATGCGGATATTCAGCATTTCATCCGTCTCAAAGGTCAGGATCTCATCGCTCATTTTCCGGGTGATCTCGCTGAACAGCCGGGCATTCACCACAAATTCACCGCAGTCCTCGGAAACCGCCTCAATGGTGGAACGGATTCCCAGCTCCAGATCATAGCCGGTCAGCTCCAGCACCGTGTAGGACAGCTTGATCCGGATGCCCTCCAGGGCGGTAATGGTGGATTTGACGCTGACCGCTTTGGATACGTTGCCGATGGCAGCGCAGATATCTTCCTTCTTGCATGAAAACTTCATGATTGGCTCCTTTTTGGGGGATGTCCGGACTTTCCACAGCCGCCGGCTTTCGTTCCGGCTTGTTGGTGGGATCAATCCATCCATCCATCTTAATTTTTTTCAGCAGTAGTAGTAGAGGGGTTGAAACTGTTCAAACAGCCCTTCCCCGGCAGTTTTCCGGGATTTTCTCCTCCACAGCCCCTTCGTGGAATGATTCTTGAAAAGTGGAAAGCCGGATCGCTCTGTGGAAACCGGCAGAACTTGTGGAGTGGAAAGGGAAAAATCCTTGAAACTTTCGTGGAAAATCCGGAGTCCTGTCGGATCCGGGCGGAAAACTGTAAAAAAGCCGAATGGGTAAACTGTGGACAAGGTGATGCGGATCGGCGCTGCGCCTTGCTTTCTTTTCCACACAGGTTTCAACAATCTGTTGAAAAGCTGGTGGAAACTCAGTTCTTGCCCCGTTCCCGGATGTTCTTGATGAGGGTCTCCACCAGTTCCTTCAAGGAACTGTCCTTCTGGATGGACTGGGAGATGCTGTTGACCGCATACACGATGGTGGAGTGATCCCGACCGCCGAATTCCATGCCGATGGAAGCAAGGGGCATCTGGGTGATTTCCCGCACCACATAGATCGCCACCTTCCGGGCATTGGAGATCTGGGAGGAGCGCTTGTTGGAGCGGATATCGTCCGGGGATACCCCGTACACGTTGGCAACCTCCGCAATGATCTTCTCCACGGTAATGGGGATGGGCTGGTCGTCGGTGAGAATGTCCCGGATCACGCTCTGCGCCATGGCAATGGAGGGCTGGCTCCCTGCCAGATGCTTCAGCGCCTTGAGCTTTTTCACCGCCCCCTCCAGTTGTCGGATGTTGGTTTTGAGCCGGTTTGCGATGAATTCTGCCACCTCGTCCGGCAGATTCAGGTCTAACAGCTCTGCCTTCCGGCGGATGATGGCGATCCGGGTCTCGAAATCCGGAGTGGAAATATCGGCGATCAGACCGCTTTCAAACCGGCTCCGGATCCGATCCTCCAGGATCTTGATATCCTTGGGGGGACGGTCGGAGGTCAGTACGATCTGCTTGCCCTCGCTGTGCAGCTTATTGAAGGTGTGGAAAAATTCCTCCTGGGTGGAGTCCTTGCCGGCGATAAACTGTACATCGTCCACCAGCAGCACGTCCGCATTCCGGTACTTGTCGTGGAACAGGGAGGTGTCCTGCTTTTTCTGAATGGCTTCGATCAGCTCGTTTGCAAAGGTCTCTCCGGTGACATATACGATGTTGAGGTTCGGGTCGTTCCGGCGCATTTCGTTGGCGATTGCGGTCATCAAGTGGGTCTTGCCCAGGCCGGAGGGGCCGTAAATGAACAGGGGGTTGTATGTATCGCTTGCCTTGTTCCGGTCGTGCTTTGCCACGGCAGTGCAGGCGGCATAGGCGAATTCGTTGGATTTTCCTACAATAAAAGTGTCAAAGGTGTAGTCATACTCAGCGCCCTCAAAGCTTTTTTCCAGTTGTGCATGCTTCTTTTCCAGCTCCTGGATATCCACCTTTTCCGCCGGCTTCTGGCTTTCGATGATGATCTCCAGCTCCACGTCAAAGCCCAGGGTATTGCGGAAGCCCTCCTGCAGGAGGCTCTTGAAATTATTCAGTACCACGCCCTTCTGAAATTCCGAATTGCACTGGAGCACCGCCTTGGTGCCGTCCAGGGAGACGGGGATCAGGGTATTGATCCAGAGATTGATTGCCACATCGCCAATGTTTCCCACCTCGATACAATACTTTTTGACCTGCTCAAACACTTCCGCAAAGGAATTCATATAATTTATACCTCCTCAGCAGGCATGGCGGAAACCCGGAACCCGGTTTGCCTGCCTGCCCCTATACATATATAATATGCCAAAAAACAGTCCGATTGCACTTAAGCCTATTATACCATATTTCCATGATAAAGTAAAGGCATTCGGGGGCATTCAGCGATCTTTTTTCTTTGCAGTGCTGGAAAAAATCTGTCCGAAAGCTTGACAAATCCGGACTCCGATGCTATACTCTTATAATGTAACAGTATGTGTATATGCGGATGTGGCGGAATTGGTAGACGCGCTAGATTTAGGCTCTAGTGGATTCATCCGTGAGTGTTCGAGTCACTTCATCCGCACCAGCGCTCCCCATTCCGGGGAGCGTTTTTCTTTTGCCGCTCCGAACCGGCAAGGGAATGTATTTTTCAGAACATCTTGCTGTGGAAAGCGGAAGGTTTCTCAACATGGTTTTCCACAACCCGGTGGAAAACTTCTGTGAAAGCAGGTGGACAAGAAAAAGAAAATGCAATGCCGGACAAAGGATCTTGTAGTGAAAAAGCAGCGGTTTCTCAACATGACTTTCCACAACGCTGTGGAAAACCATGTTGAGATCCGGTGAATTGGTCGCATTTTGCGCAAAATAGTCCACGAACCCGGGTTTCTTTGCCCGAATGCCGCTGGATTTGGCGTAAAACCGGCAAAAATTGTTGACGAACTGCCCCTTTGCCGGTATAATAAATACAGGTTTCCCTGCGGGGTCTGTGTTTGGTGATCGTTTGCTTTGTGGGGATACGCTGGGTCGTTCTGTGTGACCGTTTCTTTTTCTTTATGCTCTGCGTGCTGTGGATACGAAGTACCGCTTTACGAAGTGACCTTTTTCTTTTAAACCATCTTATAAAATCTGCGTGCTCCA
>NC_021039.1:302567-306048 GCF_000210095.1 Ruminococcus champanellensis 18P13 = JCM 17042
CCTGTAGGTTACACATTCCCATGATGCTGCACAAAACGCTAAGGGATAAAATCTGTTGGCTGAAATCGTGGGAAATGTAAAGTTGGCTCGTTCTCCACAAGAGTGGGGAGGGTTGTGGAAAAGAGAGCGCGAGAGAAAACCGTTGGGAGGGGAGAGAATAAGCATCGTTAGATGCGCTCTCTCCACTCCCAAAGAGGTTGTCGCTCGCACATTGGTAAACCTCTACTGCGTGTATGGAGCACGCAGAGTATAAAAAAACGATCCACAAGCGAATGGTTACTAAAAAATAAATCAGTAAAGCGTGTGTCTAACACGCAGAACATAAAAGAAACTCCACCAACAATGTCCACGCAAACAGACGCAAAAAAGCAGGGCTTGCGCCCTGCCTTTTCTTATCCTAGCTTGTCAACCAAATGCGCCAGATACCGGGCAATTGCCGTCAGATCTGAAGAATCAATGTTCCCGTCCGGATCGCAGTCCGCATTCTGCAAGCCCTGTTTTGTGAGCTTGACCGCCGGATCCTGGGCAATGTATCGTGCCAGCAGCACCGTGTCCGCAATGTCCACAATGCCGTCTGCGTTTACGTCACCGTACAGAATATCCGGATTCTCCGTACCGCCGGACAATCTGCCCACAACAATGCCGCAGCCTACCGTACTCATATACACCGTGCCGAAGGTGTTCATATCCCCTACCAGGAAGTTGCCGTTGCCGGTGCCCCCGTAGAGCTTCTGGGTGTTGATGCATACCCAGCTGTCGCCGCCGTCCGTGGAGCGGTAGATGCCTTCAGCGTCGGTTTCCTGGGGTTTGCCGTACATGTACAGAGTGTTGATGCCGCCCTTCTTTTCCGGTGCCCCATAGCCCACGGTCTTGCAGTAGAACACGTTCTTCTTGGTGACCTCTGCCTTGCCGCCGGCGGTTTTTACATCATACAGCCCGTACCAGCCTCCTGCCAGTATCAGGTGATTGTCCTCCAGGGAGGCGATCCGCCCTGCGCTGTCGCACTGGTCATACATACAGATCTGGGTGCCGGTAAAGGTCTTGCCGTAGTCGGTGCTGATGTACAGGGTATAGTTTGCGTCGCTCAGCTCCGGTTCCGTCTTGGAGTAATGCCAGGAGGAATTATAATAGGTAGCGTATGCGTATACGGTGCTGGGATCATTTGGCTCTACAAAGGTGTAGGTGGGCTTGGAGCCGTATGCGCTGCCAATGCCGGTGCATGCGTTCCAGGTCTGTCCCCAGTCGTCGGAATAGCTCAGGTCACCGCTGTCCTTCTTCCCCAGGAAGATCCGGTAGGTATCCTTGTCCAGTTGTGTGATAGCAGCCTTGCCGCCGGCGGTGTTCGCCATTTTCGTCCAGGTCTTGCCCCCGTCCGTGGAGTAGAAGCCCGGTGCAATGTCATTCTGGTTCTCTGCGATCCGCACCATCACCTGGGGGTTCTGGGGGCAGTATGCGATCGCCCCGGTGGAGCCCATGTTGGGTACATACTGGGTAGCAGGCTTGTCCACGTCCGTGTGGATGAAACCGTCATAGTCCCCGATGGCGGAATATGCCGCACCGCCGGGCACGGAGACCATATCCAGAGCAACCACTTCCTCGATGCCCTGTGCGCAGAAGCTTGCCTTGGGAGAATCCCCCCAGATGCCGTCCCACTTGAAAATGCCGTTGCCGGAGGAAACCATGATCTGGTCAAAATCCTTGGGGTTGATGATGAGTGAGCCGGACCAGTGGATGGCTTTGCCGTATACCCAGCTACATCCGTTTGCGTCCAGGTAATCGATGACCTGTTCCTGCACCATTTCGCCGGTTTCCGCATTCCACTTGTATTCACCCATCTTGCCCGGATAATACTCGGTCCAGGTCTTGCCTCCGTCCTCGGAACGGTACAGCCAGTCGCCCCAGGCACCGTCCTCCTTGCTCCAGCTATTGGTGCTCCACACGCCGCAGGTGGTGGCGATTAGCTGGTCGTTGTTGTTGGGGTTTGCCATGCAGGCGCCGAAGCTGTTCTCCGTGGGGGAAATGTTGGTGACTTCTCCGGTGGTGGTGTTGTACTTGTAAATGCCGCCGCCGGTGCCGTTGAAGGTCAGCCCCCCCACATAGCAGATCAGCAGATTGCCTGCATTGTCCTTGGTGATCCGGGAGGGGAACTTGTCCGCCGGCAGATCCTTGCTGAGGGGTTCCCATTTCTTTCCGTCCACGTCTGCCACATACATATTGCATTCCAGGGTGTTGTCGGAAATGCCCACATAGACCTTGCCCTTTTCAATGGCGATGGTGGAAACGCCGTTGCAGTTTGCATAGTCCGTGCCAACGGTGGTCTTGACTACGTTTTCCGTCCAGGTAGGCCACTTGATCTCATTGGTGAACAGACCCATGCTGTTGAAGCTGTCCACTGCCTCCCAGGTGACGCCCGCATCGTGGCTGACGATCATGCCCACCGTGTCGCCGCCGCAGTAGATGGTGTTGGGATCATCCGGATCCACCGCAATGGACTCGCCGCACTGTCTGCCGTAGCCGTTGCCGTGTACCTGGATCAGATTTGTGACGTCCGCAGAATCCCAGGTCTTGCCCCCGTCCTTGGAGCGGAACACTGCCGTCCGGGCATCGCTGAAGTATGCACAGCCGCACAGGGCATAGACGATATTGTCGTCGTTGGGATCCAGCGCCATAGCGTCCACGCTGAGAAAGCCCCGGTCTGCATCCGTAAAGAACGCCATTAGCTGTTCCCATTCCTTGGTGGTTGCATTGTACCGGTATGCGCCGCCTACGTCCGTCCGGGCGTAGATGTTGTTTTCTCCGGTAATCAGACCGGAAACGAAGCCGCCGCCGCTGATGGTGACGGTGTCCCAGTTCATCTGGGATTCGATGGATTTGGTTGCCGCAGCCCCTGCCTGGATTCCGGTGGCAGGTACGGCGGATGCCGCTACTGCCAGCGTCAGGGCAGCAGCCAGCAGGCTTTTTTTCATGTGCATTGAAGAGTCCTCCCTTTTTTATACGAATTGTCATTCTTTTTTTGTCTTTGTGGATGAATTTTGTCACTGTATATATTAGCACATAATTCGCAATCGGTCAACATGATATATTGTATATTTTTTCTGAACTTTTTGCGAAATTGCATGGAAAAAGACATGACAAAGGAAGTGACGTGTGGTATAATAACGGTGTATGAGAAGCGGATTGATTCTCTTGTGTGACCGTTTTCTTTTCTGCGTTCCTTTATAATCTGCGTGCTGTTTCTACGCAGTAGAGGTTTACCAATGTCTTGGGGAGATGTGTGTTGTTCTATTTGATGAACCGGATGGGTCACGCATGACCCATCTACCGGTGTGCGAGCGACAACCGTACTCTCTTTTCCACAACCCTCCCCACTCTTGTGGAGA
Organism: Ruminococcus champanellensis 18P13 = JCM 17042; assembly: GCF_000210095.1. Classification (NCBI taxonomy): domain Bacteria; kingdom Bacillati; phylum Bacillota; class Clostridia; order Eubacteriales; family Oscillospiraceae; genus Ruminococcus; species Ruminococcus champanellensis. The sequence continues at coordinate 305,948 of NC_021039.1, forward strand.
ACGAGCCAACTTTACATTTCTCACGATTTCAGCCAACAGATTTTATCCCTTAGCGTTTTGTGCAGCATTGTGGGAATGTGCAGCTTTGGGTGCTGCATGAA
>NC_021039.1:307278-309623 GCF_000210095.1 Ruminococcus champanellensis 18P13 = JCM 17042
TGTGCCAAGCACGCAGAGCATCAAAGACAAACCGCAAGCAGGCGGTCACAAAGATCAAACCCATCCACCCACAACCCATTACAAGAACAAACGTTCTTACATTTTGTGCATTATCACCAAAAAACAGGTGAAAAGATTGGCATGCGCTATGGTGAAAAACGAATCAAACATATTGACTTTGCCGCATGTGTATGGTAAAGTTAAGGTATCATGACATGACTGTGCGTATACGTCTCTCTCAATTTTCCCTCCGGGAAAAGGCGTTAAGGCTGCGTCTTCTCATCGTATCCGGTCATGTAAAAGAAAGGGAGTAGAATCACATGAAGCTGACAAAAAAGCTGCTCAGCACTGTGACCGCTGCCGCTCTGTGCATGTCTCTGACAAGTACATTTGCAGGCAGCTTTGTCAACGTGTCTGCTGCAAACACCACCGCCATCGATATGGTGGAGGACATGGGTCTTGGCTGGAACCTGGGTAATTCCCTCAGCGGCTCCAACACCTGGGACTCCGGTACCCTCACGCCGGAGCAGATCGAAACTGCCTGGGGCAATCCCCTTACCACCGAAGCCATGATCAAGGAGATCAAGAAGGCTGGCTTCAAGACCGTCCGGATCCCTGTGACCTGGTACCAGGCAATGGAGGGCAAGGTGGATATGGACGCATATCTTGCCCGGGTTCAGACCGTTGTGGATTACTGTCTGGATAACGGTCTGTACTGCATCATCAACACCCACAACGAGGCAAGCTGGCTCAATGCTTCCGCACAGAGCAAGTTTACCGACCTGTGGAAGAAGATCGCTACCTACTTCAAGGACTATGACGAGAAGCTGGTCTTTGAGGATATGAACGAGATCGAGATCACCAATGCGCAGATCATGAAGCTGAACCAGGCGTTTGTGGATACAGTCCGTGCAACCGGCGGCAATAACGCAAAGCGTCTGCTTCTGGTGCCTGCATCCAACAACAATACGGATAAGTGCCTGTCCAGCGACTTCTCCGCACCCAAAGATTCCGCCAACATGGTGGCTGTTTCCGTGCATTACTATGAGCCTACCACCTTCTGCGTGGCAGAGACTGACTCCACCTGGGGCTACACCTCCACCTGGGGCACCAATGCGGATTATACCCTGCTGGAGGCCAACCTGGATAAGCTGGAGGATAAGTTCATCGACAAGGGCATCCCGGTGATCATCGGCGAGTACGGCGTTGTGACCGACGAGGGCAAAGATGACGCTTCCATCAAGAAGTTCCTCAAGGAGGTTGCATCCTACTCCTACGGCAAGAACGGTATGTGTGCGGTTCTGTGGGATGATTCCAACGCCGGCACCATGAAGTATTTTGACCGTACCACCCTCAGCTGGTACGATGACGAGATCAAGCAGATTTTTGCTGATGTAATCAGCGGCGGCACAGAGGATCCCGGCACCAAGACCGACCGGATCTCCCTGACTGTGGATGAAATGACAGCGGAGGAAAAGGGCTACTCCATCGACATGAAGCCCTATGGTGAAATGGGTCTGACCGCAAGCAGCGTTGTGGTAGAATATGAGCTGACCTCCACCAAGAACTCCAAGCAGGTCAGCGGCGACGTTGTTCTGAGCTTTAACTTTACCGAATCCGGCAACGACGACGAAAAGACCCGTCACTGCTGGACCTTTATAGACAATGCAGTGGGCATCGACAAGACCCTGACTACCTTTGAGATTCCCGTTGGCGAGAACACATTCCCCACCGGCGACAAGGATGACGAAGGCAACGCAATCACCAAGACCGGTACCTTTGAGATGGATTATCTGAAGGTGGAGAACTGGTGGACATGGTCCGGCGTAACCGGCGATGAACCGGCACTGAACATCAAGAATGTAACGGTTATTTTCGACAACTTCTTCTACCCGGATCAGCCGATTGAAACCACAACGACCACCACTACAACCACTACGGAAACCACCACCACGACCACAACGACTACCACCACCACAGTGGAGCCTGTCGGCGTAAAGGGTGACGTAAACGACGATGGCGAGGTTACCATCGCTGACGTAGTACGGCTCTGCCGCTATGTGGCACAGGATGACACCCTGGCTCCGGCTATGACCGCAGCGCAGGTTGCCAATGCAGACGTGAACGGCGATGCCATTGTAGATTCCAGTGATATCACCGTGCTTGCACGTTTCCTGGCGCATCTGGTAGAAACCGTCTGATTACATGCTACAAACAGCACCATGCAGTATTGCGTGGTGCTGTTTTTTTGTGATCGTGTTTTCCGGGTGGGTCTGGATGCTCTGTTTTTTGAGTGACCGTTTGCGTTTTCTTATAGTCTGCGTGCTCCACCCACGCAGTACAAG
>NC_021039.1:310190-313379 GCF_000210095.1 Ruminococcus champanellensis 18P13 = JCM 17042
ATGAGAGGGGAGAGAATAAGCATCGTCAGATGCGCTCTCTCCCCTCTCAAAGAGGTTGTCGCTCGCACACCGGTAAATGGGTCATGCGTGACCCATCCGGTTAAACAAATAGAATCATACACATCTCCCCAAGCATCCGGTAAACCCGTACTGCGTAAAAACAGCACGCAGAGTATAAAAGAACGCAGAAAAGAAAAAGGTTACTAACAAAGGTAGTATGCAGAGCATCAAAAACCGCACAAAAGGAAGCAGTCACCAAAAATGCATGCCCACAAAAAGAAAACCACTTGACAATTGGCAGGCGGATGGCTATAATAATAGTAACCCGCATGCGGGAAAATGAAGGAGGTTTTCAACATGAGTATTTTCACCCGTCTGAGCGATCTGCTCAAGGCAAATATCAACGATCTGATCGATAGAGCAGAAGACCCCGAAAAAATGGTAAAACAGATCATTCTGGATATGCAGAAGGAACTGAATAAATCCACCCAGGCGCTGGGCAAGGCTGTTGCCAGCGAGAAAATGGTGGAAAAGCAGTACAACAACGCTGTTGCCACCTCCGCAAACTGGGAGGCAAAGGCAAAGACTGCCCTGGCTTCCGGAGACCAGGAGCTTGCCAAGAAGGCACTGTCCTACAAGGTCAAGGCGGACGAGGAAGCTGCCAACTACAAGGAGATGCACGAGACCATTTCCGAGCAGACCGACGCCATCCGCTCCCAGGTTGAGGTGCTCAAGTCCAAGCTGGAGGAGGCAAAGAGCCGCCAGGCTGTGCTGATTGCCCGTTCCCAGATGGCGGAGACCCAGAAGAACCTTGCCAAGTCCATGGGCGGTTTTGACGCATCCAGCTCTCTGGATAAGTTCAACCGGATGGAGGAGAAGATCACCCGGAAGGAAGCGGAAGCCCAGGCTTACCGGGAGATTTCCGGCGTGGATACCAGCAGCCAGGATGAATTTGAAAAGCTGGAACAGGATTCCAAGGTGGACGCAGAAATGCAGCGGCTGATGGCGGAAATGGGCGCACAGGCTGCGGAAACACCGGCGGAATAAGCCGAAAGGAGTTCCTATGTCTGAACCTGCTAAGGTCATCATCGAGAAAAAGGATACCTCCGTGCCGCTGCGGTCGTTGTTGCCTGTGCTGGCAGGATTGATCTTCCTGACCGGCTCTCTGGCAGCGATCCTGTACCAGACTTTGCGGAGCCGGAGCTATCACGAAACCTGGCGCAGCTATGACGACTGCGGCTGGGGTTGATTGCAACAGAGCATGAAAAAACCCGGAACATTTGTTCCGGGTTTTCTTGTATCTCCTGGTCTGAATCAATACGCCTTGCCCCAGCAAACCATATGCTTTGCCGGCTTGCCGCAGCAAACGCAGGTGTCTGCAATGTGCCGCTGCTCCATGGGGATGCACCGGGAGCCAACGCCGGTGACTTCCTTCACCTTGTCCTCGCACGCCTCATCGCCGCACCACATTGCCATGATGAAGCCGTCCCCCTTCTCCTCCAGGGCTCTGGTGATCTCCTCCAGGCTGGTGCAGTCGTAGGTGCGGTTGGTGCGGTTCTCCAGCGCCTTTGCAAACATGCCCTCCGGAATGGTCTTGTCCAGTAGCTGCTGCACGGTCTGTACCAATGTACCGTAGGCTTCATCCAGGGCAACCGGCTGCTTCTCCCCGTTGTACCGGGTGGCAACGATGCACTGGCTCTGTTCAATATCCTTGGGGCCGATCTCGATCCGAACCGGCACGCCCTTCATTTCGTATTCGGCAAACTTCCACCCGGGGGAATTGTCGGAATCGTCCAGCTTTACCCGGATGCCCTGCGCCTTCAGTGCCTCTGCCAACTGATTTGCCTTCTCCAGAACCCCTTCCTTGTGCTGTGCGATGGGTACGATCACAGCCTGGATGGGTGCCACTGCCGGCGGCAGCACCAGACCGCTGTTGTCCCCGTGGGTCATGATGATGGCGCCGATGAGCCGGGTGGTCACGCCCCAGGAGGTCTGGTGGGGGTTCACACGCTTGTTTTCCTTGTCGGTGTATTCAATGTCGAATGCCTTGGCAAAGCCGTCCCCGAAGTAGTGGGAGGTACCTGCCTGCAGCGCCTTGCCGTCATGCATCAGCGCCTCAATGGCGTAGGTTGCAACGGCACCGGCAAACTTGTCGCTTTCGGTCTTTCTGCCCTTGATGACGGGCATCGCCAGGGAGTGCTCACAGAAATCAGCGTACACGTTCAGCATCCGCTCGGTTTCCTCAATGGCCTCCTGTGCGGTGGCATGAATGGTATGCCCCTCCTGCCACAGGAACTCTCTGGAGCGGAGGAAGGGACGGGTGGTCTTTTCCCACCGTACCACGCTGACCCACTGGTTGTACAGCTTGGGCAGATCCCGGTAGGAGTGTACGATGTTGGCATAATGCTCACAGAACAGGGTCTCGGAGGTAGGCCGCACACAGAGCCGATCCTCCAGCTTTTCGCTGCCCCCCATGGTGACCCATGCCACCTCGGGCGCAAAGCCCTCCACATGATCCTTCTCCTTTTGCAGCAGGCTTTCCGGAATGAACATGGGCATGCACACGTTCTCGTGGCCGGTTGCCTTGAACATGCCGTCCAGAATATGCTGAATGTTCTCCCAGATCGCATATGCGTAGGGCCGGATCACCATACAGCCCTTGACGCTGGTGTATTCAATCAGCTCCGCCTTTTTTACAATATCCGTGTACCACTGTGCAAAATCCTCGTCCATGCTTGTGATGGACTCCACCAGCTTTTTATCCTTCGCCATTGTCTTTCTGCTCCTCATTTTCCTTCTGATTTTTGTCCTTGGGCAGGTCTGCCTCGAAAACGCCCTTGACCTTGGTGTGTTCGTCATACTGGGTATACGCCGGCTGCTTGCCCCGTTTCTTGTCGATCCACGCAGCGATTTTCGGGGTCAGCACCGTGAATACATAGATCAGCCCCAGGATCAGAAAAAACAGCAGTGCGATTTTTCCCACCCAGAGCATGGCATCCGTTCGGCTCCATTGGTATTCCGCCTGTTCCATGTCACACACCTCCTGCCACATATACTATTATTATAGCGCATGGGGATAGGGATTGTCAAGGTGGCGGGGGTTCTTTATGTTTTGCCTTTTTTGATTGCGGTTTCTTCTGCGTTGCTCCATTTGTTTAACCAAGCCGCTTACGCAGTACGGGTTTACCG
>NC_021039.1:313942-345361 GCF_000210095.1 Ruminococcus champanellensis 18P13 = JCM 17042
TCTACTGCGTAAGCGGAGCACGCGGAGTATAAACGACAGTCCCAGAAAAGATGGTCGCTGAAAAGTAAACCTCTCCTGCGTAAGCGCAGCACGCAGAAAAAATTAGACAATCTGCAAAGAAAACGGTCACAAAAAGCAAACCGCAAACAAGCAAACGATCACAAAAAGAAACCCCGCCGGAGACATGCCCCGGCGGGATTCATTATGTGGCTTCCGGCAGATTGCAGAACTTGTCCCGGTACAGATGCACCTCCGTGGTGATCCGCCCCCCTGCCCCGGTGACGATCATTCTGGAAATATACCCGGCGGCAAAGCTGCCCAGGGTAATGTGCCGCTCCAGATCCTCCCCGTGATAGCCGGGATACACCGCCCGAACGCCTTGACAGGCACGCATGCTGTACCGGAGCTTCTGCGCCAGACAGTCCGCCGGGTTCGCCGCATACTGCAAATCCAGGGAGATTTGCCGGTGTCGGGCAATGTTCCGGGCGGTGGCGTCTGCATTCTCCAGGGAAAACGCATCTGCATTGCCGTCTGCGTCCGCCATGTGAATATGGCTCACCATCCGGGTGTAATCCAGTCCGCAGCCTGTGGACAGCAGAGTATCCCCTCCGATGGTGATGCTTGCCCCATCGCTCCGGGTGAGCCGCACCTGGTTGGCGCCGCTGATGTAGGGGTACCCCTGGTTGTACTTGTAACCATAGTTCACGATGGCATCCCACTGGCTGGTGCCCTCCTTCACCCACACATAATTGGTCTGGGTAATGCCGGATTCATAGGTCACTCCCGGCACGGTGTATTTCTCCATCAGGGATTGGAGGGTCACGCCGGTGAGCATGCCTGCCGCCATCTGGTTCTGCATCAGCAGACTGGTGAAGCCCCTGGAGGATACCTGCACGGTCTGCATGCCCTTCTGTTTCGTCATGGTCAAGCCGTCCAGCACCCCTTGGTGCAGCAGCTGATTGTCCAGCCGGAATGCCACCGACGCCGGATTCCCGAAATCGCTGCGGCTGGTGAGGAACCGGGCGGTCAGCGTGGTGAAGGGGGTGTATCGCTCCTTTTCCAGCCGGAAGCTCAGACACACCGCCTCGGTAAGGGTGCTGCCGGATACGTCCGTCAGGGTCAGCGTGGGGGTCATGTGGCATCCTCCTCCCCGGTCACCTGGCTGATCTCCCCCACCCCGGCAAGAGTCAGCTGCACCTGTGCCGCCGACAGGGTCTTGCATTGCCGCACCGCATACTGCTCCGTGTGCAGGCTCTCAAAGTGCATCCCCGCAAAGGAAAAGGTCAGGGCGGTGTTGCTGCTGCAAAGCTGCTCCAGCTTGGGGGCAAGGGTCGCTGCGTCCGAATCCGGCACAAACCCCATGAGGGTCAGCGTATGCCGCCGCACCCCCGGAGAGATCATCCGGCTGTCGTCCGCCACTGTGGGCTCCTCCCGGAGCTGTCTGCCGCCGGACAGGGTGAAATCCGTCACGGTTATGGTGAACGTGGGCAGCAGCAGGGTGTACAGCTTGGGGGCGGTATCCGTTACCTGGGTCATGCAGTCCCCTCCTTCCGCTGATACCGGCACAGCAGGGTCACCTGGGCGGTCAGCTCCATTTTGTTCAGCTTGGGCTGGATCTGCGGCGCCTCCGCCCGGAGCTGCATCACCGTGTAGCCGCTGTCCAGTATCGGGGTCATCAGCTGCTGCTCCAGTCGGTCATACAGCATGCCGGGGGTGTCCGCCGCCGGTGCCAGCAGGTGAAATTCCAGCTGTAATTTCAGCGGATACAGACTGCCCCCTGCATAGTCCGAAGGGGACGCTAGCTGCACCGCCGTCACCGCCCCGGTCATATACCGGCAGGGGGGATCCGAAATGGGGATCTTGTCGTATGCCAGCCGGATGGCTGCTCCCGTGGCGGCAATGCTGTCGCAAAGCTGGGTCAGAATACTCTGAATGGTACCCATACTACTGCCCTCCCGTCTGCATCAGGGGGGATGCGGGACAGGTCAGCAGATCCGCACAAGCCTTCAGATACTCCTCCGCCAGTGCCTGGGCAAAGGGCACCTTCTGCCCCCGGTCGGATTCCTTCGCCACCGTGCCTGCGTAGGTATAGGTCAGTTGGCTCTGGGCGGCAAGCATCTGACTGTGCCGCAGGTTCGCCAGTGCGGCGCAGAGATAATCCAACTGGGGCCGCTCCCGGTCTGCATCCGGCAGGAGCATCCGCTCCACCTGGGCGGTTGCCTCATCCAGAAGGGGATCCAGGCTCTTTACGTCCGCCACGCCGCTGAACATCCGGAGAATGCTTCTTGCTTTTTCCTGGTTCATGCCGCACCTCACATTCTAAAGCTGTCCAGGGGTGCATGCTCCCCGGGCTGTAGCTGGGCGGCGCACTGTCGGGAGAAATCCCGGCGCAGCGCATCCTTATACTGGTACAGCCGGGCAAGCTCCATGCCCTCCAGGCTCTGCATCACCGCTTCCGCTGCGCTTTTGGAATGGGTCGCCGCCAGAAGCTGCCGAATCTGCTTCCGGGCATCCTGCCGGGCAAGGGCAACCGCCTGCTGCTGGGCGTTCAACTGGGCTTGCAGCGCCTTCCGCACCGGATCCTCGCCCCCGGATGCACCGTACTGCTTGGTGACTCCTGCATGCACCTGGGCAGGCACCGCCACAAAGCTCCACTCGTACACGTCGCTGATGTCCTCCAGTTCCCGGTAGCACAGCCTGCCCCCGTACACCTTACCCTTTTCATGGGCACATGCCCCGGTGCTGCCGCAGACGGAGCAGCGGCTGGTTTTGGCGGCACAGGACACGCTGACCTCCTTTTTGATGCCCCCGTCGATCTCCCGGATCAGATCCTGGTTGGAATCCGTCCGGATCATATAGGCGCATGCCTTCAGATAAGTATACGCCGCCCCGTATGCTGTCCGCCGTGCCGGATCCTCCACAAGCTCCGTGGCAAAGATCCGGGCGGTCTGGCGGCTGCCCTTGGGGTCGTGGTCGAAAATGCCCGTAACCCCCTCAAACCGGCGGCACAGGGTCTCCAACGCCTGCTTGGTGAAGCATTCTCCGTCCCGGTCCACCTCGTTGTCGCACAGGATCACGTCAAACATGTACACCTCCTGTGCGGTATGCTTCCGGCGTGTAAACCGGTTTAGCTGTTCCAGCAGCTTGCTCTGTTCCATATCCATACTCCTTTCGTATAGCAGTGCGCTCCGATCAGAACTGACCGGAGCGTGCTGTTTTGTGCGGTGTTTTCTTATGTCCAGCTGATGGACTTGACTGCGTCTCCCATCAGGGTGCGGAAGCCCACGCTGACGGATACGGCGATGCGATCCAACTGACAGTCGATGAGCTTGTCGGTTTCCAGAATGATGTCCCCGCAGGAGATCTGCTCCAGGGCGAAGCGCTTGTCGATGCCGATGATCTTGTTGCCGGACAGTTGGGAGGATTTCACCAGCTTTGCGCCAAAGGGCAGCAGCAGCTCTCCCTGCTTGCCCTGGCGCTGGTTCTCCATCTGGCTCATGGCAAGGATCTTGGACAGCAGCTCCGGGGTGGTGATGACGGTGGTCAGATCATAGTCGGTGAATTTGCCGTACAGTGCTGCCAGATCCCCGTAGCCAAAGCCGGTGGAGGTGCTGGCAAGACCGGCGGGGGTGGTGCCGTTGTACAGCGTATCCAGCGCCTGCTTGGTGACGGCGTTTGCCAGCCGCATGCCGATGGAGCGGAGGGTCACTGCAAACACGTCCAGCTTCTGCTGCCGGATCACCTCGTAGGAGGCGGTGATGAGTCTGCCGAACTTGGTCATGGATACGGCGGTGCTCGCCAGGGTAATGGCGGTAGCAGGCAGCTTTGCTCCTTCATCGGTGGTGGTGGAGAAGCCGCTGTTGCCGTCGCTGATGCTAAAGGGCGTGTAGCTGGGGGCAGTGGTCTTGGTTTCCACCGCCACAAGCTCCGTGAGAATGGAATCCCGCATGCCTGCCAGGATCGCCCGGCGGATAAACTCCGGGAACAGCACGGCGCTTTCCGTGGTGGTGAAGAATTTCTCCACCCGGTCGCAGTCCGGGCCGTTCAGATGAATGTCAAAGCGCTTCAGCTGACGCTCAAAGGCGTCCAGCTTTCCCAGGGGGGAATCCGCATAGGATGCGGTGGGATCCATCTCCTCCAGCGCCTGGGAGAAGGACTTCCCCGTCAGATTGTACATGCTCTTTTCCAGCTTGATGGTGTCATACATGATTTGCTTCCTCCTTTAAAAGCTTCAGTTCCAGTTCCTTTGCCTGTGCGTTCTTGAGCCGTGCCTCCGCAAGCTCTACCTCGTCCTGTAAATTGATGTTGTCCCACTCCACGTCCACCGACTCGTCCAGACCATACTGGATCTCCAGATACAGCCGGGCGATCCGCCGGATCACCGGGGTCAGAAGCCGGCGGAAATATTCCAGCTCTGAGGTGAGGATATCCGCCTGCTGGGAGGACATGCGCTCCGTGCTGGACCAGGACAAGCCCAGCAGGAACGGGGGGATGGACAGCTTGGACACCAGCTGCTCCAGCAGCTGCCGCACCGGTACATTGGTGTCGAACAGCTGATTTTCTGCGCCGATGACCTTGATGTCCACATCGCCCACCGCAACGAAATCCCGGATCTCGCCGCATCTTGCCGCCGCCATGCCATCGCTCCATTCCCGGGCGATCTGTTTTGCATGCTCTGCGGCAAAGGCTTGCTCCGTGCCGTCTGCGCCAGGCTTATAGGTAACCGCATAGCGAATGCTGCCGGCACGGTCGTAGTTCTGACCGATGCACTCGTAAATGCGGAGTAAAATGCCGCTGAGGGCAGGCAGACCTGCCAGAAGGGATCGTCCGTAGGGGGATCCCGGCGGCGGATTCAGGGCGGAGTAAACGATCAGCTCCGGAAAGGGCAGCCGTAGCTGCTCCTCCCCCTGGTGCCGGATGTATACCGGCTCTAGTGGCGATCGTCCCTGCCGCACCTCCAGTCCGGCGAGACTTCCGTTTGCAAGTCCGGCAACCTGCATGGTCTCCCGGTCGATGAGCAGCTCTCCCACAGCGCTGCCGTAGGTGAGCAGATGATCCAGAAAGCAGTCCGTGAACGCCGGTAGGGACATGCCGGTCAATCCAACCGGCACATTCTCCGTAAAGTGATCCAGCTGCTTCTGGACGCTTTTGTTCTTACTTGTGATGCGGTATCCCCCCGTGAGACGCACGATCTTGGTGATGGCAGCGTCCAGGATGGGAATCTGATGCCGCAGCCCCTCGTACAGAGCTTTTTCCGCAGGATCAATGACAAACCTGTGCCGCAGGGATGACTCCCGGCGTACAGTCTGCATCAGCACGGGGGCGGATGAGGCAGATGATTTCACAGTAAACCTCCTGTTCTGACAAAATGAGCGATGTTTCCCGATTGTTCCACGTGGAACAATTATGTTGTTTCACAGACTTCGCCGGAATGTTCCACGTGGAACATTCCCCTGTCCCGTGTGAGAGATGCCACGAAAAACGGCGATTTTTCTTCTTTTGCAAGGATGGTGCTGACAAAATAACGCAGATCGTCCATGGCGTGGTCATGCTCCTTCAGGGGTACGTCTCCGCCTGCCTTTTCGTTCCACTGATACAGGGAGAATTCCCGGATGCAGTCCTTGCAGCTTGCGTGAATCCGGATCCTGCCGGATTTCAGAGCGTCGCTGACCCGGCGGATGCCGCTGAGCACGTCATTTTTCGCCGGAATCACCCGGAATCTGCCGTGGCGGCGGATGCACTCCATAAAGCTGGCTGCGGAGGGATCGATTACAACACAGTCAATGGTTCTGCCGCTGCATAGCTGCTCCAGGGCGGTGTAATGCTCCTCGTCCGTCCGGGAAATGCCTGTTTGCCGGGATGCGTAGTAGTATTCCCCAAGCCGGTACCAGACGCCGCCGGATTCTCCCCAAAGCCCCATAGAGGTGGGATTCACCGTGCCGTAATCGCAGGATACCACGAACCGGCTGCATGCAGGGGGCTCCGTAAACAGGTGGGTATCCTTCCGGAACATGGGGTACACCAGACCGCTGGAGGCAGTCCATTTTCCCAGAATGAACCGGTCGTAAAACACCCCGGCGTAAAGCCGCCGGTACCGTGCCCGGATCCGTGGCGTCAGGGACAGGTTGTCCTCCATGGTGAAGTGCAGATACAGGGCGTTTTTCTCCGCCGCTTTGCAGATCCACTCCCGATAGAACCAGTGGTAGGGGTGATCCGGGTTGCAGTTGAACCAGAGCCGGGATCCGCTGATGGAGCACCGGGCAATGGCCTGTTCTACGAAGGATCGGGGCATCAATGCCACCTCGTCCAGAAAGATCCCTCCGAGGGTGATCCCCTGGATCAAAGCGGCGGAGGATTCGTCCTTTCCCCCGAACAGGTAGAACCGGTTGCAGCGCCCCTGCATGCTAATGTCGATGTAGTTTTTGCTGAGCTTCTCAATGCAGGTAAACCCCAGATTTCCCAGCATTTCCACCAGGGGTACCACCACATTCCGCCGCAGGGCGGTGACGGTTCTGCCGCAGATGGCAAAGCTCTGCCGGGTAAAGGTGGTCATAGCCCAGCTCACAAACCCCAGGGACATGGCGGTGGTTTTGCCGCTTCGGACGGCGCCGTCACAGATAATGGCGTCATAACCGCTGGTTTCCCGGCGGCTCCACCAGCCGGCAGCAAGGGACTGCTTCTTGGAAAAGGGCTTAAACTCCATCTTCCCCATCCCCTCCGCCTGCCAGTGCCGCCAGCAGGGAACGGGCAGTGGCACCGCTGTCTGCGGAGGATGCATACTCGTACATCCGCTCCAGCGCCTTCTGCCGGTCAAAAAACTTGATTTCCAGTCCCCCGCCCTTCACCTTTTTGATCTCCGACACATTGAACAGATCCAGCCGGGAAAGCTGCTCCCCGGACAAGGACTCCTCGCTGAGAAGCAGAGTCAGTGCGTCGTTTGCGGTGCCGAAAGCAAGCCGCTCCAGTCCCACATGCACCTGCTGCTTCGGGTCGATCCGGGGCATTCTGGTCAGCCGATGCACCAGTCGCTGATAGGCTGGCATTCCTAGAATTTCCAGTCCACTTTGAAATGCGGTATCCGGGTCAAAGCCTGCCCGGAGGGCTGCCTCGGAAACATTCCCCAGCATTGCATACAGACTGCAAAACTGTCTGCGCATCCGTTTTGTCTGTTCCGTCATAAAAATCGCCTCCTTTTCTGCGGTATACACCGCTCACTGACACCCCCTTCTTGCCGGTTTCTTGTATGTGCATGTACAAGTCCGGGGATTTTTTTTGTGAAAATTCGTCAGAATCGTTCTTTTTCATAAAAAGTTGAGAAAAATGCTTGACAGAATCGCCCTGATACGATATAATTGTTTAGTGCAAGAATTCTCTGTGCTTACAGGGTAATTTTTAACTGTTCACTTTGCGGCATGCCGCATGATAAATCGCTAAAGGAGGTACAGCAATGAAAAGAACATACCAGCCGAAGAAGCTCCACAGAAAAAAGGAGCATGGCTTCATGAAGAGAATGGCAACCAGAGCCGGTAGAAAGGTTTTAGCTCGTAGGAGAGCAAAGGGCAGAGCAAAATTGACCTACTAACGAGTCAGACCACAACAATGCTTGTGGTCTTTTTATTTAGGCGGCGTTTCGCTGCCTGCATTTGATGAAATTCCCAGAAGAACGCGGAATTCTGAGAAAAGGAACTGTATGCTTCACACGGTAATGTTAAACCAGAATAAGGACTTTCTTGCCCTGTACAAACGGGGGGTCTGTATCCCCCTGCGGCATGTGGTGCTGTATGTGCGCCGCAACCGCTTCGGCTTTAACCGGCTGGGTGTAACGGCTGGCAAGAAGCTGGGCAATGCCGTCTGCCGGAATCGTGCCAAGCGGCTGATCCGCCAGGCGTATCGGGAAACGGAGGCGCTGCTGCCCTGCGGCGTGGATCTCGTGATCGTTGCCCGGTCCTCTATTTTGCAGATTAAGTCGCCGGAGCTGACCGCCCTGCTTGCAGGGAAGGGTCTGCGCCAGTTACAGGCGGCTGCCGCACGGGATCCCCAGAAGCAATGAAACAGACGGCGATGCTGCTGATCCGGTTCTACCGGAAGGTGATTTCTCCCCTGCTGCCCCGTTGCTGCAAATACTACCCCTCCTGTTCCGCCTATGCCCTGGGCGTGCTGGAGCGGTTCGGATTTCTCCGTGGCTCCTGGCTCGCCATCTGGCGGCTGCTGCGGTGCAATCCCTGGAGCAAGGGCGGATTCGATCCTGTGCCGCAGAAGTTTGATATTCTGGGGAGGCATACGCCGGCGGATTTTCCGCAAGACGATGAGTAAGGCGAGTGCCACAGGAGGTCAATTTGTTCGATTTGATAGCGATCCCACTGGGTTGGATCATGAAAGTGGTCTACGAGGTGGTCAAGGATTACGGCTTATCCATTATTATCTTTACCCTGATTATTAAACTGCTGACCTTCCCGGTCAGCTACAATCAGCAAAAGAACATGGCAAGAATGCAGGTCATCAACCCCAGGCTTGCCAAGCTGAAGAAAAAGTACCCCAACAATCCCCAGAAGGTGCAGGAGGAGCAGTATCGCATCTACCAGGAGGAAGGCATCAACCCCATGGCAAGCTGCCTGCCCACTCTGTTGACCATGCTCATCATCATGGGCGTGTGGCGTGTGGTATGCTGTCCGTTGACCCACATTCTCGGCCTTGGCGGGGATGTGTCCCAGGCGCAGACCCTGCTGACGGACTGGCTCACCCAGAACAGCATTACGGAAAAGGCGTTGTCCTCCCGTCCGGAGCTTGTGATTTTGAAATATGCCAAGTCCAACCCGGATATTTTCAGCAGCCTGCCCGGCTTTACTGATACCATCCACGGCTTCAACAACACGGTGCTGCGGCTGATCGACCTGGGCGCACAGCCCTCCCTCAGTCCGGATGGGGGCTGGACGGCAGCGAATCTTGCCCTTGCCAGCATTCCCTTTATCTCCGGTCTGCTGCAGTTGGGCATGACCATTTACACACAGGTTCGCCAGAAGAAAATGAACCCGGATGCTCCCAGCATGGGGGGCATGAACGCAATGCTCTACATTATGCCCATTTTCTCCGTAGTGCTGGCGTTCTCCATGCCTGCCGGCGTGGGCTTCTACTGGGTATTCTCCTCCCTGTTCAGTCTGATCCAGACTGTGGCGCTGAACCATTACTTTACACCGGAGCGTTCCGCCCGGATCGCCGCAAAGGCAAAGGAAAAGGCAAGCCGGAAAAAGCCCGGGCTGTACCAGAAAATGATGGAACAGCAGCAGGCTATGATGGCGGAGCAGAACGGGGATAACCGCCGTGCTGTGATGCAGCGGAGTGCCGCCAACCGTGTGGATTACTCCGACGAGGAGGAAGCTGAAGGCATGAGCCGTGCCGAGCTACAGGAATACAACCGGCAGCGGATCAACGAAGCCAGAAAGCGGATGGAAGAAAAGTATTCCAATGATCAAACCGAGTAAACCGTCAATACCGCACAGCTTTTGTGCGGTGTTGTCATACATACCGGACATATTATTCTGAAAGGGGGGAGATGGCGCCGCCCAGCGGATACGCCATCTATCATCGGTATGATTGAGATTTTTACAGCAAAAACCGTGGAGGAAGCCCAGGAACAGGCAGTCAGCGCATTCGGCGCACCGGCTTCCCAGATCCGGTTTGAGATCTTAGAGCAGCCACGCCGGGGTCTGTTCGGTAAGCTCAAGGGCGAGGCAAGAGTCAAGGCAGAGTACGAGCCCATGATGCAGCAGACTCCCGTCCGGGAAGCGCCAGCAGCCCCTGCTGCCCCCGTACCCCAGCAGCCTGCGGCACCGGCAGAAGAACCGGCCGTGCAGCCTGACGCAGTACCCGTTGCGGAAACTGTTCCGGAAACCCCGGAGGCAGTCCCTGCGGAGGAAGCTGCCCCTGCGGAATTGACAGAGGAGCAAGCCGCAAAGGCAGAGCATGCAAGAAGCTACGTTGCATCCATCCTCCGGAGCATGGGTCTGTCGGATGCATCCACTATGACAGTCACCGAAAGCGGCGTGACCCTGACCTTTGACGGGGATGGCAGCGGTACCATCATCGGCCGCCGGGGGGAGACCCTGGATGCCCTTCAGTACCTGGCTTCCATGGTTTCCAACAAGGGGGACAAGGAGTATTTCCGGATCACCATCGACAGCTGCGGCTATCGGGAAAAGCGCCGCAAGACGCTGATCGAGCTTGCCAAGAAAATCTCCAAGAGCGTGCTGCGCACCGGACGATCCACCACCCTGGAGCCTATGAACCCCTATGAGCGCCGGATCATTCACTCCGCAGTGTCGGAAATTGAGGGCGTCACCTCCCATTCCACCGGTGAGGAGCCTTACCGGAAGGTCATCATCTCCAGCACCAACCCCCGGAAGGGCGGCGAGCGCCGGGGCAGAAACGACCGTGACCGCCGCCGGAGAAATCCGGAAGGGCCGAGAAAGCTGGATCTTGCCACCAGCTTCGAGAAGGACTACAAGCGCCCCAAGCCGGAGGATGAACTGAACGCCGGCTTGTACGGAAAAATCGAATTTTAAGCGGACTTCGGTTCGCCGAAAACGGGCGGCACTTGCCGTCCATTTTTGTGTAAAGGAGCAGCCTATGTCAACCATTGCAGCCATCTCCACCCCCAACGCCGTGGGGGGTATCGCCGTGATCCGGGTTTCCGGCCCGGATGCGCTTACCGTTGCGGCGCGTGTGTTCACCCCTGCCAACGGCAAGCCTGTGTCCGGCATGGCGGGCTATACCTGTGCATACGGCACTGTCCTGGATCAGGATGGAAACCCGGTGGATGACGTGGTTCTGACGGTGTTTCGTGCGCCCCACAGCTACACCGGGGAGGATACGGCGGAGCTGTCCTGCCACGGGGGACTGTTCCTGTCCCGGCAGGTGCTGCGGCTTTGCTTTGCCGCCGGGGCGGAGCCTGCCCAGCCTGGAGAATTCACCAAACGTGCTTTTCTGGCTGGCAAGCTGTCCCTGACCCAGGCGGAATCCGTCATGGATCTGATCTCCGCCCAGGGGGATGCACAGCTCCGGTGCGCCCGTTCCCTCCGGGAGGGGGCGGTGTTCCGCCGGATCCACAGCTGTACGGATCAGTTGGTGGTGCTGCTCAGTGATCTGGCGGCATGGGTGGACTATCCGGAGGAGGACATTCCCAGCGTGGAACCGGATGCTCTGGACGCATCCCTTACCGCTCTGCATGCAGACCTGTCTGCCATTGCATCCACCTACGACTATGGCAGGATCCTCCGGGAAGGCATCAATACGGTGATCGTGGGGCGCCCAAACGTGGGTAAATCCACGCTGATGAATCGGCTCAGCGGCTTTGAGCGGAGCATTGTCACGGATATTGCCGGTACCACCCGGGATGTAGTGGAGGAAAGCGTGCGGCTGGGAGATCTGACCCTGCGGCTGTCGGATACGGCAGGATTGCGGGATACTCCCGACCGGATCGAGCAGCTTGGGGTGGAGATCGCTTATCGGCGGCTGGAGGAGGCGGAGTTGATTCTGGCGGTGTTCGACAGCACTGCTCCCCTGCTGCCCCAGGATCGGGAACTGATTTCCCGGATCGGAAAGCGCCGGGCGGTCGCCATTTGCAATAAAAGCGATGCAGGATCCTCTCTGACCCCGGATGAACTGTCCGCCCACTTTGCCTATGTGATCCCCATTTCCGCAAAAACAGGGGAGGGCATGGAACAGCTCTCGTCCGCCCTGCATGCTCTGTTCCTGTCGGATGCTCCCGACCCCCAGGCTGGGGTACTATCCAACGAGCGGCAGAAGCTGTGTGTGGAGCGTGCCATGGAGCACATCTCTGCTGCCATTGCCGCCGTTCGTTCCGGAGAACCTCTGGACTGCGTTACCGTGCTGCTGGATGATGCGGCGAATACGCTGCTGGAGCTGACGGGAGAGCGAGCCACAGAGGCGGTTGTAGAACAGGTTTTTGCAAGGTTTTGTGTCGGGAAATGAAAATGTTCCACGTGGAACAGTGTAAAACATGCGCAGAAGAAATTGTTCCACGTGGAACAATGGAGAACAAGATCAAAAAATGTTCCACGTGGAACATTTCACAGTTTGGAGTTGAAAACATGGAGGAACCACTGGGATGCTATGAGGTGATCGTGATCGGTGCGGGGCATGCGGGGGTGGAAGCCGCTCTGGCATCTGCCCGGCTTGGATGCCGCACCGCAATGTTCACCATCTCCCTGGATCAGATTGCAAATATGCCTTGCAATCCGTCCATTGGCGGCACCGCCAAGGGGCATCTTGTCCGGGAGATCGACGCCCTTGGGGGCGAAATGGGCAAGGCGGCGGATGCAACCTTTATTCAGAGCCGGATGCTGAACCGGGGCAAAGGCCCGGCTGTTCACAGTTTGCGTGTGCAGGCGGATCGGGTCGCCTACCACTGTTACATGAAGCAGGTCTGTGAGCAGGAGCCAAATCTGGATATCAAGCAGGGCGAAGTCGTGGAGATTCTAACTGAAAACGGTGCCGTATGTGGCATTCGGACTCGTCTTGGCACTGTGTATGCTACCCGTGCTGTTGTGATTTCCACAGGAACCTATCTGCGGGGACTGATCCATGTGGGAGAAGCGTCCTACCAGAGCGGGCCGGATGCGGCATTGCCCAGCATCCAGCTTTCGGAGAGTCTCCGGGCCTTGCATGTTCCTCTGCGCCGGTTCAAAACTGGTACGCCCTGCCGTGTGCATCGCCGGAGCATCGACTTTGACAAGCTGGAGCGGCAGGACGGAGATCCGGACATTGTCCCGTTTTCTTTTGCCAGCGATGCTTCCCGCATGCAGAACCGGGTCAGCTGCTACATCGCCTACACCAATGCTCAGACCCACGCAGTGATCCGGGCGAACCTGCACCGCTCCCCCATGTATTCCGGCAGAATCGAGGGCGTTGGCCCCCGGTACTGCCCCTCCATCGAGGACAAAATCGTCCGCTTTCCGGACAAGGAACGACACCAGCTGTTCGTCGAGCCAATGGGGCTGAACACGGATGAATACTACCTGCAGGGCATGTCCTCCTCCCTGCCGGAGGAGGTGCAGCTGGCGTTTTTGCGCACCATTGTTGGACTGGAGCATGTGGAGATCATGCGGCCTGCCTATGCCATTGAGTATGATTGCTGTGATCCCACCGCCCTTTCTCCTTCTCTGGAGTTTCGTGGTCTGCATGGTTTGTTTGGCGCCGGTCAGTTCAATGGCAGCTCCGGGTACGAAGAGGCGGCTGCGCAAGGGCTGATGGCAGGTATCAACGCCGCCCGGCTGGTGCAGGGTAAGGAGCCTGTGATCCTAGATCGGGGCACCGCCTACATCGGCACTCTCATCGATGATCTGGTTACAAAGGGCTGCAACGAGCCATACCGGATGATGACCTCCCGCAGTGAATATCGCCTGATTTTGCGCCAGGACAATGCGGATCAGCGCCTGTCCCGGATCGGCCATAGCATCGGGCTGCTGTCGGAGGAGCGATATGCTGCCCTGCGTGCCAAGGAAACCGCCATTTCCCGGGAGATCAAGCGGGTGCAGCACTGCAACATTGCTCCTTCGGATGCTTTTGCGGATTTTCTCACGAACCATGGTACAACGCCTCTTACAACCGGCTGCAAGCTGGCGGATCTGATTCGTCGCCCCCAACTGGGTTACAGCATGCTGGCACCCTTTGACCCGGATCGACCCGTACTTCCGGAGGATGTGGGGCAGCAGGTGGAACTGGAGATCAAATATGCCGGGTATATCGAAAAGCAGCTGGCGCAAGTGGCGCAAATGCGTGGCTTGGAGGAAAAGCTACTGCCAAATGATGCAGATTATAGCCAGGTTCGGGGACTGCGGTTGGAGGCGGCGGAAAAGCTGAATCGTCAGCGACCTATCAACATCGGCCAGGCAAGCCGGATTTCCGGGGTATCCCCGGCGGACATTTCCGTGCTGCTGGTCTGGTTGTCGCAAAGGGGGAAACAAAATGCTGCCGAAGTATGAGCATGCAAAGACGCTTTTTGAGGGGTACGAGCTGGAGCTTACCCCCGAATGCTACGAAAAACTGGACTGCTACGCCTCGTTTCTGGTGGAGTATAACGAAAAGGTGAACCTGACCGCTCTGACCGCTCCGGAGGATGTGCTGATCAAGCATTTTCTGGATAGCATGCTGTTGACGAAGTACATAGAAATCCCCTTGGGCGCAGCCCTCATTGATGTGGGCACCGGTGCCGGATTCCCGTCCGTGCCCGTGTTGCTTTTACGGCAGGATCTGCATGTTACCCTGCTGGACAGCTTGAACAAACGAATCGTTTTCTTGCAGCTTTTGGCGGAAAAACTGGGGCTGGAGGTTCGGTGTATTCACGGACGCGCAGAGGAAGCAGCCAGAAAGCCGGAGTTGCGGGAGAAGTTTGATGTGGCGACTGCACGGGCAGTGGCGGCATTGCCTACCTTGGCGGAATATTGCCTGCCCTTTGTGAAGCCCGGCGGCATGATGATTGCCATGAAAGGTCCCTCCGAGCATGCTTCGGACGGTGCTCGTGCTGCGCAGTTGCTTGGGGGTGAAAGTCCCAGGGCAGTGGATTACACCCTACAGGAGGATGCAAGGCGGTTGATCTGCATCCGAAAAATATCGCAGACTTCAACCAAATACCCTCGCAACAGCGGTCAGATCAAAGCAAAACCCTTGATTTAACCTCCGGAAATGTTGGGAAATCCGCTTATTTCGTTGAAGTAAGCGGATTTTTGTATTGGAAATGGGGCATATTTTCTGCTACAATTGGCTTACGGACAACCGTGGAAAGGAGCAGAAAATGGGGACATTTCTAGGCTTTACAAGAGAAAAGAACACAACGAGGGTGATCCAGGTCGCACCGGAGGAGATTTTGCCGAATCCGCATCAGCCCAGGACGGAGTTCGAGGAGGTGGAAATTCTCTCGCTGGCGGAAAGCATTCAGCAGAACGGCCTTTTGCAGCCACTTTCCGTGCGGAAGCTGCCGGATGGGTACGAGCTGATCGCTGGGGAGCGCCGGCTCCGGGCTGCCAGGGAACTTGGGTTGCCAACCGTGCCTTGCATCGTTTTCGACGTTTCGGATCGAACATCTGCTATTCTGTCACTGGTGGAGAATATTCAGCGGCAGAATCTGAATTTTTTCGATGAGGCAGCAGCTATCCAGCGGCTTATCGCCTCTTACGGCATGACCCAGGAGGATGCGGCAGTGAAACTGGGCAGAGCCCAAAGTACCGTTGCGAACAAGCTGCGCCTGCTGAAAATCAGTGAACCCCACCGGGCTCTGATTTTAAAGTATGGGTTGACGGAACGGCATGCAAGAGCGCTTCTGAAGCTCTCCTCCCTGGAGGATCGTGAGACGGTGCTGCAGCAGGTCATCAAGCGAAATTTGAACGTGGAGAAAACCGAGCAGTTGATAGCCGATCTGCTGCATCAGCAAAAGGAACGGGAAAGCTATCGCCAACGCAGCCCGTTTTTTCAGAACGTGCGTATTTTCGTAAATACGATCCAGAAGGCCGTAGAGACTATGCAGGCAGCCGGAATCCAGGCTGATGCACGGAAAATCCAGCACGATGATTTCGTTGAATATCGTGTCTACATACCGGTTGTGAAGTAATTGTTCCACGTGGAACAATTATAACCGGTCTGCATGTTCCATGTGGAATGTTCCACGTGGAACATTTTTTTGCAAACACCTTTACAAGACCGCCTCCACATGCTATAATAGTATTGAAATGGAAGGAGGCGGTAAGATGGCTCGCATTTTTGCGGTCGCAAATCAGAAGGGCGGCGTTGGAAAAACCACAACGGTTGTAAATCTTGCTGCATACCTGGGTTCCCGGGGCAAAAAAGTGCTCTGTGTGGATATCGATGCCCAGGGCAATACCACCACTGGATTTGGCATACAAAAAAAGGGTCTGGAGGTGTCCTCCTATGATGTGCTGCTTGGAAAAGCACGAATCCAGGAGGCGATCCTCGACAGCGAGTTTTCCAATGTAAGTGTTGTGCCGGCTGTTTCAGCACTGGCTGGCGCCGAGATCGAAATGATCGAGCTGGATAACCGGATGAATCGGTTAAAAATGCAGTTGCTCACCTGTCGGACGGACTACGATTTTGTGTTTATCGACTGTCCCCCGTCCCTGAGTTTGATGACTCTGAACGGCCTGGTGGCATGCGATAAGCTGATTATCCCCATGGAAGCCGAGTTTTTTGCACTGGAGGGTCTGTCCCAGCTGTCAGATACCATGCGGATCGTTCGATCCAGGTATAATCCCGGGCTGGATATCCAGGGAATCCTGTTTACCATGTTCGATGCACGGCTGAATTTATCCAATCAGGTTGTGGATGAGGTGGAGCGATACTTTCCGGGAAAGGTGTTCCAGACAAAAATACCTCGGAATGTGCGGCTCTCTGAGGCACCCAGCCATGGCAAGCCGGTAATGTATTACGATAAGAGCTCAAAGGGCGCAGAGGCGTATGAGCTGTTGGGGCACGAGATTCTGGGTGAACCTCTGGTGATTCAGCAGAAGCGGCGGCTTTTTGGGCGTTAGAAAGGAGTAGGCTATGGCAAAAGGCGGTTTGGGACGGGGCTACGAGACCTTGTTCTCGGACAACACGACGGAAGTACATAATCTTTCCACTTTGCGGGTGGCGGAGATCGAGCCAAACCGGGAGCAGCCCCGAAAATCCTTTGATGATGGGGCAATTGCTGCACTGGCTGATTCCATTCGGGAGCATGGCATGATCCAACCAATCCTTGTGCGCCCGCTGGAAAACGGCTCCTACCAGATTGTAGCCGGTGAACGGCGCTGGCGGGCAGCCCGGATGCTGGGACTGGAGGAAGTGCCGGTGACGATCCGAGCAATGTCCGACCAGGAAACCATGCAGATTGCACTGATTGAGAATTTGCAGCGAGAAAATCTGAACCCTATTGAGGAGGCCCAGGGATACCAGGAATTGTTGGATCAGTTTGGTATGACCCAGGAGTGCATCGCCCAGATCGTGGGCCGATCCCGGTCGGCGGTGGCAAACTCCCTGCGGCTTTTACAGTTGCCGGGGCAGATTCAGCAATATTTGCAAGAGGGATCCATCACCACCGGTCATGCCAAGGCGCTGGCTGGCTTTGCGGATGAGGAAGCCATGCTTGCATGCGCTGCACGGGCGGCGGACGGTCAGCTGACTGTTCGTGCCATTGAAAAGCTGGCGGCAGCACCCAAGGAGCACCTGCTTCAGCCGGATCGGCGCCGGGACAGCTACTATAAGGAGATGGAGCTGAGCCTGAGCAGCAGTCTGGGCAGAAAGGTGAAGGTGGATCAGGGCAGAAAGAAAGGGATGCTGATTCTGGAGTACTATGACAAGGACGATCTTGCAACTCTTGCAAAAAAATTGACTGAGTGAAAGCACGCAACACTGCGGTTTGCATGGTGTGAAACAAAATTGTTCCACGTGGAACAAATTCAATACAGGAGAGAAAATCATGATCGATATAAAGTTGATCCGGACAAATCCGGAACTGGTGAAGGAAAATATCAAGAAGAAATTCCAGGATGAAAAGCTCCCCCTGGTGGACGAGGTTGTGGAATTGGACAAGCAGTATCGTGAGACGAAAGTCAAGAGCGATGCACTGCGGAACCAGCGAAAAACCATCAGCAAGGCGATCGGCGGGCTGATGGCAAAAGGACAGAAGGAGGAGGCGGAAGCCAGGAAGGCGGAGGTTGCGGAGCTTGCAAAGGAACTGAGCGAATCTGAGGCGATGGAAAACGACCTGGAGGCACGGATCCGGAAGATTATGCTGGTGATCCCCAACATTATTGACGATACAGTGCCCATCGGCAGGGATGACAGCGAAAATGTGGAGGTGGAGCGCTTCGGGGATCCCTTTGTACCGGAGTTTGAAGTCCCCTATCATGTGGATATCATGGAAAAGCTCCACGGCATCGACATCGACAGTGCCCGGAAAACCAGCGGAAACGGCTTCTACTATCTCTGCGGTGACATTGCCCGGCTCCATTCCGCCATTCTGTCCTATGCCCGGGACTTCATGATCGATCGTGGCTTTACATATTTCATCCCCCCTTACATGATCCGCAGCGACGTAGTCACCGGTGTTATGAGTTTTGCGGAGATGGAGGGCATGATGTACAAGATCGAAGGGGAGGATCTGTACCTGATTGGTACCAGTGAGCATTCCATGATCGGTCGGTTCATCGACACCATCCTGCCGGAGGAGTCCCTGCCCCAGACGCTTACCAGCTATTCCCCCTGCTTCCGGAAGGAAGTGGGCGCCCACGGCATTGAGGAGCGTGGCGTATACCGGATTCATCAGTTTGAAAAGCAGGAAATGATCGTGGTCTGCAAGCCGGAGGACAGCAAGGCGTGGTTCGTCAAGCTGTACCAGAACACAGTGGACTTCTTCCGGAGCCTGGATATCCCGGTACGCACTCTGGAGTGCTGCTCCGGCGACCTGGCGGATCTGAAGGTCAAGAGCATCGACGTGGAGGCATGGTCCCCCCGTCAGAAGAAGTACTTCGAGGTAGGCAGCTGCTCCAATCTGGGGGATGCTCAGGCACGGCGGCTCGGCATCCGTGTCAAGGGCGCAGACGGGGAAAAGTACCTGGCGCATACGCTGAACAATACGGTGGTCGCACCGCCCCGGATGCTCATTGCGTTCCTGGAGAACAACCTGAATGCGGATGGTTCCGTCCGGATTCCGGAGCCGCTCCGGATGTATATGGGCGGCAAGGATGTTATTCGGTAAATCAATTATCTTTCGAGGCATGGGGTATTCCGTGCCTCGAAATTTTTTTGAAAAAATCGAAAAAAAGGCTTGACAACCACTGCGCCGTGTGATATAATATTTTATGTTATCACGCTAGTGCTGGTGTAGCTCAGTTGGTAGAGCAGCTGATTTGTAATCAGCAGGTCGGGGGTTCGAGTCCGTCCACCAGCTCCATCAACTGCGTAATATATGGGGGAATTCCCGAGTGGCCAAAGGGGGCAGACTGTAAATCTGTTGCTTCTAGCTTCGATGGTTCGAATCCATCTTCCCCCACCAATACCCAGAAAAACTCCGACATCAAATCGGAGTTTTTTCATTGTCAGCGGAGGTAAGCTATGCACCTGCCTGTAACGCCCTGTCTCATTGCCTGGGGCAGTCTGATCCCACTGCTGGTGGTTCTGCTGTTCGGATGCTTTCTTGCCGGCAGTCTGATCCTGTCCAGGCGGCGGGAAAAGCGCCGGATTCCGGCACCGCCCGCATCCCACGCATCCGGGGAGCCTGAATCCCTGCATGCGGTGGTCATCGGCATGCGCTGCGGCGTGCTGAAAACCGGCACAGCCCAGTCCCCCGACCATCTGAACGCCTTCGAGGCGGAATTTCTCCTGGACAACGGCACCAAGCGTGTGCTGTTTGTGGACGAGGACACCTACGAGGGTCTGCAAGAGGGTCTGTCCGGCACTCTGGTGATCCAGAACGGGTATTTTCTTGGCTTTGAGCCGGATTGGTTCATGTAATCGCCTTGCAAAGCGCAAGGCTTTTCTTATGCCCAAACGAAAAGGAAATTTGAACATATTCAACAAAAATTGTGTATAAGTATTGTGGAGTATCACTGCTCCGCAACAGGAAAGGATGACCATTATGGTAAGAAACGATCTGCGGAATATCGCCATCATCGCCCACGTTGACCACGGCAAAACCACCCTGGTGGACGAAATGCTCAAGCAGGGCGGCGCATTCCGGGAGAATCAGAATGTAGCGGAGCGTGTCATGGACAGCAACGACCTGGAGCGTGAGCGGGGCATCACCATTCTGGCGAAGAACACCTCCGTATGCTACAACGGCATCAAGATCAACATCATCGACACCCCCGGTCATGCGGATTTCGGCGGCGAGGTGGAGCGTGTGCTGAACATGGTGGACGGGGTGTTGCTGCTGGTGGATGCGGCGGAGGGCCCCATGCCCCAGACCCGGTTTGTGCTGTCCAAGGCGCTGGAGATGGGTCACAAGATCATCATCGTGGTCAACAAGATCGACCGGCCGGATGCCCGTCTGGACGAGATCGGGGACGAGGTGCTGGAGCTGCTGCTGGAGCTTGACGCCAACGATGAACAGCTGGAAAGCCCCATCCTGTTCTGCTCCGGCAGAGCCGGCACCGCCTCCCTGAGCCAGTACGAGGAGGGCGAGGATCTGACTCCCCTGTTCGATACCATCGTCAACTACATTGAACCGCCCCAGGGGGACGAGAACGCTCCCCTGCAAATGCTGATCTCCTCCATCGACTACAACGAATATGTGGGTAGAATCGGCATTGGTAGAATCGAGCGGGGCACCGCCCGGGTGGGACAGGCAATCACCGTAGGGGATTACCACGAATCCAGAAAGCCTTACAATGCGAAGCTGGTGACCCTGATGCAGATCCAGGAGCTGAAGCGGGTACCGGTGGAAACTGCCACAGTGGGGGATATTGTATGGGTCAGCGGCATCGAAAACATCACCATCGGGGACACAGTCTGTGAAAACGGTGCCTTTGAGCCTCTGCCCTTTACCAAGATCAGCGAGCCTACGGTGGAAATGACCTTCTCCGTCAACGACAGTCCCCTGGCAGGTCGGGACGGCAAGTTCGTCACCTCCCGTCAGCTTCGTGACCGGCTGTTCAAGGAGCTTCTGAAGGATGTTTCCCTGCGGGTCAGCGAAACCGACTCCACGGACTCTTTCCTGGTGGCAGGACGGGGAGAAATGCACCTGTCCATCCTCATCGAAAACATGCGCCGGGAGGGCTACGAGCTGGCAGTGTCCACCCCCCGTGTATTGTTCCGGGACGATCACGGCAAGAAGATGGAGCCCATTGAGCGGCTGGTCATCGACGTGCCGGAGGAGAGCGTAGGCAGCGTTATGGAGAAAATGGGTACCCGGAAGGCGGAGCTGCAGTCCATGCATCCCCAGGGCAGCCGCATGCGTCTGGAGTTCCTGATTCCTGCCAGAGGTCTGTTCGGCTATAAGAGCGAATTCCTCACCGATACCAAGGGGGAGGGCATCATGAGCAGCGTGTTCGAGGGCTACGAGCCCTACAAGGGGGATATCCCCCGCCGCAGTGTTGGCTCTCTGGTATCCTTTGAAACCGGCGACTCCGTCACCTACGGTCTGTATAACGCCCAGGAGCGGGGCAATCTGTTTATCGGCGCCGGCGTGCCCGTATACGAGGGCATGGTGGTGGGTCAGTCCCCCAAGGGGGAGGACATTGTGGTGAATGTGTGCAAGCGCAAGCACCTGACCAATACCCGTGCCAGCGGCAGCGATGACGCACTCCGGCTGGTACCCCC
This sequence comes from Ruminococcus champanellensis 18P13 = JCM 17042, assembly GCF_000210095.1. Classification (NCBI taxonomy): domain Bacteria; kingdom Bacillati; phylum Bacillota; class Clostridia; order Eubacteriales; family Oscillospiraceae; genus Ruminococcus; species Ruminococcus champanellensis. The sequence continues at coordinate 335,267 of NC_021039.1, forward strand.
CATCAACCTGAGTCTGGAGGATTGCCTGGAATTCCTGGCGGATGACGAGCTGCTGGAGGTCACCCCCAAGAATCTCCGGATCCGTAAGCGGATCCTCAGCAATACCCAGCGTGCCAAGAACCGGGCAAAGGTCATCTGATCTTCCGGCATGAATGAAGCCGCATCACAGAGCCTGTGATGCGGCTTTTTGCGCTTATAAGTGAAAGTATTTTTGCAGCGCCTTGTATTCTCCCAGCACCAGCATGGTCATCTCCCCGGTCAGCACCGTGTCCGGATTGATGTTCACGTTGATGTGCCCGTTCTGCTTGATGGCGGCAATGTTGATGTTGTACTTTTTCCGGATATCCAGCTGTCCCACGGATTTTCCACGCCAGCCCTCCGGCACCTCCACCTCGAAAATGGCGTGTGAATCGTCCACCTCAATGTAATCCAGAATGTGATCCGCCGTATAGCGAATGGCAGTCCACTTTGCCATCTGCTCCTCCGGATACACCACCTGATCCGCCCCGTTCCGCAGCAGGAACTTTGCCTGTACGTCCCGTTCCGCCCGGGATACCACCAGCTTTGCTCCAAGCTCCTTTAACAGGGAGGTGGTCTCCAGAGAGTTCTGAAAATCGTGGCTGATGGTGACGATGCATACGTCAAAATCCCCCACGCCAAGACTGGACAGAAAGGCTTCACTGGTGCTGTCCCCGATCTGGGCATTGGTCAGAAAGGGCAGCGCCCGGTTCACCCGTTCCTCGTTCCGATCCACCGCCAGTACCATATGCCCCAGTGCGTGCAGCTCCTGGGCAATGTGCCTGCCGAACCGACCCAGTCCCACCAATAGAATATTTTTCACCTGTTTGCATCCTCCTGCTTGTTTTCAACATTCCACATGTGGAAAAGTGGAATCACCCGAATACATAATACGTTCCGTCCGCTTTTGCCTTTGCCAGGATCAGTTCATTGTCCTGCACCAGGGTCTGCTCCTCACCGGCGTTGTCGAATCTCACCTTCAGCGTGAACAGGATCACATGGTTCTCCTCCATGGCGTCCTGGATATCCTTCTGAAATTCCGCCCCGAATATGCCTTCCATGGAGGAAAAATAGCTGTCCAGGGATTCCTCCGCCGCATACTCCATTTGCAGACTGGTGATCTGATAGCTGGCATGCCCCTCCCCCAGGAATCCGGCACAGCGCTTCCGGAAGGACTGCTCCATGCCGTACTGGTAATTGGTTTGCAGCATCTGCTCCATGTGTTCGTAATACACCGGGAAGATGCATGCCTTGTAGGCGTCAAAATCCTGATCCTGAATGGCTTGGAAGTACCGCTCCGTGACTGCTGCGCAATCCGGATCCAGTGTCTCCTTGTCGTACAGCACCTGCATCTGTTCTGCCGCCTCTGTGGTGGCAGGGGTACTGTCGCTGCTGCCGCCGCCGCATCCTCCCAGCAGCAGGGCTGCTGCCAGCACCGCCGCAAGCATGCCTCGTTTCATGCTGCTTCCTCCTTAGGATCCCCACTCCAGAGCCAGCAGATAGCTGTCTCCGTTCTGGATCACATACACTGCGTTGTTTTTCATAGTATAGCTTCTGCCGCCCTCCAGGGCTTCGATGGTCACATTGCTGTACACGGTGGCATAGCTGACCCAGTAGGCGCTTGCCCGCTTGTTCCACAACTGGTTGGACACCTGATCCAGCTTCTCCGCCACCGCCTTGGCAGCCTCATCGCATGCTACCTGGGTGATGTCCACCTTTGTGACCTTGTAGTCGCCCCCCACCAGATCCGCCGTCTGGCTGTACAGGGCACTCAGCAGCATGTCATAGGTATATCCGGTCTGCTGCCAGTACTGCTCCGTATACGCCAGGTATTCGTTGCACAGCAGGCTCTTGTACAGCGCCGCATCCTTTTTCTCCACTGCGTAATACACTCCGGCAACCTGCTTTGCAGCCTCCGGCACGATCTTGCTCTGGTCAAAGGTCACGGCAATGCCCTGGTACTCCAGGCTGCCGCCCTCCTCTTTTTTGCCGCATCCGGCAAGCATGGCGCAGCACAGCGCCACCGCCATGGCTCTGACGAATTTCCCCTTCATGCTTCTCCCCTTAGTTGTAGATCAGGTACCACTGATCGTCCACATGGAACAGGAACAGCACCTGTCCATCCTTTTTGGTCTGGGTTTCCAGCCCCACAATGCCGCTGTCCGCCGGGGTCAGATATACGTCCACCGTCAGCTCATAGATCACGTCGATCTTGCCGGAGATGCCCTCCTGGATGCTGTCCAGCATATCCAGAATGGTGGTGATCCCCGTATAGGTTCTGGATACCTCACAGCCTACAATGTCCACCAGGGAAATGGCAAAGTCCCCGTCCATATGCTCCTTCCAGCTATCGTGGGTGGCTTGCACCAGCTCCGCCGTGGTAAATTCCGACTTATGCACGGTCTTGATGGTGTAATCCAGGTACGCCGGCAGCTGCACTTGTTCAAACAGGGCGGAATCATTTTCCGCAATGGAACGGTAGTAGTTCCCGATCACCTGCAAGGATGCCTCATCCTCAAAAAACCGCTTGTCGTACTGCATAGGCACCCCGTATGCCTTTTTGTCGATCCGCAGGGTCGCCCCGTAGTCCAGATCCTCCATGGCTGTCCTGGAGGTGGGATTGCTTGTATTGCCGCTGCTGTCCTTACTGCCGCAGCCGGCAAAGCAGCTCACGCACAGTACCAGTGCTGCGCCCAGAGCTGCCGCCCGTTTCATATTTCTCATGGTTTCCGTATCCTTTCAACGTGTTTTCCCCATCTAACAGTAGCATAAAACCTTGCCGTTGTCAAGACAGCCGGAAAGCGTCTGCTCCCCGGCTGTTTCTTATTTCGCCAATTCTGTTCGCCAATAGGCAAGGGTGTCCCGGATGGTCTGCTCCAGAGGGATTTGCCGCTGCCAGCCCGTATCCTCCTGCAACCGGCGGATATCCGCCTCCACCACCGGTACATCCACCGGCCGCAGCTTTGCCGGGTCAGTTTCCGCCTGGATCTTCGCACCGGACTGGGCAAGGATCAGATCCAGGATCCCCCGGATCTCCACCGCCTTGCCGCTGCCCACGTTATAGACCCTGCCGGCGATGCCCTTTTCCGCCAGCAGCACATAGGCACGCACCACGTCCCGCACATCGGTGAAATCCCGCTTCGCAGACAGATTCCCGATCCGGATCACCGGTTCCTGCTGCCCCAGCTCAATGGCTGCGGTCTGCCGGCAGAAATCCGACACCACGAACATGGGTGCCTGCCCCGGGCCAACGTGGTTGAACGCCCGGACGCAGAGCAGATCCATGCCGTATGCCTTGGCGTAGATCTCCCCCAGCATCCCCTGACACGCCTTGGTGGCGGCGTATACATTTCCCGGATGCAGGGGGGTATCCTCCCCCACCGGGCAGCAGTGCACCGGCCCGTATTCCTCCCCGGAGCCGATCAGCAGCACTCTGGGCTGATGCGCCAGCCGCCGTACCGCCTCCAGCAGGTTCAGCGTGCCCTTGACGTTCACGTCCACCGTCAGTTGGGGACGCTTCCAGGAAAGCGCCACGGAGCTTTGCGCCGCCAGATGAAAGATCCAGTCCGGCTTCAACTGCTCCAGCAGGGCGCTGACCGCCTCCGGCTGTAAAATATCCAGATCATGTATGGTACAGGTGCCCCGGATCTCCTCTCCGGGCAGCTTTGTGGCATGTACCCGATGCCCTCCGGCGTTCAGCTCCGCAATGAGATAGGCGCCCACAAAGCCGCCGCCGCCGATGACCAGCGTGTTCATTTGTCCATGCCCCTTTCTTCTGTTTCGATGTGATCCGCCAAAACCCGGTACACCCTGTCGATCATGCTGTGCAGCTCAAACTCCTCCAGCACCCGGCGCTGTGCCGCCGCCCCGTATGCTTCCCGGCGGTCGTCATCCTCCGCTAAGGTGCGGATGGCGTCCGCCAGGGCGTTTTCATCCCCCGGGGGCACCGTCAGCCCGGTTTCCCCGTCCAGGCTCACCAGGGGCACTCCCGTAGGCAGGGCGGTGTTGATGACCGGCTTGCCGTATACCATGGCCTCTAGCTGCACAATGCCGAAGGCCTCGCTGTTTGCCACCGAGGGCAGCACGAACAGATCGCAGTCCCGGAAGGCGGCACGGAGATCCGAGTTCGACAGCCTGCCCAGGAAAAAGACCCGGTCAGCCACGCCCAGCTCCTGTGCCTCCTGCCGCAGTTGCGGCTCCAGCACCCCTTCTCCCGCCAAAAACAGGGCGCAGCCCTCCGTCCTGGCAAATGCCCGCAGCAGCACATCCACCCCCTTGTAATACACCAGCCGCCCTACAAACAGCAGCTTTTTCAGTGGCTTGCCCTGGAGCTTTTCCGTGAGAATGGGTGCCGCCGGGGCATGCAGATAAGCGGCAGTGTCAATGCCGTAGGGGATCACCACGCACTTGTCCCGATAGGGCTGCAAAAAGGCGGAGCTGTCAATATGCCCCTGTGTGGCAACGATGATGGCGTCCGCCCGGCGTAAAAACCGACGGAGAATGGGCTTGTACAGCGTCAGCAGCCTTTTCTGCTTGACCACATCGCTGTGCCAGGCGATGACCACCCGTTTCCTTGTCCGGGACAGCAGGCATGCCAGATCCGCCGGGGGGAAGGGCAGGTGGCACTCGATCACGTCCGCCTCCTTTGCCATCCGGCGAAATGCCCGGAAAAAGGAAAAGGATACAGGACAGGATGCCACCGTCCGCCAGGTGCTGCACCGGGTGACGGATACGCCGCCGTATTCCTCCCGGATGCCCTTGCCCCGGGGCTGGCATACCAGTACGGACACCTGTGCCCGATCCTTCAGCCCTTCGGACACCTGCTGCACCACGGTTTCGATGCCCCCGATGTGGGGAGGATAGAATTTATTCACCTGCAAGATCCGCAGTCCTGCCATGGGTGCCTCCTTATATGAGCTCCTGATACACCTGCATCAGATCCTGCGCCGCAGCGTCCCAGGTCAGGGTCTTTGCACGCTCCCGTCCCCGGGCAGCCAGATCCTGCCGCAGAGCAGCGTCCGTGTACAGCTGTTCCATGCCCTGCGCCATGCTGTCCAGGTCATAGGGATCGATCTGCACGGCGCAGTCCCCCGTTACCTCCGGCAGGGATGCGGTTTTGGATGCCATCACCGGTACGCCGCATGCCATTGCCTCCAGAGGCGGGATCCCGAAGCCCTCATACACCGACGGGAACAGAAATGCGGTTGCGCCGCACACCAGTCCCCGCAGATCCCCCTCCGGAATGTAGTTGGTAAACTGCACCCGGTCGATCAGCTCCGGCTTCTGGACGGATTCATAGATCTCGCTGTTGCGCCAGCCGTTTGCCCCTGCCACTACCAGCTTCGGCACCTGGGGCATCCGCTCCGACAGCTTTGCATAAGCCTGGATCAGCCGCAGCAGGTTCTTTCTCGGTTCCACATTCCCCATAAACAGGAAATATTCCTCCGGCAGTCCCACGCTGCTCCGCACCCGTTCGATCTCCTCCGGGGATGCCGGCTGGAACTTGTCCAGATCCACTCCGCACTTGACGATACGGATCTTGTCCTCGTATCTGGGGTAGTATTTGAGGATCTCCTGCCGGGAAAACTCCGATACGGTGATGATCCGATCCGCCCGCTTCATAGACCGCTCCAGTCCCACCCGCAGCAGGGTCTTTGTCCGGGCACGCATGGTTTCCGGAAACGCCCGGATCACCATGTCATGCACCGTCACCAGGGTTCTGCCGGATACCCCCGGGGGTACAATGTAGTTGAAGTAGTGGGTAATGTCCGCCTTGTTCCCGAAAAACCACCGGTAGGGCACCGGGATGAACTGTGTCATCATCCGGTACACCAGGGGGGAGAAGGTGGGGGTATTGGTCTCACTGCCCGGCAGCATGTAGGGGGACAGCCGCTGCCGCTTCCCGGCGCTGCCCCGGACGGAAAAATAGTTGAATATATAGGCATGCTCCGGGTAGAGCCGCTGCAAGGCAAGCACAAGCCCAGCCTCACAGTGCCCCACGCCGGACATATGCTCGTCCAGCAGCGGCGCTGCGTCAAATGCAATTCTCAAAGCCGTGTCCTCTTACAGTGCAGCCACTTTCAGCTCTTTTTCCACCAGCGCCATGTCATTGTCCACCATGCGCTGTACCAGCTCTGCAAAGGAGATCTCCCGCTTCCAGCCCAGCTTTTCCTCCGCCTTTGCCGGATTCCCCAGCAGCAGCTGTACCTCCGCCGGACGGAAGAAGTCCTTGTTCACCTTGACGATGGTCTTGCCGGTTGCCTTGTCGATGCCGATCTCGTCCACGCCGGTGCCCTGCCACTGTACCTGGATGCCTGCCTGCGCAAAGGCGATCTCTACAAATTCCCGCACGGTACGGGTCTCGTTGGTGGCAATGACGTAATCGTCCGGCGCATCCTGCTGCAGCATCAGCCACATTGCCCGTACATAGTCCTTGGAGTGACCCCAGTCCCGCTTTGCGTCCATGTTCCCCAGCTCAACGTGATCCAGAACCCCCTGCTTGATCCGTGCCACAGCGTCGGTGATCTTCCGGGTCACGAACTCCTTGCCTCTCCGCTCGGATTCATGGTTGAACAGAATGCCGGAGCATGCAAACAGGCCGTAGCTTTCCCGGTAGTTCTTGGTGATCCAGTGGCCGTACAGCTTTGCGACCCCGTAGGGGCTTCTGGGGTAGAAGGGAGTGGTTTCGCACTGGGGCACTGCCTGTACCAGTCCGAACATTTCAGAGGTGGATGCCTGATAGAACCGGCAGGAGGGCTTGACAGTGCGGATAGCCTCCAGCATGTTGGTCACGCCGATGGCGTCGATCTCTGCGGTTGCCAGGGGCTGCTCCCAACTGGTTGCCACAAAGGACTGTGCCGCCAGGTTGTACACCTCGTCCGCCTGGGAGATCCGCATTGCGTTGATCAGGGAGATCTCATCGGTCATGTCCGCATAGATAAAGTGCAGCTTGTCCTTGATGTGATCCACGTTGCCGTAGTCCACCACGCTCTTGCGGCGCATGATGCCGTATACGTTGTAGCCCTTCTCCAGCAGCAGCTCTGCCAGATAAGAACCGTCCTGTCCGGTGATACCAGTAATCAGTGCATTTTTCATGTGTATATCCTCTCTTTTCATTAAATCAGTTCTCTGCGGTTGCAGATCCTGAGATTTTCGATGACCTTCTTGACGTCCTGGGTGCTGTCCTTTGCACAGATCAGCACTGCGTCGTCCGTATCCACCACGATCAGATCCTCGATGCCCACAGCGGCAATGAGCCGCTTGCTGCCGCAGATGGTGCTGCGGCTGGTGTTGATGGTGATCACGTCCCCGGTGACGTAGTTGCCGTATTCGTTGGTCTGGTTGATCCGCTCCAGCGCCAGCCAGTTGCCCACATCGTCCCAGCCGAAGCTTGCGGACAGGGTGTAGATATGCTCCGCCTTTTCCATCACCCCGAAGTCGATGGATTCGGAGGGGAATGCGGCGAACTGATCGTGGAGCACCTGGTCAAAGGACGGGGTGCCGTATGCTTCGGTCATGGCGTCCATGCCCGTGTACAGCTCCGGCATCAGCTTCCGGAAATTCTCGGTGATGGTGGAGATCTTCCACACGAACATGCCGCTGTTCCACAGATACTTCCGGGAGGCAAGATAGCTCTTTGCGGTGTCTAGATCCGGCTTTTCCACAAAGCAATCCACCTGGTACACGCCGCCGGGCAGATCCTCCCCGCCCCGCTGGAACTTGATGTAGCCGTAGCCGGTTTCCGGATAGGTGGGGGTGATGCCGATGGTCACCAGATTGTCCCCCTGCTCTGCCACCCGGATGGCTTGCTTTAAGGTGTCCGTGTACATTTCCTCATACTGGATCAGATGATCCGAGGGCAGCACCAGCATCACAGCGTCCTCATACTTCTTCCGGATCACCGCTGCCGCCAGAGCGATACAGGGGGCGGTGTTCCGTGCCATGGGCTCCGCCAGGATGTTTTCCTGGGGCAACTGGGGCAGTTGCTCATGAACGAGCTGCTTGTAGGCGGCGTTGGTCACCACGAAAATATCCTCCGTTTCCACCAGGGGCGCCAGCCGCTTGATGGTTTTCTGGATCATGGTCTCCCCGTCGCTGGTCAGGGACAAAAACTGCTTGGGCAGGTTGGTGCGGCTCTTGGGCCAGAAGCGTTCGCCTCTGCCTCCTGCCATAATGACTGCGGTTGTTTTCATGTTTTGCTGCGGCGATTCCGCCGCGCTCCTTTCCTTCGGCGGTCTGTTCCTCTCCGGACAGTGCCGCCTTCGATTTCCGGTTATTGCTGTTCCCGGTCCGTTTTATGTGCATCCCTTGCAGGAAGAATGTGTCGCTTTTCATTGGTGTTGCCGGGGAGGATCATGGTCTTGATGGTCATCAGAATGATCCGCAGATCCATCAGCATGGAGTAATGCTCAATATACATCAGATCCATTTTCAGCTTGTCAAAGGGCACGGTGTCGTATACACCCGTTACCTGGGCATAGCCCGTCAGCCCTGCCTTTACCTTCAGCCGATAGCGGAATTCCGGCATATCCCGGCAGTATTCCTCCGTCAGCTCCGGACGCTCCGGCCGGGGGCCTACCACGGACATTTCCCCCTTGAGGATGTTGATGAGCTGGGGCAGCTCGTCCAGCCGGCACTTCCGCAGGAATTTTCCCACCGGCGTGATCCGGTCGTCATCCTCTCCTGCAAGCCGGGGCTTGCCGTCCTTTTCTGCGTCTGCGATCATGCTGCGGAATTTCAGCACCCGGAAGGGCTTGCCGTCCTTGGTGAGCCGGGTCTGGGCGTAGAAAATGCTGCCGCCGTCGTAGCATTTGACCGCCAGTGCGCAGACCAGCATCACCGGAGAAAGCAGGATCAGTCCCGCAAGGCTTGCGCAGATGTCAAAGGTACGCTTTGCAAGCCGCTGCTCAAAGGTCAGACCATAATTCCGGCACAGCAGCAGGGGGGAATCAAAGAGCCGGATATCCTCCGCCCCCCGGAGAATAATATCGGAGATTTTCGGGGCGATATACGCCCGGGTGGAGGTCTCAAAGCAGTATTTCACCAGATCGTTCCGCTCCGCCCCGGCGATGTCACAGATGATGACCCCTTCAAACCGGCGCATTTCCTGCTTGATCCGATCCAGTCCTGCCTCGATGTTGATGGACTCACAGATCATATACTTGTCCACCCGCTCGCTCATTTTCATGACCAACTGGGCGGCGGACTGACTGCCGTAGACGATGATGAGCCGCCGTGGGGGATACAGCCAGAAGTAGAACCGGTTGGACAGCACCGCCCAGCAGATCAGCAGTACCAGGTCGATGAGCGTCATCCACAAAAGGGGCTTCACCGGCATCAGGTGTCTGCCGATCAGGCTGATCTGAAAATAAGTAATGGTGTTCACAAACCCCAGGGATAAAATCTGGGAGTAGAGCATATCTCCCCGCTTCAGATACCCCACCTTATACCCTCCGGAGGCTTTGAGAATAATCAAAAACAGCACCGCATAGATCAGCACCAGTACCCAGTTGCCCCGCCGGTAAAAGGGCAGAGCGATCACGTCGCTGTATGCAGTGTACCATGTAAATGCAAATTCCAGCGTCAGCAGCGCAACGATGATGAGCGTGGAAAAAAAGTAAACGATCCGTTTGTATTGTTCCCGATTGTTCATATATCCTGTTTGACGTCCAAGCGTCAAGCTCCTGTTTCTTTTTTGGAAGCCTATGGGCAGTTGTGAGCATACCCATATTTATTTCATTGTATCAAAAAATCCCTTACACGTCAAGACAAATACACGAAAAAGCCGTGATTAAAAGAATGTTCCCCGATTCTTAACAGAATCCGATTCAAACCGCACAAAACCGGGAAGAATGGGGATGAAATCCTGTGGATTCTGCCGGTGAAATATGGCTTTTTTATCTTGCAGCCATTTCCTCCGGGGTGGCTTTTTGCGGCTTTGCCCTTTGGTGACCTGTTCCTTTTCTGTGTTCTTTGATGCTCTGCGTACTCCACCCACGCAGGAGCGTTTTACCGTTGGTGACCTTTTTCTTTTACGTTGTCTTTGATGTTCTGCGTGCTCCACCCACGCAGTACAGA